>NZ_AP024546.1:981186-1308248 GCF_018406645.1 Lysobacter helvus
AGCGCGCGTGGGTGCGCGTTCCGGCCGGGGGCGGTGTTGCTTAGCCGCCCGAACCCGAGCGGGCCTTGGCCTTGCCGTTGGCGGCGAGGTAGGCCTTGTATTCGTCCTGCGTCAGCTGGCCGTCGGCGTTGGCGTCAGCCTTGGTGAACGCCTTCGTCAGGCTCTGCACCGGCGCGGCTTCCGACACGCTCAGCGAGCCGTTCTGGTCGACGTCGAGCTCCGACCAGTTCTTCTTCTGCGGCGTGGCAGGCGTGGCCGGCGTCGCGGGCGTCTGCGCCATCGCGTCGGTCGCGCTCTGCGGGGTGGCCGGGGTGGCGGGCGTCGCCGGGGTGGCGGCGTTGACGTTCGCGTTCGTGTTGGCCTGCGCATCCGTCGACTGCGTGGTCGTCGTGGATTCGGTGGTCGTCGTGGCCTGCGGGGTCGCCGACTGCGGCGTGGTCTGGGCCGACTGCGCGAAGGCGAGCGGCGCGGCGAGCGTCAGGGCCAGGGCGAAATAAAGCGGGCTGCGATTGGACTTCATGCGTCGATCTCCATTGCGGGGGAACAGTGCGTTCGCGGTGGGGGCGACAGATGCCCTCGGAACGGCGAACACCTTGCACCGGCGCGTCTGAATCCAACCGACCGCGCGATCGGTGCCTCCACATCGTGTTAACCACTGCGCGCACGTTCTGCGTTAACGGCCGGCGCGCGATCGTGCGATGCGGCGATCGCGGGCGTTCGCGCGCGTTGCGCGCAGATAGCCCTTCGATGAATGGAGAGTGCAGCGGCCGATGTCATCGCCGCGCGAATGGCCGCTGCGGATTGCGTGAAGGGCGCCCGGGATTACGAAAACTTTACTTGCGCCATGCACGCCGCTTAATGCCCCGGCCCCCACGATGGATCGCGAAAACCCACGCCATCGCACACGCCTCCGAGGATTCCCCCATGCCCACCCAGCGCCCGGCACCACGCAGCAAACCCCGCAACGACGGCACCCAATCCGCGGCGCAGCAGAGTGCTGCGCAAGCGCTGACGGCCACCAAGCGGCAGGTCGAAGAAACGGATCGCCAGCGCAACGCGTTGGAAAACCAGGGCGCGCAGGGGCGCGGCATCGGGGACCAGTGGACGCGCGAGAAACTGATGCGCGAGAACGACGACGACGAGACCGCGACCCGACATTGATGCCTGGCATCGTCGTGATGAAAAAAAGGGCGCCCGAGGGCGCCCTTTGCATGTGCTCGCATCGCGCGTTGGCTCAGGGCGACTTCGGCTTCGACGTCGCCTTCGCCTTCGCATGGAACTCGTTGTCGGTGACGTAGCCATCGCCATCGGCGTCCATCGCCGCGAATCCCGAATCGAATGTCGGATCCGCACTGGCTTCGCTCGAACTCACGCGTCCGTCCTTGTCGGTATCCAGCCGCGCCATCGCCGTGTCGGGTGACGGCGTGGCCGCCTTCACCGCTTCCTGGTTGCCGCCGGTCTTCTTCGCCTGCGGCGTCGGCGTTTCCGGCGGAGACGCGGACTGCGCGACCGCCACGCCGGCGATCGAGACACCCAGCGCAATGCCGAGCAGTGTTTTCGTGCCTGTCATGTGCGCGCTCCTCTCGATGGATCCCCCGCAGGTCGCGGGGGTGTCCATGTAACGCAACACGCGTCAACACACTGCAACGCGCCATTGCAGAGCTAGCGGCTCAGGCGTCGTCCTCGGCCGAAGCGTGCACCACCGGATCGCCGTCGTCGTCGATCGACACATCCACCACGATCGGCCGGCAACACACGTGGCAATCCTCGATGTAACGCTGCGCGCCCGCCGAATCGTCGATCACCAGCGTGATCGTCTCGCCGCAGTACGGACACGAGATGTCGGCGGTCGGCAGCATCGGCTCAGCGCCCCGCGCCCGCGAGGTAGTCCGTCTTGCCCAGCGGCGCGCCGGCGACGCGCAGGATCGCGTAGGCGGTGGTGGCGTGGAAGAACAGGTTGGGCAGCGCATAGGTGCCGAGGTAATCGGCGCCGGTGAACTTCAGCTCGGCCGTGCGCGTCTTGAACGCCACTTCGCGCGATTCCGCGCCGTCGAACTGCTCCGGCTTGTACGCGCCGAGCACTTCGATGCAGCGATCCAGGCGCGCGTACAACTGCTCGAACGTGGTTTCGTCGTCGGTGAAGGACACCGGATCGGTCGCCGTCAACCGCGCGACCGCGAACTTGGACGTGTCGGTCGCGATCTGCACCTGCTTGATCAGCGGCAGCATGTCGGCGATGAGGCGCGACTGCAGCAGCACCTCGGGCGCGATGCCCTTGTCGTTCGCGAACTTCTCGCCGATCTGCAGGACGCTGCGCAGGTTGCGCAGGGCACGCACCATCACCGGCACCGTCGCGTGGTACATCGAGTACGCCATGGAACACTCCCGACGGGCCACCGTGGCCCGGAAGCCGCACAGGGTACGCCCGCGGCCGTCATCCGCCAGTCGCGATCCCGGGTTTCACTATCCCAGCCAGTGGCTGGCCGGCTGCGGCGCGGCGAAGCGATAGCCCTGGCCGTAGGTGCAGCCCATCCGCTTGAGCACGTCGTGCTGCGCGGCGGTCTCGATGCCCTCGGCCACGATCTCCACGCCCAGCGCATTGCCGAGCGCGAGGATGGCTTCGATCACTGCAGAGCTGCGCGGCGATTCCCCGTTCGCGAACGGCGCGACGAAGCTCTGGTCGATCTTGATCATGCGCAACGGGAAACGATGCACGTGGCCGAGCGAGGAGTAGCCCGTGCCGAAATCGTCGAGCGCGGCTTCCACGCCGGCTTCGCGCAGGCGATGCAGCGTGGCCACCATCGCCTCGGGATCGCCGAGCAGCGTGCCTTCGGTGACTTCCAGGCGCAGCGCCGCCGGATCGAAGCCGTTCTCGGCCACCAGGTCCAGCAGGCGGCGATCGAAATCGTTGTGCTGGAACAAGCGCGGCGACACGTTGAGCGTGATGTAGCGCTGCACGCCATCGCCGCGCGGCGCGACCAGCGCGCGGCCGGCCTGCAACGCGAGGCGGAACATGCGCCAGTCGATCGGTTCGATCAGCCCGCTGTCTTCTGCGACCTTCATGAACTCGCCCGGCCGCAGCACGCCGCGCGACGCACTGCGCCAACGCAGCAAGGCTTCGTAGCCCACCACCGAATCATCGTCCAGGCGCACGATGGGCTGGAACCACGGTTCGAATTCGTCGCGCAGCAAGGCGTCGCGCAGCGCCTGCTCGAGGTCGAGCACGCCCATCGCGGTCTGGTGCATCGCATCGTCGAACAGCACGAAGCGATTGCGGCCCGCGGTCTTGGCGCGATAGAGCGCGGTGTCGGCGTCGTGCAGGATGCGGTCGGCGGACTCGCAGCCTGCGTCGGCGATCGCGATGCCGATGCTCGCCGAAAGCTGCAGGTCGCGCCCGGCCACCTGCAGCGTCGGCTGCAAGGCGCGCAACACGCGCTGCGCCACCTTGCAGGCGGTTTCGGGCTGCTGCACGTGTTCGAGCAGCATCACGAATTCGTCGCCCGCCATGCGCGCCACCACGTCGGGCTCGCGCACGCACCCGGACAGGCGGCTGGCCACTTCCTTCAGCAGGGCGTCGCCGGCGCTGTGGCCGAGGCTGTCGTTGACCACCTTGAAGCGGTCCACGTCGATGTAGAGCAGGCCGAAGCCCCACTGCACATCGCGACGCAGCCCGCCGATCGCGCGCTCGATGCGATCGCGCAGGTAGATGCGGTTCGGCAGGCCCGTGAGCGCATCGTGCATTACCTGGTGCTGCAGCTGCGCTTCGATGTGCTGGCGCACCTGGATCTGTTCGCGCAGCTCGACCGTGCGCTCCTCGACGCGCGTCTCGAGTTCGGCGTTGGCCTGGCGCAGCAGTTCCGCCGCGCGCCGGCGCTGCAGCGAACTGCCGATCTGGTAGGACACGAACGTCAGCAGTTCCGCATCGCGCTCGTCGTAGGCGGTGCTGGATTCGTAGCTCTGCACCGCGACGACGCCGATCGCCCCCTCGGTGCTGAGCAGCGGCGCGCCGAGCCAGACCTGCGTGGGCGCGCCCATCATGGCGGGGTCCAGCAAGCCGGCGGTGATCATGTCCATCGCATCGGGGCGCTTCACCAATTGCGGGCGCCCGGTCTGCAGCACGAATTCGGTGAGGCCGCGGCCGAAGCTGCGCGCGCTCCAGTCGCGTTCGAATTCATCGGCCGCGTAGGGGAACGACACGACCATGCCGTCCTCCGACAACAGGCCGATGTAGAAATTGCGCGCGTCGATCAGCTCGCCGACGATCGCGTGCACGTGGCGATAGAAGCCATCGCTGGTTTCGTCCAGGCTCGCCAGCGCGGCGATGCGGTACAGCGCGGCCTGCAGGCGTTCGCCGCGTTCGCGCTCGCCCACTTCGCGGCGCAGTTCGCTGTTGGCCACCTGCAGCTGCTGCGTGCGCTCGACGACGTGCTGTTCGAGTTCGGCGCGGCCACGCTTGCGTTCCAGCGCGGTGAGGATGTGCTCGGCCACGAAGGCCAGGAGCGACATCTCCGCCGTCGTGTAGCACCGATCGCCGGTGTAACTCTGCACGACCACCACGCCGTGGACCTCGCCTTCGCGCAACATGGGCACGCCCAGCCAGTCGCTGCTGTCCGCGCCGTGCAGGCGCAGCGGGCCGGAGACCTGCTTCTGCAGATCCTCGGTGGCGCCCATCAGCGGGCGCTTGTCGCGCACCAGGTACCACGTGAGGCCGCGCTCGAAGTGCGCCAGCGGCACCTCCTCGTCCGGCAGCAGCTTGTCCTGGTCGTCCACCACGTCCGCGAAATAGAGGAAGCGCAACGCATCGCGTTCGCGGTCGTACAGCGCGATGTAGAAGTTCTCCGCGTACATCAGGTCGGAGACGATGCGGTGCAGGCCGCGCAGCATGTCCGGCATGTCGAGGTCCGACCCCGCCATGTCGGCGATCGCGTAGAGCGAGCGCTGCAGCTTTTCGGCCTGCTCCAGGCGCGCCACGCTTTCCTGCATCTGCTGCATGCCCAGCAACTCGGCCAGGCGCAGGCGCAGGGCAGGGTCCGCGTCCACGGGACCGGCCGGGCAATGCAGGACGGCGACGGCATCCTCGCCGTCGTCGTGCAGCACGCGGGGGTTGGCAGCGTCGTTCACGCCCGCGCGGCTGCGCGCGACGGCATCGATCGCCCGCGCCAGGACGCCGGGGTCCACGGGGCCTTCCGGCCAGGCGCGCACGTCGCGCGGCCAGTGCGTCGACCACAGCACGCAGGCGCCCATGGCCGGCAGGTGCGGGGCCTGCGCGAACCAGGCTGCGATGGCCTCCGCCGGCGCGCGCGCACCCAGCAGGGCCGCCGGCAACGGCGTCCCGTCTGTTGCTTGCGATGTCGTGCCGGCGCGTGGCGCGGTCATGGTGGTTCCCCGTGGCTCCCCGGGTGCCCTGCCCCGGCCTCGCGCGGCATGCCGCGGCGCGATCGGCGCACAGGGTAGAGAGCGCCCCTTGTCCGAACTGTGCGCATGGTCACCGGCACGATGCAACCCGGGTCGCAGCACTGAACCATTCACAGGTCCATCGTCACGGCGCATGCACGCGGTCCTCGCGAGCGTGCGACCACGCCGGCCCGGCCGGTGCACGGGGGACATCGATGGACAAGGAAGACCTGGGGCCCGAGCTCGAGGCCGAACTGGAAGCGCTCGACCGCGAGATGCCGCGCATGCAGTCGATGTCCGGGGGCATCTTCGCCCTGGCCACCGCATGGGCCGAACGCCACGCCGCCATCCTCGAACGCACGCCGCCGTCGATGCGCGCCGCGATGGAATCGCGCCTGCATCGCATGGGCATCCGCTGGGGCGTCGTGAGCGGTTCGCGCATGACCGCGCAATTTCCGGCGATCGGCCTGCCGCGCAAACGCATCGCGTAGACGCAACGTGCAAGCGGCAGGCGTGCGTGTTCACGCCGATGAACTCCGTTAGTTGCGACTTCACCGCACGCGCCCCTCGCGCTAACGCGCTGCTGCGTAACGTGCGTCGCATCGGCCAAGCCGGCCGAATTGCAAGGAGTCACGAAGATGGCGGGTCAGAACACCACCGGCGGCATGGGCCAGGACAAGAACCAGAACCAGTCTTCCCAGAACCAGTCGTCGCAGAACAAGCCGGCACAGAACCAGGCTTCGCAGAACCAGGCTTCCAACCAGAACCAGTCCTCGCAGAACCAGTCCTCGCAGTCGCAGTACTGGAAGGGCCAGTTCCAGAACGAGCCCTATTACCAGCAGGGCCGCCAGTACGAAGAGTACGAGCAGGCCTACAACACAGGTGAGCAGGGACGTTCGCAGTACGGCACCAGCGGCCAGACCTTCGAGCAGTCCGAGAAGAACCTGCGCGCGGACTACGAGAAAACCGCTTCCAGCAACAGCAAGGCGCTGAAGTGGGAAGACGGCGGCAAGCAGGCGGCGCAGGCCGCATGGGAACGCGCCGGCAGCGCGCAGTCCTCGCAGTCCAGCGACCGCGACATGCAGCAGGGCAAGCAGGGTTCGGACGCCAGTTCGAACAAGCGCACCAGCTAAGCAACACCGTTGCACACGAATCGCCGACGCCTCGCGCGTCGGCGATTTTTTGTGCGTCAGGCTTCGCGCCGCTGGATGCGCAGCAATGAATCCACCAGCGTCACCAGCGCCGCCGGATCCACCGGCTTGACCAGGTGCGCGTCGAATCCCGCCTCCGCGCTGCGCTGTCGATCCGACGCCTGCCCGCGCCCCGTGATCGCCACGATCACCAGCGCCTCGCCGCCCGCAGCGCGCATGCGCCGGCACACTTCGAGGCCATCGACGCCGGGCAGCCCGAGGTCCAGCAACACCGCATCGGGCGAGAACGTGCCCTGCCATACCAGCGCGGACGCTGCGTCGTAGGCGGTGCGCACCGTGTGCCCTGTCATGCGCAGGTAGAGCGCCAGCGAATCGGTGTGTTCGCGGTTGTCGTCCACCACGAGCAAGCGCAAGCGCTGGTGCGCGGCTCCCATGGGGCCGCCGGACACCTCGTCGTCGCTGAAATCCACCGCGTCGCCATCGTGCAGCGGCAAGCGCACTTCGAACTCGCTGCCCTGCCCCAGGCCGCCGCTGCGCGCGAGCACGGTGCCGCCGTGCAGTTCGACGAGGCTGCGCACGAGCGTCAGCCCGATGCCGAGGCCGCCCGCCGCGTGTCCGATGGAATGCTCGGCCTGGTTGAACAGGTCGAACACGCGGTCGAGTTCATCCGGCTCGATGCCCAGCCCGTTGTCGCGCACGCGCAGCACCACGTCCGCGTCCTGGCGCGTCGCCGACAGCACGATGTGGCCGCCGGGGTTGGTGTACTTGGCGGCGTTGTTCAACAGGTTCGACAGCACTTGCGCGAGGCGCACGGGATCGGCGCGCAACGGCAGCGGCAGCGTGGGCATGTCGATGTCGAGCGTGTGGTGCGCGGCATCCAGCAACGGACGACTCGTCTCCACCGCGCGCTCCACGACGTCCTGGATCGTCACCGCCTGCAGGTGCAACGGCACCATGCCGCGCGTGATGCGCGAGACTTCCATCAGGTCGTCGACCAGGCGCACGAGTTGCGCGACCTGGCGTTCCATCACCGCGTGCAGGCGCTCGCTGTCCACCGCGGCGCCATCGCCCTCGTCCGCCATGCGCAGGATGTGCAGGCAGTTGCGCAGCGGCGCGAGCGGATTGCGCAGTTCGTGCGCGAGCGTGGCGAGGAATTCGTCCTTGCGGCGATCGACGTCGCGCAGCGCCACTTCGGCCAGCTTGTGGTCGTGGATGTCGGTGGTCGAGCCGTACCACGCAGTGACCTGGCCGTCGTCGTCGCGCATCGCCTTGGCGCGCACGAGGAACCAGCGATACGCGCCGTCGCGGCGGCGCAGGCGCAGCTCGACATCGAAATCCGCACCGGCATGCGCGCGCGCCCAGGCTTCGGCGGCGAGGTGGCGATCGGCGGGATGGATCGCGCCGTTGCGCGAGTCGCGATCCACGCGTACGGGCAGGCCGGTGTATTCGAGCCAGCGATCGCTGAGCCAGGTCAGTTCGCCGTCGGCGCTGGCGCTCCACAGGATCGACGGCGTGGCGTTCGCCACGTAGCGGAAGCGTTCTTCGCTCACGCGCAGCGCGTGCTCCGTGCGCGTGCGCAGGGTGATGTCGTCGAACATCACCGCCACGCGGTTCGAGCCCGGCGCGCCGTACGGGAAGGCATGCACTTCGTACATGCGGTCGTCCAGCTCGCGCGCGGGCAGGACCTCGCGCACCGGCTGGCCCGTGCGCGCCACGCGGCCGTAGAGTTCGAACCAGTGCTCCTCGTGCGACGGGGCGAGTTCGCGCATCCGCTTGCCCACCGCATCGCGCAGGCCGGTGTGGCGCTCGAAGGCGGCGTTGGTTTCCAGGAAGCGGTAGTCCACCGCGCGATCGCCGTCGAACAGCACTTCGATCACGCAGAAGCCCTGGTCGATCGTCGCGAACAACGAACGGCAACGTTCCTCGCTCGCGCGCAACGAGGCGATCGCCTGCTCGGTGTCGCCGCCGTGCACCAGCGGTGCGCGCTCGTCCAGTTCCAGCAACACCACCGTCGATGCGCGCAATACGCCGGCCGTGTCGCGCACCGGGCTCAGGCGCATCAGCATGCGCGCGGTCGCGCCCTGCACGCGCGCCAGGCGCACGTCGAGCGCGATGGGGCCGTGGCGCAGGCGCAGGTCGTGCAGCGCCGATGTCACCGCGGGGCGCGCGTCGTCCTCCACGAGGTGCGACAGGTCGACGCCGCGCAATGTTTCGATGCCACGCCCGAGCAGTCGCGCGGCAGCGGTGTTCACGTCGACGATGCGGCCGTGCGCATCGGTGCGCAGCAGGCCGATGTCCGCGCGATCGCCGATCTCCAGCCACCGCTCCGACGGCGCCGGCGTATCCGGCGTGCGGCCGTCGTCAGGCGCGGGCACGGGGGCGGACGGGAGTGTCATGCATCCGCCGGCGGATCGATCGCGGCAAGGGCCTCGGCGACGGGCGCCGCGGTGAGCGGCCGCACGATGCGCGCCACCTCTTCGCCATCGCGCAGGAACACCAACGTAGGCCACAACTTGACGCGGTACGAGCGCCCGAGCGGTTGTCCACGTCCGTCTTCGACTTTCACGTGTCGCACGTCGTCGTGCGTGGCGAACGCGACTTCGATCGCCGGTTGCGCCGCGATGCAATGCCCGCACCACGGCGCGCCGAATTCGATCACGGCGGGGCCGGCACGCGCATCGACGTCGTGTCGTGCGGGCTCGGTGGATTCGTAGTTGCGCGCGAACGCCATGGCGCGGCCTGGGGGGATGGACAGCCCCGAATCTAGAACCAACGCAGTGAGTGGCGCGTGGCGCGCGGTGTTGTTCAGCTACGGCGCGCGCGGCGCACGGGTTTCTGCAACGCGCTGCGGTAGCGCTCGACGAGGGCCTGGACCTTCTCGACGTAGGCCTCGGTTTCCGCGTACGGCGGCACGCCCCCGTAGCGTTCCACCGCGCCCACGCCGGCGTTGTAGGCGGCGGCCACCAGCACCAGGTCGCCCTTGTAGCGGCGCATCAGGCTGCGGATGTGGCGCGCTGCACCATCGATGGATTGCGTCGAGGAGTACGGATCGGACACGCCGTATTCACGCGAGAGCGCAGGCATCAGCTGCATCAGGCCCTGCGCGCCCTTCGGCGACAGCGCGCGCGGATCGAAGCCGCTCTCGGCGTGCGCGATCGCGCGCAGCCAGGCGTCTTCGACACCGTTGCGCTTCGCGGCGGCGGTGAACTGCGCAGCGAAGACGTTCAACTGCGGCGCCCCGAATTCGCCCAGGCCTTCATGCGCCCACGAATCGCGCGGCGCGTGGATCTTCACCGGCTCGGCCACTTCCTTCCAGCCGGGGATCGCACGCGTGCTGTACACCACGCGTCCGTTCATGCGCGTCGTGTAGAGGTTGCCGCGCACGGGGCCCAGGTCGCCCCAGAAGTTCGGGACCTTCGCCTTGCGGTCGTTGACGCGCTTGGCCTTGCAGCGGGCGCCGGGCTCGGGTGCGGTCGACAAGCTCAGGCGTTCGTCGCGCAGGCATTCGTAGACGGTGCGCGCGTGCAGCCCGCTGCAGGGCAACAGGAGCAGCAGACCGAAAGCAAGGGCGGCCGTGCGCGTCATGGGGCGCACATCAGACCGGGGTGTCGTTCAGCGTGGCGTGAAGGCCGCGTGTGCGTTGCAGCAATGGCGCGTCAGCGGCGCCGCTTCGCCTTCGCGGGCGTCGCCTTCGCCAACGCCGTCTTGTAGCGCTCGTAGAGGGCCTGGACCTTCGCCACGTAGGCGACGGTTTCCTTGTACGGCGGCACGCCCGAGTACTGCGCCACCGTGCCGATGCCCGCGTTGTAGGCCGCGGCCGCCAGTTCCAGGTCGCCCTTGTAGCGACGCAGCAGCGACTTGATGTGGCGTGCGCCGCCGTCGATGGATTGCGCGGGCGAAAACGGATCGTCCACCGAATACTCGCGCGCGACTTCCGGCATCAACTGCATCACGCCCTGCGCGCCCTTGCTGGAGATCGCCTTCGGATCGAAGCCGCTTTCGGCGTGCGCGAACGCGCGCAGCATCGCGTCTTCCACGCCGCTGCGCTTCGACGCCGCGCGGAATTCCGCAGGGAAACGATCCAGCCGCGGCGGCCCCAGTTGCCCGAGGCCTTCATGCGCCGGCGATCCCGGCGGTGTCTGCACGGTGAACGCGAGCACCGGCACCGACCCCGGCAACTTGCGCGTGCCGTACACCGTCTTCCCATCCTGCTGGCGTTCGTACAACGTGCCCTTCACGACGCCGAGGTTGCCCCAGAGGTTGGGCACCTTCGCCGCGTCGTCGTCGAAATGTTGCGCGACGCACTTCGACCCGGGCTCGGGTGCCGTGGAGAGCGAAACGGTGCCGTCGCGCGTGCAGCGGTAGACGGTGCGGGCGTGGGCGGCCCCCGTGATGACCACGAGAGGCAGCAACAGCCACGCAAGGATGAGCCGGGGGGTTCGCATCGGCGCGGAGCCTAGCGCAGTTGCCGGCATGGCGCTGCCTTCACGGCGCTCCGGGCAGAACACGTGCATGCGACGACATCCGATGAACTTCCTGGCGATCTGTGCGTTCGGCCTGCTGCTCGCCGCGTGCGCGACCAAGCCGCGCGAGACCGCGAAGACCGAACCCGACACCGAGATCGTCATGCCGCCGCCCGCCGTGACGCGCGGCGAATTCCTGATCGAGGCCGACAAGAACGACACCTGGAACGCCGTCGGGCAGATCGCGGTGCGCACGCCCGGCGTGGAATACGCGGGGCGCTCGCAGATGATGGACATCTACTCGGTGCGCTATCGCGGCGAGGACTTCATGCTGCAGACGAAGGCGATGCTGCTGTCCGACACGATCAGGAAGACGACGACGCGCGTCACCGCCACCACGCAGGACGGCAAGCCGATCGACAGCGACGCGGCCGCCGACCTGCTGGCGCGCATCCAGCAAGCGCTGCCGGCGGAAGTGGAGCGCGTCCATGCGCAGCTGCTCGCCGATGCGAAGGCCAAGGCCGCGAAGGGCAAGAAGTCGAAGGGCAAGGCGAAGAAGAAGTCGAAGAAGACGTAACGTCCTGGCCCTCGGCGGCGTGGCAGGGAATCAGTGCGTCGACGCGGTGCGCGCACCGGCATCGTCGACGCGATGCAGGAAGCGCAGCAGGCCGGCGAAGTACACCTGCTGGTCGTCGTAGTACGCCATGTGGCTGCCGTTGGGGCAGTACAGGTATTCGCCCTTCGGCAGGCGCTTGCTCATCATCTCCATGAACTTCGGATCCATGGTGTCGTAGCGCGCACCGATGACGAGCGTGGGCACGGGGATCTTCGCGAGGTCGCTGGTGCGATCCCAATTCACGAGCAGGCCGCTCGCGCCGAGTTCGCTCGGGCCCTGCATCGGGACGTAGACCTTCTTGTTGATGTGGCGCTGGAAGCCGCGCAGCACCGGTTCCGGCCACTCCGCCATCGGGCGGCGCAGGATGTGGTGTTCGTAATGCGGCTGCAGCAGCGCGTCGAATCGCGGGTTGGCGTAGTCCTTCGCCGCGTCCAGGCGCTTGAGTTCGGCGAGCGCGGCGGGGTCGAGCTCCGGCATCAGCACCTCGCTCGCGTACTTGTTGTACGCGGGAATGCTGGAGACCATGTTCGAGATCACCAGTCCCTTCAGGTGCTGCGGATACTTCAGCGCGTACTCCATCGCGAGCATGCCGCCCCACGAGTGGCCCAGCAGGTAGAAGTTGCTTTCGTCCAGGTGCAGGGCCTGGCGCACCTGCTCCACTTCGTCGACGAAGCGATCGATGGTGAGCAGGCGCGGATCGTCCGGCTGGTCGCTGTAGTACGAGCCGAGCTGGTCGTAGTAGTAGTACTCGACGCCGTCGGAGGGCAGGAAGCTGTCGAACACTTCGAACGGCTCGTGCGTCGCACCGGGCCCGCCGTGCAGCAGCAACACCTTGATGCGCGGGTTGTTGCCGACACGCTTGGTCCACACGCGGAAGTCCCCCGCCGGCGTGTGGATCGGGATCATGCGCACGCCGCCCTGCCAGGCATCGGCGTGGCCGGTGGCGTCGAAGTACTGGTGGAGGGTGGGCGGATCCGCGGCCGAAGCCGTGGTGGCGAACAGGCCCAGCAACATCGAGAACAGGAACGTGCGCATGACGGTCTCCTGCGGCACCGGCGGCCGATGTGGGCGGGAGTGTAGCGCTGGAGCGGAACGGGCTGCCTGTCAGGCGGATCCGGGGGCCCTGCCGGGGTGAAACCCGCCAGATGCCCGGGGAATCGGCGCGTGTCATCCCGGCGGCGTTTTGGGCCACGAACCCGTTGCTAGCGTGCGCGCCCGCCCTCGCCCGCCAAGCCCATGCACCTCTCCCCGATTGCTGCGCGAGTGCCACGCGCGATCGCGATCTGTGTCGTCGGGATCGCGGTGGCCGGAATGATTGCGACGCAACTGGTCACGGCGACGTCGCTCGGGCTGGTCGGCGTGTATCTCGTGCTGGCCGTCGTCGTGCTTGCGGTGGCGCTCATCGTGGCGAAGGCGGCGCGCTGGCCGCTCGCATCAACGGTCACGCTTCCCTGGCTGCTGGCGTTCGCGTGGTTCGAAGGATGGCGGGCGTGTCTTGCGCTCGCCGGTCTCGTGCTTGCGGCGCTGGCGGTGGGAACGCTGTTGCGGATCGGAACGCGCAATGTGGCGCTCGCCGTCGCATGCGGATTGGTCGTGCTGGGCGCCACCACGGGCTGGGTGCTGACGTTGCCGATCCATCACGCGGGGGTGTGGTGGTCGGTCGTCGCGGTGCTTGTGGCGTGGCGGCATCGCGCGATGGCACGGATCGCCGTTGTCGCACTGCATCGGTGGCAGGTCGGGATCGCTGCTGCGCCCAGGTCGTCCGTGCTGGCGATCATGGCGGTGGGCCTTGCATCGACATCGACGTGGCTCCCCAACCTGCAAGCCGACGATCTCGCCTATCACCTGCAACTGCCGGCTGGGCTGCTGCAGGACGCCGTCTTCGATCCGGACGTGCGACGACAAGTGTGGGCCTACGCGCCCTGGTTGAACGACACGTTGCACGGGATCGTCGCGGTGCTGGGCCGCGCGCTGACGCACGCGCCCTTGAACCTGCTGTGGCTGATGCTCGTGGGTGCGATGGCGTGGCGCCTGATGCGCGTGCTCGGGGCAGCGGCGCCGCTCTGCAACTTCGGCGTCGCGGTGGCGTGCAGCGTGCCGATGGTGCCGGGCGTGGCCACCGGCATGCACACGGAGTTGCCCGCGACCGCGTTGACGCTGGCGCTGTGCAGCGTCGTGTTCGCACCGGCGCGGGCGAGTACGCCTGCGGCGCTTGCCGTACTCGCCGGCGGGTTGCTTGCGCTCAAAGGCATGCATGCGCTCGCCGCATTGCCCTTGCTCGCGTTGGGCACCTGGCGCACACGTGCGCAATGGCGTCGTGGCGTGCCGATGCTGCTGGCGGCGTTCGCGTTGTGTGCGTCCGCGTATGCGCATGCCTTCCGGGCCACGGGGAATCCCGTGTTCCCGCTGATGAACGGTGTCTTTCGTTCCGATGCCGCGGTGTCCGTCGACTTCCGTGATCCGCGATGGACGCACGACATCGGATGGCACACGCCATGGCAAGCGTTGTTCGAGACGACGCGGTTCCTCGAGAGCGGCGACGGTGCACTGGGCATGTCCGCCTTCGTACTGGCGGGTGGTGCTTGCGCGATGGTGTGGCGTCGCGCGTGGATTGCACCGTTGCTGGTCACGGCAATGCTCATCCTGGTTCCGTTCGCGTTGGTGCAGTACGCGCGCTATGTGTTGCCCGGCATCGTATGTTTGTCGATCCTGGCGCTGGCGGCGTGTGGTCGCGCGCTCGGGTCGCAGCACGCCACCGCGCTCGCCATCGCATGCATCGGGATGCACGTCCTGTTGTTGCCTGCGGGTAACTGGTTGCTGTCGACAAGCGCCCTCGTGCGCCAGGTCGCGAGCGGTGGCGACGACGCGGCGCTGCTCCGCAAGTTCCTGCCGCCGCAGGCAGCCCTTGCGCAGATTCCATCGATTGGCGAAGGCATGGTGCTGTCGGCCGACCCGGACGCCCCATACGTTGCGCCGTTCGGCCGACGAGGCGCCAGCGTCAGTTGGTATGCGCCCGAGTTCCAGGCCGCTGCGCGCGCCGCCGATCGCGATGCGAGCGGTGCGCGGTGGGAACAACTGCTCATCCGGAACGACGTCGCATGGGTGCTGGTCGACGACGACAACACCAGCCCCGCGCTCATGATGGCCCTGCGCAATCGCAGGGCCTCGCCATATTTCATCGCGGGACAGTCCGCTGTTTGGCGGTTGCCGCGCGAGGCGCCTCGATAACGGTCGACGGTCTCGCTTCAGTCCTTGCGCTTGTTGACCGCCACCGCCGCCCGCAGCAACGCCTTGAACGCCTTCTCGTCGACCTTGTCGCCTTCGCGGAAGTCGATCGCGCGGCGCGTGTTGCCGTCGAGGCTCGAATTGAACAGGCCCGCGGGATCGTCCACCGACGCGCCCTTGGCGAACGTCAGCTTCACCTTGTCCTTGTAGGTCTCGCCGGTGCAGAGGATGCCGTCCTTCGACCACACGGGGACGCGCCACTTCCATTCCTCGACGACGCCGGGCACCGCTTCGTGGATCAGTGCGCGCAGGCGCGCGAGCATCTTGCCGCGCCAGTCGTTGAGGGAAGCAATCTTCTCGTCGATCAGCACCGACGGATCCATCGCGGCTTCTTCGGGGGTCGCTTTCTTCATCGCGCGTGCTCCTTGCTGTGGGGGCGTCAGAGGCGTTGTCCGGGCAGCGTGCCGGCTTGCCGGATCCAGTCGGCGAGTTGTACTTCGTCGAGCGCTTCGCCTTCGTGGAGGTGCAGGTAACGCGTGCCGGGCGTTTTCGATTCGACGGGCGGCATCGGGCGCAGCGACGTGCCGCCGAAGAAGGCCACCTTGATGTAGCGCTCGAAGCAGTGGAACGAGAGGCACCAGTCGTCGCGCACCACCGCGCCGTAGAGCGGCGAGTTGTACTTCACGGCCTTGCGCACGTCGGGCAGCGTGCGGGTGATCAGTGCGTCGAGGCGGCGGCCGATGTCTTGCTTCCAACCGGGCATCGCGGCGATGTACGCCTGCACGGGAGTGTCCCCGTCGCCTTTCGCGATTTGCGGGTTGCCGCCGGAGAGCAGGACCGGCGATGCGGCGCGCGTCTTCGACGACATGGCGACCGGCGCCTCCCGCGCGTCCTACTTGTGCCCGCCGCCGGAGGTCCATCCGGAGCGCCCGGCGGAACTGCCCCAGCTGCGATCCTCGTCCTCGCGTCCTGCGATGAGGACGATGGCCAGGACCACGACGACGTAGATGAAATAGAGGCGTTTGCTCATTCCTGCGTCCTCAAGTCGTGCTCACGTACCAGCCAACCACGAGCGGCACCCAGATCAGGGCGAGTCCCAGCAGCATCGCGGGGCCCGAGATCATGTCCGAAAAAATGCAGAGGAACATGGACGCAAAGATCGCAATGCTCAGGGGCGAGGTCGCATCATCGACGGAATCGTCGGACGACGCAGCCACCTTGCGCGGCTTCGGTGCGATCGGAACCCCGAACGCCTTGGAGATGGTGGGGGCGGATGTCGTCGTCGCCAGCGACCAGGTGATTTCCTCCGAGGTCTGCTCGCGCGTCAGCGTCTGGCCCAGGTTCTGGAAGTCGGTGATCCGCGTTTCGTCGCCGCGGCGCACGCGCCAGTTGAACGCACCGAACACCGCCTTGACGCGCGCGTTGTAGGTGTACTTCTGCGGCCACGTCATGCCGCGGAACTTGCACGAGGCGATGCCCACTTCGCTGGGCCACTCGTCGCTGACGGTCACGCGCTGCCAGCCGTCGTCGGTCTCCACCAGCCAGTGGTAGCCGCGCTCGGGATTGAACAGCAGGTACTCCGTCCACTCCGGTTCCTCGTCATCGTCCGGCACTTCGCAGCGCATGATGCCGATGATCGTGTACTCCACGCCCAGCTGTCCGCGGGCGCCGAGCGCCAGCGTGGTGTGGATGCGCGCGAGGCGGTGGTTCGCTTCGATGACCTCGGCGCGGTCGCCGGTGCAGTCGACCACCGAACTGCACGACGGGCACACGACCTGCGTGGCCATCGCGGCGACGATCGTGATCGCGGCTCCGCAGTTGGGGCAATCCAGGGGCAGCACCTGGCCGCGATACCGGCCCGCGCTGGCGAGGATGGATTCCGGGCTGCGCAGCGTAGTTGGCGTCAGGTCGGTGCGCTCGGACGCGTTGCCGGCATAGATCACCGGCGCGCCATCGGTGTAATCGAGGGTGGCGAACGCGCGACCGCGGCGGCAATCGGCGGCGCGCGCGTCCCAGCCGTCGGCGGCGTTGACCGGCAACTCGCCTTCGCCGCCCACGCAGCGGCTCTCGCGCTTGTCGGAGACCAGGTACAACACGCCGTCGATCTTGACCGGCTGGCCGACGTGCAGGTCTTCGAACGCAGGCAACGGGGCCGGGAGCACCGGCGCATCGAGGCGACGCGTCAACGCGTACTGGTCCGACGCATCGGACAACCACCCGTTGGTGCCGTCATCGAACAGCACGTACCACTCGTTCCAGCCACCCGCCTCGTATTGCATGCGCAGGCGGCCGATGACGTTGAACCGCTGCGTGCCCTGGTGCCCGCGCGTGCCGATCTGCACCGGCGATCCATCCTCGACCACCGCGGCCATGCGCCCCACGGTGCGCGCGACGCCGGCATCCTTCGTGATCGTGCTGCGGCACGTGCCGCACACGACCATCACCGCACCCGCGGAGGCGAAGCGCACCGACGCCCCGCACTGGGGGCACAGGAACTCCTGCATTCGTCAGCCCGCCATGTTGCGCAGGATCTCCGCCTTCGCGGCGTCGTATTCCTGCGCCGTGATCAGCTCGAGTTCGAGCATGCGCTTGAGCTGCTGCAGCTTCGCCACCGGATCGGCGGCGGCCGCGGCTTCCGCGGCGGGCTTCGCCGGTTGCGCCAGGCCCTGCGACATGGCCTGGCCCATGGCGGCGCCGGCGGCCAGGCCCGCGCCCACGCCCGCGATGCCGCCTTCGTTCTGCGCCGCCATCGGGATGGCCGTGGCGACCTGGTACTTCGTGAACTTGTCGAGGTCGCCCGACATGCCCAGCGCGATGCGCGTGTCGAGCGCCTTCTGCAGGTCTTCCGGGAGCGAGACGCTTTCGACCGCGAAGTTCTCCAGCGCGACGCCATAGCGCTGGAAGACCGGCGCGAGGTGTTCCTGCATCTTCTGCGCCATCGCCGCCTGGTTGCCGGCCAGGTCGAGGAACGGCACGCCGCCGTTGCCCAGCGTGTCGGCCATGGTGGCGACGACGAGGTTGCGCAGTTGTTCTTCGAGGTCGTCGACCGTGTAGACGGCGCGCGTGCCCGCGATCTCGCGGTAGAAGCGCTCCACGTCGGCGACCTTGTAGCTGTACACGCCGTGCGCGCGCACGCGCACCATGCCGAATTCGCTGTCGCGGATCGTCACCGGTTGCGCGGTGCCCCAGCGCCGTCCCAGCTGCAGGCGCGTGGAGAAGAAGATCACGTCCGACTTGAACGGCGATTCGAACAGCTTGTCCCAGTGCTGCAGCGCCGTGAGCACCGGCAGCGTCTTCGTGGTGAGCTTGTACATGCCCGGGCCGAAGACATCGGCGATGCGGCCTTCGTTGACGAACACCGCCATCTGCGAATCGCGCACCGTCAGGCTGGCGCCGTACTGGATCTCGAGGTCTTCCATCGGATGGCGCCAGGCGAGGACGCCGCCGCCTTCCTCGACCCATTGCAGGATGTCGACGAACTGCTTGCGGATGAAGGAACCGATACCCATGGCGAAAACCCTCGGCGGGCGAATGGAAAGGAGTTGCGGGCGATCAGGTCAGGCAGGCGGCGTTGACGATGCCCACGCCCAGCGAGATCGTGCCCATCAGGCCGCCCATGGCGGTATTGCCATCGTGGATGGCCTGGTTCATCTGGCGCATCGCGCGCGCCACGATGGCGTAGGCGACGACCTGCGCGACCATGGCGCCCAGGGACCACACGATGAACAGGTGCCAGCTTGCGTGCAGTGCAATGCTGAAGGCGAGCGTGCAGCTGAAGCCGAGCAGCGCACCGCCCAGCGACAGGGCCGCGGCGACGTTGCCTTCGCGGATCAGCATCCATTCGTCGAAGCGCGTGATGCGGGCATACAGCAACACGAAGACGGCCAGCATGGCGAGCGCCGACACCAGGTACGCCAGGTACGGCACCACCGCGTTCAAATCAGGCATCCCTGGCCTCTCCCCCGAAAGTCGGGGCCAGTATATCGAGTTGGCATGGCTGGTTGGCCCGGTGATCGGCACTCGATAAAGTAGCCGCCCGGCCCGGGGACGCGTGCCGAACTCCCCACCGGAACCTTGGCCCACGATGCGCGATCGCGCCCTCATCCTCTCCGTCCTGATCGTCGCGTCCTGCGGCCTTGGCTATGAACTGATCAGCAGCGCGCTCGCCAGCTACCTGCTCGGCGATTCGATCCTGCAGTTCTCGTCGGTGATCGGTTGCTACCTGTTCGCGATGGGCATCGGGTCGTGGGCGTCGCGCTACGTCGAGGACGACGACGTGCTGGATCGCTTCGTCGACCTGGAAATGCTGATCGGCCTGCTCGGCGGCGCGTCGGCCGCGATCCTCTTCATCATCTTCGCGTGGCTGTCCACACCGTTCCGCACGTCGCTGTACGTGATGGTCTTCCTGCTCGGCCTGATGGTGGGCATGGAGATCCCGCTGGTGATGCGCATCTTCAACCGGCGCCGCACCGAGTTCCGCGAACTCGTGAGCCGCGTGCTCGCCTTCGACTACCTCGGCGCGCTGGTGGTGTCGCTGGTGTTTCCGCTGGTGCTGGCGCCCTACCTCGGGTTGTTGCGCACCGCGTTCCTGTTCGGCCTGTCCAACACGTGCGTGGCGATGTGGACCGCGCTGGCGTTCCGCGACGAACTGACGCAACCGCGCCGGCAGATGATGCGCGGCGTGCTGGTGCTGGGCCTGCTGTGCACCGGGCTGGCGTTTTCCGGCCGCATGACGCAGTGGGCCGAGCGCGGCATCTACGGCGACGAGATCGTGCACGCGCAGTCCACGCCGTTCCAGCGCCTCGTGGTCACGCGCTGGCAGGACGACCTGCGCCTGTACATCAACGGCAACCTGCAGTTTTCCTCGCGCGACGAGTACCGCTACCACGAGGCGCTGGTGCATCCGGGCTTGCAGGCGTTGCCGGGCGTGCGCCGCGTGCTGGTGCTCGGTGGCGGCGACGGGCTGGCGGTGCGCGAGATCCTGAAGGTGAAGTCCGTCGAGCACGTGACGCTGGTGGACCTCGATCCTGCGATGACGGGCATGTTCTCCACGTCGCCCGCGCTGGTCGCGTTGAACCGCGGTTCGCTCAAGAACCCGCGCGTCACCGTGGTGAACAACGATGCCGGCCGGTGGCTGGAAGCCAACCGCGACATGTTCGACTTCATCGTCGTCGACTTCCCGGATCCGTCCAACTTCGGCATCGGGCGGTTGTACTCGGTGCCGATGTTCCGGTTGATGGCGCGGCACCTGTCGGCGAATGGCTACATGGTCGTGCAGTCCACGTCGCCGTACTTCGCGCCGCGTTCGTTCTGGAGCATCGATGCCACGCTGCGCGAAGCCAACCTGCACACCTGGGCGTACCACTGCGACGTGCCGTCGTTCGGCGACTGGGGGTTCATCCTGGCCGGGCATCGTCGCGACTACACAGTGCCGCGCACGCTGTCGGTGCCCACGCGCTACCTGACGACGGAGACGATGCGCGAACTGTTCGTCTTCCCCAAGGACATGCAACGCCTGGCCATGCCGCCCAACCGGCTCGACGAACAAACGCTGGTGCGCTACTTCGACGAGGACTGGCGCCGGGTGATCCGCTGATGCAGCGGCGCACGTTCCTGATCGGCGCGGGGAACGCGTGCCTGCTCGGGGCGGCGGGATTCACTGCGTCGCGGTTGCATCGCGCGGTGGAGACCACGCCGGAGATCGCGTATCCGGGCATGCGCGAAGGCCATGCGCTGCGCGACGGCAAGGCATTGCCACCGCCGCGCGGCGAGCAGCGCGTCGGCGTTGCGATCCTGGGCTCCGGCGTGGCTGGCATGGCCTGCGCGTGGGCGCTGGCGCGCGCAGGACGCCGCGACTTCGTGGTGTTGCAGGGACCGGAATACGGCGGCAACGCCACCGCGGCCAACCTGGCGGCGCCCGGCGACGACGTGCTGGCGTGTCCATTGGGCGCGCATTACCTGCCGCTGCCTTCGACCGAATCCACGCACGTCCGCAGCCTGCTGGCCGATGTCGGATTGTTGCTGGACGGCGAACACGACCCTGCGTCGTATTACGACGAAGCCGCGTTGCTGCATGCCCCGAAGGAACGGCTGCTGCGCGCGGGGCGGTGGGAAAGCGACCTGCTTCCGAGCCAGGGCCTGCCGCCGGAAGCGCTGCAACAGCAACGGCGTTTCTTCGCGGAAGTGGCGGCACTGCGCGTGCAGCGTGGGCGCGATGGTCGGCGCCTGTTCGCCATTCCCATCGCGCTTTCGTCCGCGGAAGCGGAATGGCGCGCGCTGGATCGGGAAACGTTCGCGCACTGGCTGGATCGTCGTGGTTACACCGCGCCCAGCCTGCGCTGGTACCTGGATTACTGTTGCCGCGACGACTACGGCGCTTCCACGCACACCGTCTCCGCGTGGGCCGGGCTGCACTACTTCGCCAGCCGCGACGGCAAGGCGGCGAATGCGGCGGGGGATGCGGTCCTCACCTGGCCCGGTGGGTTGTCGGAACTCATCGCGCGCATGCGCGCGGCGACGACGCGGCGCCTGGGGCACGAACGCTGGTTGCAGCCGGGCTTCGCGGCGCGCGTTGCGGACCGTGCCGGCGGCGTCGACATCGTGCGAGTGCGCCACGACGGTGGCGCGCTCGCCACCGACACGATCCGCGCGCGCCACGCCGTCAGCGCGATGCCCTTGCACGTGCTGGCGCGGATCTGGCCCGGGCTCGCGGGCAGCGGCTACGACGCCGCCACGCACGCCAGTCCGCACGCTGCGTGGCTGGTGTCCAACTTCCTCGTCGACGGCTATGCGCGCGAGCTGCCCGGGGAAGCGCTGGCGTGGGACAACGTCGTTTACGGGGGGCGCGGCCTGGGCTACGTCGTGTCGACGCACCAGATGCTGCGCGTGGCGCCGACGGCGCGCACGGTGTTGTCGGCGTATCAATCGCTGGATCGGATGTCGCCGCAGCAAGCGCGCGCGTGGCTGATGCGCGCGACGCCGGAAGCACTGCGCGAGGAAGCCGCAAGCGATCTGTTGCAGGCGTACGGCGACCAGCTATGGCGTCGTACGAAACGGTTGTCGATCACGGTGCGCGGGCATGCGATGGCGGTGCCTGCGCCGGGTTACCTGGATAACGCAGGGTTGGCCGCGTTGCGCGCGATGGACGGGCCGGTGCGGATCGCGCATGCCGACCTGTCCGGCTATTCGATTTTCGAAGAAGCCGCGTGGTGGGGCGTGCGGGCGGCGGAAGGGCTCGCCTAGGCGGGCCCATCGCGTCAGCGGTGCGCGTTCCACCAAGCGAGTGCGGCGACGTTGGCAACGACGGTGATCCAGAACACGGCCTGGAACGACGCCTTGCTGCGCTTGTGCCGGAACAGGTCCTGCGCGACGAGCGCGCCCGGCCAGCCGCCGGTGAGCGCGAGGAAGTGCAGCGTGGATTCCGGCGTGCGCCAGGCATCGCGCTGCGCGCGGGACTTGTCGGCGGCATAGACGAGCACAGCGACGAGGCTCATGCCGCCGTACACCATCAGCACGGTCGGCGGCATTTTCTGCTGCCAGACGGCGAGTGCGAAGAAGGCCAGCGCGGCGAGGCCGATCCATTTGCGCGGGAGTCGCGAGGGCGTCGCCTCGGAACGCGCCTTGCTCGGCGCGGCATTCGCGACACGCACGTCGATCGCGTTCAAGCGCTGGCGATCATCGCGCTGCACCGTGTACGTCACGCGCGTGCCTTCCGCCGGTCGACGACCCCGCGGGAATGCCCGGATATGCACGAAGGCGCGATCCCCGCCGCCATTCGGTTCGATGAACCCGAAACCCCGCGCGTCCTGCCATTCGACGACCCGTCCTGCCAAGCGCATGCAGCGTGTCCTCAGGCTTCGCCGTCGTCCGTATTCGCGTCCGCGAACAGCATCGCGAACTCGTCCGCCGTCAGCGTGATGCCGACGTCCTGCGCGAGCGCGCTGTTGCGCTCCCACACCTCGCGGATCGCATCGCCGATGCCTTCGCCCCATTGCATCTGCGCCGCGACGATCTCCTGCCAGGTGCCCTGGTGGTCGAGGGATTCGGCGAGCTGCGGCGCCATCTTTTCGAGCGCCTCGCGCTGCACGGGATCGAGTGCGTCGATGGCATCGAGCGCCAGGCACTCGATGAGGCGAAGGAAGGGGCGGCCGGTGTAGCGGTCTTCCATGGGGCGCGTCTCCGCGGGTGCCGTCGGGGTGGGCGGGAGTTTACGCCGCCAGGACGACACATGGTCGGAAGACGCGACCTCATCCTTCGATCGCAGGACCTGCTTCGCGTCGGTCATGCGTATTCCCCTGCCGCGCTGGATTCGAATTCGTTCGAATTTGGCGATGCTTCCAACTTCCATCTGCGGCCACGTCGTTCCAGCCTCGAAAAACGCCCACGCGCGACTTGTCGCGCCAGGGCACTTCAAGGGAAGGGAGCACGACGAATGCACAGATCGATGCGGGCAACGCTGCTCGCAATGTCCGTGGGATTGGCGGCGCCAGCGGTCGGCGCAATCGAATCCACGGCCGTGGACGAGTACACCAGGCGCCTCAAGGTCCACCAGACGATCCAACCGATCGGCGAGGCGCCTTTCGGCGAATCGATCAACCTCTACACGGGCGAGATCAGCTTTGCCAACGAGGACATCGTGCTCGAGGGCCTGGGGCCGACGATCACGATCACGCGTCAATACCAGCGTCAGGACACGCACGAGCAGGTGCCGTTCGGCCTGCAGCGCGGCTTCAGCGACTGGGTGCTCGCAATCCCGCACATGGCGACGCTGACGCCGGGCAACAGCAAGTTGGGTGGCGTCGTCGGTACGTGGCGCGTCGAAGGCCCCGATGGCCTCCCCACGGACCAGCGCTGCTCGCAGTTCTCTTCGATATGGTCGCCGCCCGGCGGGCTCGCTCCGAAGTACGGCGAAGTCGAACTCGATACCTGGTGGCACGGCTACCAGCTCGTCGTGCCCGGCGCGGGCAGGCAGGACGTGCTGCTGCGCAATCCTTCCAACACGCGCAAGCCCGCAACGGGCCTCTATCCAGGCGTGACGGCTGGCAACTGGCAAATCGGTTGCCTGCCATCCACGCGCAACGGACACGCGGGGGAAGGATTCCTTGTGCTGTCGCCCGATGGCCTGCGGTACCACCTCGACCATCTCGCGTATTCGGCCTACAGCACGATGAACGCGATAGTCGACGGATCGGGCGACAAGCCGATCATGTACTACCTCACGCGCAAGCTTGCGCGCATGTATGCGAGCCGCGTGGAGGATCGCTTCGGCAACGCGATCACCTACCACTACTCGGGCGATCGGCTCACCGATATCACCGCCACCGATGGTCGTCGCGTTGCGATCGACTGGGATGCGACGGAGCCGTTGGTCACTGCGATCCGCACGATGCCCGGCACAGGGAGCGAACGCACGTGGCGCTACGAATACGCAGGTCAACGCCTCGCGAAAGCGATCCGACCGGATGGTTCCGCCTGGACATATGCCATGGGCGGCATCGCGCCGGAAATCCTGCCACTGCGCCTCGATGGATGCTTTACGGCAGGCGGCCCACCGCACGTATCGGGCGCCTCCTCCCCGCCGGGCCATGTGGATGCGTCGGCCACCGTCACCCATCCCTCGGGCCTGGTCGGGCAGTTCCGGGTTGCGTGGCGGTTGCGTGCGCAAACGTCCGCGCTGAGCTGGTGCACGGGCCTCGGTGAAGTATTCGAAAACGGCAACCCGTACTTCCTGTCGATGGCGTTGGTCGACAAGACCTTTTCCGGTCCGGGCGTCTCGCCGATGACGTGGCGTTACAGCTACGAACCCCCCGCCGCGAGCGTCGATCGCTACTGCCCGACGGTGGCCTCGTGCAAGAACACCACGTCCGTCGACATCACCGATCCGGCCGGGGTGCTCACGCGTTACACCTACAGCACGCGCTTCGACGCGACCGAAGGCGAACTGCTGCGCGTCGACCACGGCCTGGCGAATGGGGTGGCGCAGCGCACCGAACTTCGCGAATACCACTTGCCCGCTGGCCCGCGCCCGTATCCGTCGCCGAACGGCAACGCCATGACCTCCGGCAACAGCTACAAGTCGGAGAACGCGGTGCCCGTGCGTTCGACGGTCGTGCACCAACAGGGGGCGACGTTCACGCGCGAAGTGCTGGCGTTCGATGCGTACCTGTATCCGACGCAGGTCAGCGAGCGCGCGGCCGAACCCGCGACGCCTCCCCCGCCTCCGCCTCCGCCACCGCCTCCGCCGCCACCGCCGGCGGTGCCCGGAGTGCCCGTGTTGACCGTCACGCCGGAGTACATGGCCGGTTCGCCGATCACGACGTACTTCAGCCAGTGGTCTGCCATGCCGGGCGCGGCCCGATACGACCTGCAGGGCAAGAACATCGCCTTGTCCGGTGAGCCCGCCACGCTCTACAGCAGCAGCGGCACCGACTTCGAATACGCACGCCGCGGCACGTGGCAGTTCCAGGTGCGCGCGTGCAACACCAGTGGCACCTGCAGCGCGTGGTCCGCGCCGGTGACGCCATGAGGAGCAACGCATTGATCAACGTCACCAGCGGGCGCCTGCGCCTGGCAGTCTTCGGCGCCCTCGCGCTGGCATGCGCACCCGCGGGGGCGCAGTGGGCCACCGTTCGCGAGCGCGTGCAGCAGACCACGTACGAACACAACACCAGTGCGTGGGTGCTGGGCCAGGTCCGCATGCGCAGCACGCACGACCCGGTGACGGGCGGTGTCTTCGGGATTGCGCGCACGGACTACGAGCCGACCACCGCGTTGCCCGTGCGCGTGTACAACAACGTGCATCTGCAGGAAACGCGCACCTACAACGCCGATGGCACGCCGTCCACGATTTCCGACGGGCGCGACAGCGCCGGGTTCGACACCACCACCGCGTATGCCGACTGGAAACGCGGCGTGCCGCAGCGCATCACGTTCGCCGACGGCACCTCGCGCCTCGCGACGGTCGACGACGCGGGCCTGATCCGCACGGTCACCGACGAGACCGGCGCGAAGACCTGCTACGACTACGACGCGATGGGCCGCGTCAGCCGGATCACGCATCCCTCGGAGACACAGCCCGGCACCTGCGACACCAGCGCCTGGCACGCCACCACGGTCACGTTCGCGCCCGCGGGGCAGGCGCTCTTCGGCATCGGCGCCGACCACTGGATGCGCACGGAAGACACGGGCGGCCATCGGAAGGTCACGCATTACGACGCATTGCTTCGGCCCATCGTGGTCGAAGACATCGACGTCGATGCCATGGCGGACACGCACCGCTGGACCGCGATGCGTTACGACGCGGCGGGTCGCCAGGTCTTCGCGTCCTACCCGCGCAACCTGTTCCAGACCGGCTGGGTGGATTGGGACACCGTGACCGGGGGAACGCGCACGACGTACGACGCGATCGGCCGCGTCACGCGCGTCGAGCAGGACTCGGAACTCGGCGTGCTCGCCACGACGACGGAGCACCTCGACGGATTCCAGACGCGTGTCACGGCGCCGCGCGGGACGCAGACGCTCACCCGCTACATCGCGTGGGACCAGCCGACCACCGACCTGCCGGGCCTCATCACGCAAGCCGGCCAGGTCACCGAGATCCGGCGCGATGCCGTCGGCAAACCGATGCGCATCACGCGCCGCGATGCGTCGGGCGCGCTATCGGTCGACCGCACCTTCGTTTACGACGGCGAAGGCCGCCTGTGCCGCACGAGCGAACCGGAAACAGGCAATACCGTCACGGGCTACGACGTGATGGGCAACCTCGCCTGGCAAGCGACCGGGGTGACGCTGCAAGCCAACGATTGCGACCACGTGGTGGCGTACTACCAGGGCCGGACCACGACGCGCGAGTACGACACGCGCGGACGCCTGCGCGCGGTGGCGCTCCCCGATGGCCGCGGCAACCAGGCGTGGTCGTACTGGCCCGATGGCCAGCCGCACCGCGTGACCACGTACAACGCGACCGGCAACGGCGCGCCGGTCGTCAACACGTACGCGCACAGCGCGCGTCGGCTGCTGACGGCAGAGACGCTCGAACACGATGACGGCACCCGCTGGACGCAAAGTTATGGGTACGACCGCCATGGCCACCTCGCTGCGCTGACCACGCCGAAGGGCACGGCCCTGCAGTACGCGCCGAATGCGTTGGGCCAGCCCACGCAGGTCCGCGATACCGATGGTGCGACGTATGCGTCCGATCTTGCGTACTACCCCAACGGCACGCTCCGCGCCTTCCGCTACGGCAACGGCATCGTGCACGCGATGACGCAGAACGCCCGCCAGTTCCCGGCGCGCGTGACGCACGGCGGCGGCGCGATGGACTACGCCTACACCTACGACGCGCATGCCAACCCGACGCACATCGTCGACCACGTCCGCGGCAGCACCTTCGACCGCACGTTGGCGTACGACAGCCTGGACCGCCTGACCGAGGCCACGTCCTGCAGCTTCGGTGGCGACTGCAAGCATCGCTTCGCCTACGACGTCCTGGACAACCTCAAGTCGTGGACGCTCGCAGGCGTCAAGGACTACGCCCACTACCACTACGACCCCGGCACCAACCGCCTGGCGAACGTGCAGAACAGCGCCGGTGCCAGCGTGGTGGGGCTGGGGTACGACGCGCAAGGCAACCTGACCAACAAGAACGGACAGTTGTACGCGTTCGACTACGGAAACCGGCTGCGGTCGGTGCACGGCAAGGAAGCCTACCGATACGACGCGCACGGGCGCCGGACGCAGGCCGATCGCGCGGCGCACGGGCGCAGCGTGTTCTCCATGTACACGCAGGACGGCCAGCTCGCGCACCAGCGCGATGACATCAGGGGCGAGGATCGCGATTACGTGCACCTGGCCGGCAGCCTGCTGGCCACGGTGGCGCATCGGCACAGCGATGGCGCTGTGACCACGACGTTCCAGCACACGGACGCGCTGGGCAGCCCGGTGGCGATCAGCGATGCAGCGGGCAACGTGATCGAGCGGTTGGCGTATGAGCCGTTCGGTGCGGTGATCGGGAAGCCGGGGCATGACGGCGTCGGGTTTGCCGGCCACGTGATGGATGGCGGAACTGGGTTGGTGCAGATGCAGCAGCGGTCGCAGGACAAAGAACTCGGTAGGTTCCTAACAGGTGACGAGGCGTCCGTTGACTTCGTCACGGGTTCGAACTTCAACCGCTACAGCTACGCGAACAACAACCCATATCGTTTTGCAGATCCGGATGGGCGATTTGCCATCCAAATTGTTGGGGGCATAGCGGGTGCACTGATTGGAGGAGGTGGCTCCTACCTGAGCGGGAACTCCACAAAAACGGTAATCCGGGACACTTTGATTGGATTCGGTGTCGGCACCCTGTCGACGATTCCGGGAGGAGGCGCCTTAGCAGTGGGAATTCGAAGTGGGTTGGCTTCTGCGGCAGGCGATGCGTCAAGCCAGGCGCTAGAGAACGGAGTCAAGAACATCGATAGCGCAAGGACATTAAAGGCCGGTGTTCTAGGCATGGCCGTGGGTGGCGCCGCAAAGGGAGTGGCTGATCGAATGGTGCCGAACAAGAACATTCCCGGCCTACCCCAGTCCCATCCGCTCGTCAGAGAAGGTCGTGCCATTGCACAGTCCGGCTCCGAAACAAGAGCCGGCCCGATTCGCAACGCGACGGAAGTCGCGACAGCTGGGGGCACAGGCGCCGCGGTGACCGGAGCGCAGATTCTTGTGCAGGACAGGAAGGAGCAGAAATGAAGCAATTCATCCAAAGCCTTCAGCGGGAGAATCCCTGGGAACTCCATGGATTCGTTTTCTCCATTGCTGCCGGAATCTCCTTCGCCAGTCTCAGCTATGCTTTCGTTGCGCTCATGGAATACCCGGACGACGTTCCGTTGCGCGATGTCCTGGCTCCGGTAGACGCCGTAGTGTTTTTTCTGGCGCTTGCCATGTGCGCCTTCATTTCGTACGTAGGATCGATGCTCGCATCCGTTCTGGTGTTGCGAATGAAGCGAAGCATTCTTGTAAAGGTGAAGTCCGCAACAAATTGGTTTCCGTGAAAACAGCGGCAGCTTCCACGCTCATTCTGGTCAATGTCCAGACAATTTCTACGTTCGTGAATGCAGCCCGAGGGCAGACCGATTCCCTTGCGGGTCTACGGCGACGGCGCCGATCTGCATCCGGGCAGCAACCGATTCTCAAGCTGCGCCTCGCTCCCTACTCATGAAGTGAGGTGCTTTACGCCGACTGGGCTCGTATTCGATGTGCTTTCGCAACCGTCGAGTGCCATCCCGACGGCTTTGTCTTCGATCAATTCGTGAGCCTCGCAGGGACAAGCACCCGCCGCCACTTCTGCGAAATACAACAATGCACTTGGGGACAAGGCTGGCGCCATCGTTCCGCCTGATCGCTGCTGATCGGAGTCGCTATGAAAGTGAACGACTACTTCGAATTTGATGACGAGCACCCGATTCCAAACCTGGACGTCGTTGACATCAACACAGTCAAGACGAACGGCGGATCCGATCTTTTCGTTATTGTTGCGACGCCACTCGCGGATGATCCTCGATCACTGAAGCGCTTGCTACGCAAGATTGAGCGCTATCTGGAGTTTTTGAACTCCGAAGAATTCTTGGCGCAGAGTGGCCCCCCCACAACAGCAAATACCAACATCATTGTGAAACTGCATCCAGAGTCCAGCAGAGCTGCATTCGAGCTCGTTGAAAGAAGCCGCGAGCGGGTCATCAGCAACAATGCAAACTTGGTGATTGACATGCAGGTTTGAGCTGAACGTCGTGAACCCGGCGCTCCGGTGCGCAAAAGAAAATCGTATGCACACACCGCTCGAAGCGAGGTGCGTTGCGCCCTCGGGATGGGTACTCGATCGGCTGGCCAACGAATTTGCCCCGTGCCCGCCGGACGGCTTTGTTTTCGATTGATTCGTGAGCCGAAGAAATAGACTCTGTCGTTGCAGCCCAACAATCTCTCAATTCGTAAGCCCCGATATGTCTTTCGGTGAACTAGCTGCACTTATCTCCATCGGCTATGTCTGCGGAGTGTCCGTTATTGGCGGATTCGTCCTGTCTGCGGTGAGCCAGTTCTACGTGGCAGGCAAACACCGAGTTCGTGAAGTCCTTTGGATCGGGGCCATGATTGTCACCATCTCCACGACTACGTTGGCGCCTGTTTTTGCCATGGGAATTCTAGTGTTCGGCGACGATCCGAATGGCCCTGGGTTCTATCCTCGAATGGTTACGTTCGTCGCCGCGCTTCTCGCCGGCTTCGGTTTTGCGTTCGGAGCCGCGGTTCTCTACAACAAAGCGATTCGCTCATACCAGCCTCAGTCGAAGGTCGCAAAAAGCAACGACCCTTGAGCGTTTTGGCCTATGTGGCGAGCTCTTTGCAGTGAACTAGGCAACACGCGAGTTGGAATCGAACATGGAAATGCTGACCTATCCCCACGCTGGAAAAGTTCTTTCGAAACTGCTCGTTGGCTCGCAGCTTGACTCGATTCGCGTGTACAGCCTGCTGGTTGAGCTCTCATTCTTCCGCCCCGACGAGCCGCCGGCCGGTACTCCCAAGATGATCTGGGTTGTCGCTTCTGGCGAGATCGAAGTGTCATGTGCAATGCCGGATAGCCCTGTGGATTTCTTCGAACGCAGATCCAGAGCAATCGCAAGTCTCTATAACTGCATGGGTCAGTTCGTAGAGGCCGTGCGACCTGAAGAGCACAAGCTCTCTATTTCCGTTGGCGCCGTATCAATCACGCTGTCGCCTGACAACAAGGACGTCGATGCTGAGTTCTGGGCGCTCATGGACGACTCTCCAGACGTGACTTCCAATCATGAGTGGCTGATTGCAGGACTGTCTTCGGGCATTACGCTGATCGAGCCCAGGACACTATGAAAGGACACGTCTGCTTTGCGTCACCGATTCCATGGGCTTATCCGCACTTGCTATACCCACAATTCAAGCAAGTAGCACACCCATCCATGATCACCACGGCTTTCGTCGAGCACTTGTGGCACATCGTCGCGCTAGGCGGAAAACTCGCGCCATCGCCGGTCACTTCGATCACTTCTTCCGTACGCGCATCGGCCCCGTTGGCGGCGCCGAAGCTCACGTCACTGTTTTTTTTTGAGCGCTGCTCGTACGCCGCACGCTTCTCTGCAATCAACGCCCGCTGCGCCGGCGACATGTCGGGATCGTGGATCAGCCCGATCGACTTCATGTGGTCTTCGACGATCGCGCCCAGCTCGGCCACCAGGCTCGGCATGTACACGCCGCCCGCCTTGAAGTAACCGCCGCGGGGATCGAACACGGCCTTCATTTCTTCGACCAGGAACGTCACGTCGCCGCCCTTGCGGAACACGGCGGACATGATGCGCGTCAGCGCGACGATCCACTGGAAGTGCTCCATCGACTTGGAGTTGATGAAGATCTCGAACGGGCGACGCAGTTCGTGCTCGGTGCCGGCGTTGAGCACGATGTCGTTGAGGGTCACGTACATCGCGTGCTCGACGAGCGGCGACTTGATCTTGTACGTCGAACCGATGAGGACCTCGGGACGCTCGATGCGCTCGTGCATCTGGATGACGTCGGCGGTCGGCAGTTCGGCTTCCAGCGTCGCGCGTGCGACGGCTTCGGCTTTCGCTTCGCGTGCCTTGTCTTCCGGAGTGACGACGGCGTAGCCCTTGATCTTCTTGTCGATTTTGACGGCCATGGGAATTCTCTAAGGTGTGTCGAAATCCCCTCCCGCGTTTTCGCGGGAGGGGTGGTGTTGCTTACTTCGCCGCCTTGCGGGCGGTCTTGCGGGCGCCGGTCTTGCGCGCCGTGGTCTTGCGACCGGTCTTCTTGGCAGCGCGCTTCACGGCCGTCTTCTTGGCGGCGACCTTGCGGCCCACCTTCTTGACGGCGCGCTTCACGGCGGTCTTCTTGGCGGCGACCTTGCGGCCGACCTTCTTGACCGTGCGCTTCGTCGCGGCCTTCTTCGCGGCGACCTTGCGGCCGGCCTTCTTGACCGTGCGCTTGGCGGCAGCCTTCTTGCCGGCGACCTTCTTGGTGGCTTTCTTGCCCGCGCGCTTGGCGGCGGCCTTCTTGCCGGCCACCTTGCGCTTCAGGGTTGCGGCTTCCTTCTTGGCGGCGGCGGAAGCGGAAGCGAGCTTCTTCTTCGCGGTGCCCACTGCCTTCTTCGCAGCCTTGGTCGCTTTCTTCGCGGTCTTCTTCGCGCCGGTGACTGCCTTGCCCGCGCGCTTGGCGACGGACTTGGCGGTCTCGACCACGGTGTCGGCGGCGTTGGAGAGGGTCGCGGTGACCCCGTTGCCATTGCTCATTTTGATTCCTCGTTGGGATGGCCTGTGGAACAACGCGATCCTATACCCGTCACGTGCGTGAACAAGTAGTCGAGACGAGTTTCAGAACTTCCCGTAGTAACCCTCTTTGAGCGCGTCGAACAGGTTGGCGGCGGAGTGCATCTCGCCGTCGTACTCGATCTGCTCGTTGCCCTTGACCTCCAGCACCGTGCCGTCTTCCAGCTCGAAGCGGTAGGTCGTGTTCTCCAGGTCCGCCTCTTTCACCAGCACGCCCTGGAAGGCGGCGGGGTTGAAGCGGAACGTGGTGCAGCCCTTCAAGCCCTGCTCGTGGGCGTAGCGGTAGATGTCCTTGAAGTCCTCGTACGGGTAGTCCGTGGGGACGTTCGCGGTCTTGGAAATCGAGGAGTCCACCCACTTCTGGGCGGCGGCCTGGACGTCCACGTGTTCCTTCGGCGAGATGTCGTCGGCGGAGATGAAGTAGTCCGGCAGGCGGCCCTCGGCGTCTTCGGCGAAGGGCATGGCCTTCTGGTTCACCAGCTCGCGGTAGGCCAGCAGCTCGTACGAGAAGACGTCCACCTTCTCCTTGGTCTTCTTGCCTTCGCGGATCACGTTGCGGCTGTAGTGGTGCGCGAACGAGGGCTCGATGCCGTTGGAGGCGTTGTTGGCCAGCGACAGCGAGATGGTGCCGGTGGGCGCGATCGAGGAGTGGTGGGTGAAGCGCGCGCCGACTTCGGCCAGCTCTTCCACCAGTTCCGGGGCGACCTCGGCCACGCGCTGCATGTAGCGCGAGTACTTGGCGTGCAGCATCTTGCCTTCGATTTCCTGGCCGATCTTCCAGCCGTCCTTCACCATCTCCGGGCGCTTGCGCAGCATCTCGGCGGTGACGGGGAAGCGCTCTTCCATGATCGGGGCGGCGCCCTTTTCCTTGGCGAGCGTCAGGCCCGTTTCCCAGCCGGCCACGGCCATGTCGCGGGCGATGCGCTCGGTGAACTCGCAGGATTCCTTGCTGCCGTACTTCATGCGCAGCATCGTCACCGTGCTGCCCAGGCCCAGGAAGCCCATGCCGTGGCGGCGCTTGCGCATGATCTCGTCGCGCTGCTGCTGCAGCGGCAGGCCGTTCACTTCGACCACGTTGTCGAGCATGCGGGTGAACACGCGCACGACTTCCTTGTATTCCTCCCAGTCGAAGGAGGCTTCGTCGGTGAACGGCTTGCGGACGAACTTGGTGAGGTTGACCGAGCCCAGCAGGCACGCGCCGTACGGCGGCAGCGGCTGCTCGCCGCACGGGTTGGTGGCGCGGATCGTCTCGCACCACCAGTTGTTGTTCATCTCGTTGACGCGGTCGATCAGGATGAAGCCCGGCTCGGCGTAGTCGTAGGTGGAGACCATGATCATGTCCCACAGGTGCCGCGCGCGGATGTGGCCGTAGATCTTGCAGGCCACCAGGCCGTCTTCGCGCGAGACGTAGTTCTTGTGGGTCGGCCATTCGCGCCAGACCACTTGTTCCGGGTTATCGAGCTCGACGTCGCCCTGTTCCTTCGCGTTGACCGGGAACACGAGCGGCCAGTCGCTGTCGTCGGCCACCGCTTCCATGAAGCCGTCGGTGATCAGCAGCGAGAGGTTGAACTGGCGCAGGCGGCCGTCTTCGCGCTTGGCGCGGATGAAGTCCTTCACGTCCGGGTGCGAGACGTCGAACGTGCCCATCTGCGCGCCGCGGCGACCGCCGGCGGACGAGACGGTGAAACACATCTTGTCGTAGATATCCATGAAGGACATCGGGCCCGACGTGTACGCGCCGGCGCCGGCGACGAACGCGCCGCGCGGGCGGAGCGTCGAGAATTCATAGCCGATGCCGCAGCCGGCCTTCAGCGTCAGGCCCGCTTCGTGGACCTTGTCGAGGATGCCGTCCATCGAGTCTTCGATGGTGCCGGACACGGTGCAGTTGATCGTGGACGTGGCGGGCTTGTGTTCGAGCGCGCCGGCGTTGGACGTGATGCGGCCAGCCGGGATCGCCCCGCGGCGCAGCGCCCACACGAAACGCTCGTACCAGTACTTCTGCTTCTCGGCGGAGGTCTCGGCATCGGCCAGGGCGCGGGCCACGCGCTGGTAGGTGCCGTCGATGTCGGCATCGATCGCCGCGCCGGACTTCGTCTTGAGGCGGTACTTCTTGTCCCAGATATCGGCCGAGGCCGGCTGCATCGGGATCTCTTGTTCTGCGTCCATCTTCACCGCCTCGAGGCGCACCGTGCTCATGCTGCTCCATCTCCTCGTCGTAGCCGGGTCGTGCCCGGTTCTTGTCGTTGTTCGGTCGCCATCCGGTTCCACGGAACGAAGCGGGAAACGCCCGGGCGGGCGTGCTTCCTGCTGCCTTCGATTGCCGGATTTTCCCCTGCCGGAACCGTGATTGCGGTCCCATCGGCCTCTTCGGTTGCTTCCCGCTGTAAACGGCGTGGAACACAACCTTTGGGGCCTTCCCCATTCACCACCACAACATGTTGTGGCGAATGGAAGGCGAAACTACGCCCGCCCCGGAGCACTGTCAACGGGCTTGCGCGAAGCGGCCGCGCCGTGCCGACGAGGGGCGAGGGGCTGCAGAAACGGCATTGCGCGAGCGCACAGGACACGAACTTGCGGCCTTTGCGAAAGTCACTGGTTCGCGCGCTCCGGGCCTTGATCCGGTTGCGCCAAGGCGCGATTTCACATCGCATAGTCACGCCCCTATTTAATTCGCTAACGCCGGGACAACGAACACGATGCGCCCAACGCCCCTGAAAACCCTTGCCGCCCTTACCCTCGCTGCCGGCTTCGGCGGCTTCGCTGCGTCCGCGCTCCGCGAGGGCCTGGAAGCGCCCGCGAACGCGCAACCGCCCGCGCCCGCCGCGGCCGTGCCCGCGATGGCGTCGATGCCGCCCGCGGTCGATGGCACGCCGATGCCGTCGCTGGCGCCGATGCTGGAGCACGTCACGCCCGCCGTCGTCAGCGTGCACACCAAGCAGCGCGTGCGGATCCGCAACCCGTTCGCCGACGATCCGATGTTCCGCCGCCTGTTCCCCAACGTGCCGCAGGAACGCATCAACCAGTCGCTGGGTTCCGGCGTGATCGTCGATGCCGCCAAGGGCCTGGTGCTGACCAACCACCACGTGATCGAAGGCGCGGACGAGGTGTCGGTGACGTTGTCCGACGGGCGCACGTTCCCGGCCACGTTCGTCGGTTCCGATCCGGATACCGACGTCGCGTTGATGCGCATCCAGGCGGACAAGCTCGTGGCGTTGCCGCTCGCCAATTCCGATCAGCTGCGCGTCGGCGATTTCGTCGTCGCGGTCGGCAATCCCTTCGGTTTCAGCCAGACGGTGACCTCGGGCATCGTGTCCGCGGTGGGCCGCAGCGGCCTGCCGGGGCTGGGCTTCCAGAACTTCATCCAGACCGATGCGTCGATCAACCCGGGCAATTCCGGCGGCGCGCTGGTCAACCTGCGCGGCGAACTGGTCGGCATCAACACGGCCACGTTCAATCCGCAGGGCTCGCGTGCCGGCGACATCGGCCTGGGCTTCGCGATTCCCGCCAACCTCGCGGGCAACGTGATGCGCCAGCTGTCGACCACCGGCGAAGTGCGGCGCGGCACGCTGGGCATGGACACGCAGACGGTCGACGAGCAGCTGGCGAAGGGCCTGGGCCTGGATGCGCCGCGCGGTGCGGTGGTCACGCGCGTCTACGCGGGTTCCGGCGCCGCCGCGGCCGGCCTGCGCGTGGGCGACGTGGTGCTGGCGGCCAACGGCCAGCGCATGGACAACCGCGAGGCGCTGCACAACTTCGAAGGCTTGCAGGCGGTCGGCAGCACCGTCGACCTGGACGTGCGCCGCGGCGGCAAGCCGGTCGCCATCAAGGCCACGCTGCGCGAACAGCCCCGTTCCTACGAGGGCAGCGCCCTCGATCCGCGCCTGGCCGGGGCCACCTTCACCGAACTCCCCGAGCGCTTGCGCCAGTCTGGGCTGGATGGCGTGCTGGTCAGCGCGGTATCCCGCGGCAGTCGCGCGGCGCAGAATGGCCTGCAGAAGGATGACGTGGTCCTCGCCGCCACCAGCGGCGAGTTCGGCGACCTGGGCGGGTTCCGCGCGAGTTTCGCGCAGGCCCCGCAACAGCTCGTGTTGCGCATCCTGCGTGGCAACGCGCGCGGCGACCTGCAGATGCAATGACGATCGAAAGATCCCCCGAACGTTCCACCAGCAAGGAGAAACGCGATGTCCCCCGATAACAATGGTCGTGCCACCGACGCGATGAAGCAGGACCTCAGCGAAGCGGGCTCGCACTTCAAGGGTGCCGCCGTCGCCGCGGGCGATGCGCTGAAGGGTGCTGCTTCCGCCGCCGGCGACGAAATGCGCTTGGGCAAGGCACAGATGAAGGCCGAACTCGCCGACGGCACGCTCGCCGGCATTTCCGCCGCCGAAAACCTCGGTTCGGCCAGCCGCGAACAGATGGACGTGCTGATGGACAAGGGCCGCGACCTGGTCGACAGCGCCGCCGAACTGATCCGCGAGCGTCCGCTGGCGTCGTTCGGCGTCGCCTTCGCGGCGGGCTGGCTGATCGCCAAGCTCGGTCGCGGCAGCAGCGACAAGTAAGTCGCTGCCCTCCGCATGAACGCCGGCGACGAGGGGAACGCAGGCGATCCGGGCGCGCGCGACGAGCGCGACGCGCCCGGGCTCGCGGATGCATTGCGCGAACTCGGCGCCACGGGCAAGGCCACCTGGTCCGCCGGCCGCGAAGCGGCCACCGCATTCCGCATCCTCGTCTCGGCCGACATCTCGCTGGCGCGCAGCGCCTTCGGGCGCACGCTCGCGTTCACCGGCGTCGCCATCGCGTTCGGTGCGTCGGCGTGGTTGCTCTTGATGGCGGCGGCGATCGCGGGCCTGAGCCTCGGGCTCGGCTGGCCGTGGTGGTTGTCGCTCGTGCTCACCGCGGCATTGAGCCTGGTGATCACCATCCTCTGCGGCTGGCTGGCGATGCACTACTTCGAACACACGCGCCTGCAGGCCACGCGTCGCCAGTTGGCGCGCATCGGCATCGGCGAACTGTCCGGCCTGATGCCCGATGCCGGTTCCGGCAAGACAGCGAAGGAAGGCGCGGAGCAAGTCACCGCCGCCACCGACGAAAACGGCGTCAAGAAAGGGCTCGGCGTCGACGTCACGCCGCCATGAACGCAGGCATGCGATTCCGTTGTCTCCTCCAACTGCAGAGCACCCCGTGGGCTTCGAAGCACTGATCGAGAAAGTCCACCAGGCCGAGTCGGCGCTGGAAGCGCGCGAGCGCGCGGCCGCGGCCGACTGGCGCCAATTGAAGTCGTCGTGGCGCTCCAGCTGGACGCCGGGGCGCATCGTGATCGCGGGCCTGGTGTCCGGCTTCGTCGTGGGCAAGGTGGAACCGGTCAAGAAGGTCGCGAGCGGCGGCGGGTTGCTCAACCTGCTGTCCGCCGCCGCGGGGTTGTTCGCAGGCGGCAGTGCACAAGTGGCCGCGGGCGAAGCCGCGCACGCGGCGAACACCGCCGAACAGACCGCCTCCGCCGTGGATCCGAACAGCGCCGCCGCCGTCGCACAGGCGGCCAACGCGCCGCGGGCGGGCGCATGAGCTACGTCTTCGAAACGGACGGCGAACCGCAACCGCCCGCGCGACCGCGATCCTCCAACGCGGCGATCGTGCTGGCCTCGCTCGCGGTCGCGTTCACGCTGTACCTGGCGCAGGACATCCTGCTGCCCGTGCTGCTGGCGATGTTCTTCGCGCTGGTGGGCAATCCGATCCTGCGGCTGCTGCGCCGCCTCTACGTGCCGCGCTTCATCGGCGCGCTGCTGATCATCGGCCTGGGCATCTTCGGCACCTACACGCTCGCGCGCGAACTGGTGCAACCCGGCGCCGAATGGATCCGCGAAGTCCCGCGCCAGATGCGCGACCTCGCCCCCAAGCTGCGTTCGCTCACCAAGCCGGTGACCGAAGCGAACAAGGCCGCCGAAAGCATGGCGCGCGCCGCCGGCGGCGAAACGACGGGCGGCAAGGTGCAGGTGGTCAAGACGGCGGTCGACGATCCCTACAAGGCGCTGATGTCGACGCCGCGGATCATCGCCTCGGTGCTGGCGGTGGTGCTGCTGACGTTCTTCTTCATGGTGTACGGCGGCGACCTGCAGAAGAACGCGATCGCGCTGCTGCCCGGGCGACAGCAGAAGAAGCTGACGGTGGAGATCCTCCACGCCATCGAAGCCGAGATCTCGCGCTACGTCCTCACGATCAGCATCATCAACATCCTGGTGGGCCTGATCTACGCGGGCCTGCTGTACTTCTTCCTCGACGTGCCGCTGGACGAGGCGATGCTGTGGGGCACGATGGCCGCGCTGCTCAACTTCGCGCCCTACGTCGGCCCGCTGATCGGCATCGTGGTGATGCTGCTGATGGGCTTCGTGACCTTCGACACGCCGCTGGAATCGCTGGTGCCGGCCGCGATGTACCTGGGCCTGCACACGCTCGAGGGGCAGATCATCACCCCCATCGTGCTGGGCCGGCGCATGGCGCTCTCGCCGCTGGTGCTGATCCTGTCGCTGATGGTGTTCGGCTGGCTGTGGGGGATCATCGGCCTGCTGCTCGCGGTGCCGCTGCTGGTGTGCGTCAAGCTGGTGCTCGCGCGCATCGACGGCATGGACGGGTGGGCCAAGCTGCTGGAGTGACGGCGGCCGGGGTGGTTCGACGGGTCCGGCGTCCGGCTTAGAATGCGGCGGTGAACCCACAAGTCCGCGCCATCACCCTCGACCTCGACGACACGCTCTGGCCCTTCGCGCCGATCGGGGCGCGCGTGGAAGTGGTGCAGCACGCCTGGCTCGCCGAACACTGCCCGCGGACCGCGGCGCGCTTCCCGCTGGCGGAAATGCGCGTGCTGCGCGAGGCGATCAACGCCGAACACCCGCACCTCGCGCACGACTTCAGCACGCTGCGCCGGCTCACGCTGGCGCGCGCGATGGAGTTGGCCGGCGACGATCCGGCGCTCGCCGAACCCGCGTTCCAAGCCTTCTATGCCGAGCGCAACCGCGTGGAGTGCTACCCCGACGCGATCGGCGCGCTGCAACGCATCGCCGCGCGCCTGCCGGTCGCGGCGATCACCAACGGCAACGCGGACCTGGCGCGCATCGGATTGCGCGAACACTTCGCCTTCCAGCTCGGCGCGAGCGAACACGGTGCGGCGAAACCCGATCCCGGCATCTTCCGCGCCGCGTGCGAACGCCTGGGCGAAGCACCGCACCACGTGCTGCACGTCGGCGACGACATCGAACTCGACGTCCTCGGCGCGCACCGCGCGGGACTGCGCACGTGCTGGATCCACCGCGACGACCTGCATCCCGATCCCGTCTGGCCGCATGCGCACGTGCGCCCGGACCTCGCTTTCCCGACCCTCGACGCGCTGGCCGACTGGCTGGACGCTCATCTCCAGGACGACGTCGCATGACTGCACGGACTGCATTGCCCGCCCGCCCGATGCCCGCCCGCTCCCTGCCCGCAGGTTTCACCGCGCCGGCCGACACGAGCCTGCCGTTGTTCTGCGTCGAGCGCGCCGGCTTCGACGACTGGCGGCGCCTGCAACTGCCCGCGCTCGGCGGCTGGATCGATGCGCAGACCTTCAGCGCGACCTCCGGCAGCGTGTTGCTGCTGCCGGGCGAACACGGCATCGCCGGCGCGGTACTCGGGATCGGCGATCGCCTCGATCCGTATTCCTACGCACATGCGCCGTTCGCCTTGCCGCCGGGCGACTGGCACCTGGCGACCGACCTCGACGACGACGCGCGCCGCGCGCTGCAACTCGGCTGGGGCCTGGGCGCGTACAAGTTCGCGCGCTACAAGGCGCCGATGCGCGCCCCGGCGCGCCTGGCGATGGACGGGCTGGACGACGAAACCCTCGACACCCTCGCCGCCTGCGTGCGCGTGCGCGACCTGGTCAACACGCCCACCGAAGACATGGGCCCCGACCAGCTGGAACAGGCGTGCTGCGAACTCGCCGAGCGCTTCGGCGCGAAGATCGAAGTCATCAGCGGCGATGACCTGCTCAAGCACAACTTCCCCGCCATCCACGCCGTCGGCCGCGCGTCGTATCGCGCGCCACGGTTGATTTCGCTGCAGTGGGGCGACGACGCCGCGCCGCACCTGGCGATCGTCGGCAAGGGCGTGTGCTTCGACACCGGTGGCCTGGACATCAAAGCCGCCGACGGCATGCGCAACATGAAGAAGGACATGGGTGGCGCGGCGCACGCGATCGCGCTGGCCGAACTGGTGATGGCGCGCAAGCTGCCGGTGCGCATGACGCTGCTGGTGCCCGCCGTGGAAAACGCAATCGGCCCGATGTCCTACCGCCCCGGCGACGTACTGACGACGCGCCTGGGCGTGTCGGTGGAAATCGACAACACCGACGCCGAAGGTCGCGTCGTGTTGTGCGATGCGCTGGCGTTCGCGGCGGAAAGCAAGCCGGCGTTGCTGATGGACTTCGCCACGTTGACGGGCGCCGCGCGCATCGCGCTGGGCCCCGACCTGCCGGCGCTGTATTCGAACGACGAAAGCGTGGCCGGCGCATGGATCGCCGCCTCCGCCGCGCAGCGCGACCCGGTGTGGCGCATGCCGTTGTGGCGGCCGTACCTGCGTTACCTGATCAGCGGGATCGCGGACATCGCCAACGGTGGGCCGTCGCGCATGGCGGGCAGCATCACGGCCGCGTTGTACCTGGAGCGCTTCGTGCCCGAATCGCAGCCCTGGGCGCATCTCGACGTGTATTCGTGGAATGACACGGATCGCGCGGGGAAGCCGGCGGGTGGCGAAGCGCAGGGCTTGCGGGCGGCGTGGGCGATGTTGAAGGCGCGGTTCGGCTGAGGCGTTACAACCAGCCCTTCTGCCGCGCAAGGCGATACGCCTCGATGCGGTTGCCAACGCCAAGCTTCCCGATCGCCTCCGACAGGTAATTGCGCACGGTGCCGCTCGACAGGTTCAACCGCGTCGCGATCTCCGATGCGGACAAACCTTCGCCCGCCAGGCGCAGCGTCTGCCGCTCGCGATCGTTGAGCGGATCGGCTTCCGACCATGCATCCACCGCGAGCTGCGGATCGATCGCGCGTCCGCCGCGATGCACCTTGCGCAAAGCTTCGGCGAGATCTTCCGCCGGTGCGTCTTTCAGCAGGTAACCCGACACTCCCGCGTCCAGCGCACGACGCAGAAAGCCCGCGCGCCCGAACGTCGTGACGATGACGACCTTGATCGGCAAGCCCTGCCGCTGGATGCGCTGCGCGAGTTCGAGGCCGGACAAGCCGGGCATCTCGATATCCGTCACCAGCACGTCCGGCTTCAACCGCTGCAGGTCGCGCCACGCGGCTTCGCCATCCGCCGCCGCGCCCAGCACTTCGATGTCCGATTCCAGTCCCAGCAACGCGGACAATGCGCCCCGCACCAGCGCCTGGTCCTCGGCGAGCAGGATGCGGATCATGCGAGCGCCACGCGCACGAGCAGGCGCGTGCCGCCGCCGCGCGGCGAATCGATGCTGAGCGTGCCGCCGAGCGCGCGGACGCGATCGCGCATGCCGGCCAGCCCGTTGCCATCGGTGGCGACGCCGCCGCGGCCGTCGTCTTCCACGCATAGCTGCACGCTGCGCGCGTCCTGCTCGAAGCCGATGTGCGCGCGGCCCGCGTTGGCGTGGCGCGCGATGTTGGTCGTGGCTTCGCGCAGGATCAGCGCGAGGCCGCGCTCGACTTCCGGCGACAGGCCCTGCGGCGGCGCACCGTATTCCAGGTGCACCTGCGAGGACTCGAGCATCAATCGCGCGGAGGCGAGTTCCGCGGCCAGGTCTGCGTTGCGGATGCCGGTGACCGCGCTGCGCACTTCGGCCAGGGCGTGGCGCGCCACGCGCTCGGCTTCCTCCAGTTCGCGCTTCGAGGCGCCGGGGTCGCGATCGGACAACTTGCGCGCCAGCTCCAGCTTCAGCGTGATCAGCGACAGCGTGTGGCCGAGCAGGTCGTGCAGGTCGCGGCCGATGCGTTCGCGTTCCGCCGTCGCGGCCAGGCGCCGCACTTCGTCGTGCGACAACTTGAGCGCGTCGTCCTTCTCGTTGTTGGTGCGTTCGACGTTGACGATCACGCCGATGATCAGCGTCATCACCGGCACCCACACCATCGCCTGCCACGGATAGCCGACGGCCACGGCGACGATGAGGAAGGCGGCGTTCAAGCCGGCGATCTGCACCAGGTAACGCACCAGCGAAATGCGCTTGCTGGTGCGCAGCATCACGCACCCGAACACGAAGTAGCTGATGCCCGAGGGATACCAGGGCATCAGCACCAGGCACAGCGCCGCCATGCCGAGCGCGTAGCGATAGGCGATGCGCCGGGACGACAGCATCACCTTCGCGTACAGCGCGAGGAACACCGGGTACGACAGCCCCGTGAACAGCGCCCACTTCCACGAGTACTGCCCGCCGAACAACGGCGTGATGAACACCCACATCGACCACAGCAGGTGCACGCCTTCGGACCACGGCGACACGCCGCGGCGGATGCAGTCGGCCACCGCGGAATCGGGCGCCGGCGCAAAACCGAAGCGCGCCAGCAGGCGCGCGACGGCAGGTGGGAACGGGGACGAGGCAGCGTGCATGCGCAGGATGCTAGCGCGAAGCCTTCAACCGTTGCGACGCAGGCGACGCGCCGCCAGCGCCAGCAGGCCCACGGTGAACGCCGCGAGGAGCAAGGCGTGCGGCAGCGGGTTCACCTGCGCCAGGTCCACCGCATCCAGCGCGAGCAGGTTGAGGTGGAACGCGGGGAGCACCGGCGCGAACGCCTGCACCGCATGCGGCAGCCCCGACAGCGGGAACCACAGGCCCGACAGGAACGCCATCGGCAGGTACACCAGGTTGATGATCGCGGGGGCGCCCTGGCCTTTCACCAGCGTGCCGAGCAACAGGCCCAGCGCGCAGAACGGCAGCACGCCGGGCAGCTGCACCAGGTACAGGTGCGCGATCTGCGTGGCGGTGAGCGGCAGGTGCGCGACGAACGTGGCGATCAGCACCAGCAACGTCACGACCACGGCGGCCATCACCACCGCCATCGACATCTTGCCGACCAGGTACGCGGCCGGCGGCATCGGCAACGCGCGCTTCAACGTGAGCAGGCCGTTCTCGCGTTCGGCCGCCAGCGACACGCCGAAGCCGAACAAACCCGGCGCCATCACGCCGAACGTCGAATACGCGGCGAGGAGATAACGCGCGGCCTCGGCGGAATTGGAACGCGCCAGGAACACGCCGAACATCAAATAGAAGATCGTCGGGAACATCAGCGTCGGCAGCACGAAGCCCGGGTTGCGGAGGTAGCGCAGGCATTCGCTGCGCATTTCCTGCAGGTAGGCGCCGATCACGCGCGCACGCGGCATGGCGCTGGCGGCGGGGCGTTCGGACAGGATCGACAGGTCGGGCACGGTGTTCATCAGGCGGCCTCGCGCAGGGAGGCGACGGCGTCGTCGCGGGTGAGTTCGGTGAAGGCCTCGGCCAGGCCGGCGGCGCGCACTTCGAGCGCGGACAGCGTGTCGTCGAGCGCCAGCAGGCGGCGCACCACGGCCTCGGCGTGTTCGGTGGCGATGCACAGGCGATCGCCTTCCAGCGTGGCTTCGACGACGCCCGGCCAATCGGCCACGTCGGTCGGCGACAGCGTCGTGTTGCACCGCACGCGCTTCATCGACACGCGCGCACGCAACGCATCGACGCTGCCTTCGCTGATGATGCGGCCGCGCGCCATCACGCACACGCGGTCGGCCAGCGCTTCGGCTTCCTCGAGGTAATGCGTGGTGAGCACCACGCCGTTGCCTTCGGCGACGAGGTGGCGGATGGCGGCCCACAAGGTCTGGCGCGCCTGGATGTCCATGCCGACGGTGGGTTCGTCGAGGAACAGCAGCTTCGGCCGGCCGCACAGCGCGAGCGCGAACTGCACGCGCCGCTGCTGGCCGCCGGACAACTTGCCGTACGGACGCTTGAGCAGGTCGGCCACGCCGGCCAGGTCCGCGCTTTCCTGCACGGTGCGCGGCGACGGGTAATAGCTGGCGGTGAGGCGAATCAGCTCGCCGACGCGCAACGTCGCCGGCAACTGCGCGTCCTGCAGCATCACGCCGATGTTGCGGCGCGCGGCGATGTCCTGCGGATCGCGGCCGAACAGTTCGACCGTGCCCGCATCGGCGCGCAGCAGCCCGAGCAGCAGGCCGATCGCGGTCGTCTTGCCCGCGCCGTTGGGCCCGAGCAGCGCCAGCAGTTCGCCGCCGCGCAGCGCGAGGTCCACGCCGTCGAGGGCCTTGATCTTCCCGTAGGACTTGCTGGCGTGGTGCAGGCGCGCCAGGACGGCGTCGGCGGTGCGCATCGCGATGCTCCGGTATTGGATGGTGGAAGCATCGTCCCGCCACGGGGCCAATGGCGGCAGTCGCGTGTCACACGCCAAGCAGGTGACAGACGTCAGGTGACGCGAGGGGTGGCCGGCCGTAGCCTGCGATCCCGTCAATGGCGCGTGTCACCGGCCACGGTCACACTAAGCCCCTTCCCCACGTCAAGGCTCCCTGCAATGCCCGCATCCGCCGACCTCCTCAAGGAACTGCGCATCGACCGAAGCGCACCGCCGCCTGCGCCGCCGTCGCGCAAGCGCTGGGCGTTGCTGGCCGTGTTCGGCGGCGCGATCGCGGCGATCGTGGGCGCGTGGGCCGCGATGGGCCACGGCGGCGCGACCGAAGTGGAGACCGCGCAGGTCACCGCGATCGGCGGCAGCGGCGGCGGCAATGCCACGGCGGTGCTCGATGCCACCGGCTATGTCGTCGCGCGCCGCATGGCCACCGTGTCGGCGAAGATCACCGGCAAGGTGCGCGAAGTGCTGATCGAAGAAGGCCAGCACGTCGAAGCCGGCCAGGTGATGGCCACGCTCGATCCGATCGACGCCGATGCGCAACGCGCGCTCGCGGCGTCGCAAGTGGCGATGGCGCAAAGCCAGGTCGGCAGCATCGATGCGCAGCTGCGCGAAGCCGAAGCGAACGTCGTGCGCCTGAATGGCTTGATCAAGCAGCAGCTCGTCTCGCGCGCCGCCTACGACCAGGCCGTCGCCGAACGCGATTCGTTGCGCGCGCAGCGCAACACCACGCAACGCCAGGCCGCGGTCGCCGGCAACCAGCTGCGCATCGCCGACCAGAACATCGACAACACCGTGGTGCGCGCGCCGTTCGCCGGCGTGGTGATCGCCAAGGCCGCGCAGCCGGGCGAGATGGTCTCGCCGCTGTCGGCCGGTGGCGGCTTCACGCGCACGGGCATCGGCACCGTGGTCGACATGGATTCGCTGGAAGTCGAAGTGGAAGTCGGCGAAGCCTTCATCGGCCGCGTGAAGCCGAAGATGCCGGTCGAGTCCACGCTCAACGCGTATCCCGACTGGAAGATCCCCGGCGAAGTCATCGCGATCATCCCCGCCGCCGACCGCGGCAAGGCGACGGTGAAAGTGCGCGTGGGCATGAACGTGCGCGACCCGCGCATCGTGCCGGACATGGGCGTGCGCGTGAGCTTCCTGGAAGCGGCACGCCCGGCCACCGCGCAGAAGACCAACCCCGGCGTGCTCGCGCCGGCAGGCGCGATCGTGCAGCGCGACGGCAAGGACGTGGCGTTCGTGGTCGATGGCGAGAAGGCGCAGCTGCGCGCGGTGAAGGTCGGCCGCACGCTCGGCGACGATCGCGAAGTCACCGAAGGCCTGAGCGGCGGCGACACCGTCGTGGTGTCCCCGCCCGAATCGCTGGCCGACGGCGCGCGCGTCAAGCCGAAGGCCGCCGAAGCCGAATCGCAGTAACGCATTCCACCCTTCCCGAACCCCCGCACCCCCGGAGCCAGGCATGTCCACCCTCGTCAGCATCCGCAACCTGCACAAGACCTACCGTCGCGGCCCCGAGACCGTCGACGTCCTGCACGGCCTCGACCTGGACATCGCCCAGGGCGACTTCGTCGCATTGATGGGGCCGTCGGGTTCGGGCAAGACCACGCTGCTGAATTTGATCGGCGGCCTCGACTCGCCTTCCGGCGGCGAGATCTCCGTCGACAACCAGCGCATCGACACGCTCACCTCGGGCCAGTTGTCGCAGTGGCGCAGCAACCACGTCGGCTTCGTGTTCCAGTTCTACAACCTGATGCCCACGCTCACCGCGCAGAAGAACGTCGAGCTGCCGCTGCTGCTCACGCGCCTGTCGTCGGCGCAGCGCAAGCGCAACGCGGAGATCGCGCTGGAACTGGTGGGCCTGAAGGATCGCGGCGGCCATCGCCCGTCCGAACTCTCCGGCGGCCAGCAGCAGCGCGTGGCGATCGCGCGCGCGATCGTCTCCGACCCCACGCTGCTGATCTGCGACGAACCCACGGGCGACCTGGACCGCGCGTCCGCCGAAGACATCCTGGGCCTGCTGCAGATGCTCAACCGCGAGCACGGCAAGACGATCGTGATGGTCACGCACGATCCGAAGGCCGCCGAATACGCCACGCATACGCTGCACCTCGACAAGGGCAACCTGGTCGAGCAGGCCGCGCACGCCGACTACGCCTGAGCCAGGCCCGGAGCCCGCGATGAAATATTTCCACTTGATCTGGGCGGCGCTGTTCCGCAGCAGGACGCGGACCTTCCTCACGCTGTTCTCGGTGATGACCGCCTTCTTCCTGTTCGGCATGCTCGACTCGGTGCGCGTCGCCTTCAATTCCGGCGGCAGCGTCACCGGCGCCAATCGCATGATCGCCTCGTCGCGCCTGTCGCTGACGCAGATGCTGCCGTACTCGCTCGACCCGCAGATCCGCGCGATCCCGGGCGTGAAGAAGTCCTCGTACGCCGCGTGGTTCGGCGGCATCTACAAGGATCCGAAGAACTTCTTCCCCAACTTCTCCGTCGGCCCCGGTTACCTCGACGTGTATCCGGAATTCATCCTGCCGGCCGACCAGCGCAAGGCGTGGGAAGCCGATCGCACCGGCGCGATCGTCGGCGAGACGCTGGCGAAGCGGCACGGCTGGAAAGTCGGCGACGTGATCCCGTTGCAGGCCACGATCTTCCCGACCAAGGGCAGTAACGACTGGTCGTTCAAGCTCGACGGCATCTTCAAGGTCAAGGACGAGAAGCAGAAGGCCGGCCAGGAAAGCGTGCTGCTCTTCCACTGGAACTACTTCGACGAGGCCAACGACTACGTCAAGGGCCGCGTGGGCTGGTACATCCTGCAGCTCGACGACGCCAGCCACGCAGACCGCGTGTCCAAGGCCGTCGATGCGTTGTCGGCCAACTCCGACCACGAGACCAAGACACAGACCGAACAGGCGTTCAACCAAGCCTTCATCAAGCAGATCGGCGACATCGGGTTGATCGTCACCGCGATCATGGGTGCGGTGTTCTTCACCCTGTTGCTGCTGACCGGCAACACGATGGCGCAGGCGGTGCGCGAACGCATTCCGGAACTGGCGGTGCTCAAGACCATCGGTTTCAGCAATCGGAGCGTGCTGATGCTGGTGCTCGGCGAGTCGGTGTTGCTGGTGGCGATCGGTGCGGTGCTGGGCCTGGCGCTCGCGCCGCTGGCGATGATCGCCACGACGAAGGGCAGCGGCGGCTTCATCCAGTTGCCGTCGAGCCTGCCGCCGGAAAGCTGGGTCACCGGCCTGTTGCTGATGCTGGCCTTCGGCGTGCTCGCCGGCCTGCTGCCCGCATTGCGTGCGATGCGCCTGAACATCGTCGATGCCCTCGCGGGCCGCTGAGGAGACTCCTATGTCGAAGTCGAAACGTTTCTTCTCCGGCCTGCTCACGATCGTGGCCCTGGTCGCCGCGCTCGTCGTGTGGTCGATGCTGCCGTGGTTCGGCGTGCTCGCGATCGCGGTCGCGGTCGCCGCGTGGCTCGCCTTCACGCGTAGCGGTGCGATCGCACTCGCCGCCACGCGCATCGGCATCGCGGGCTTGCCGCAACGCTGGGGTGCGTCGTCGGTGATCGTGATCGGCATCGCCGGCGTGGTCGGCGTGCTGGTGGCGATGCTCGCGATGGGCGAAGGCTTCAAGGCCACGCTGTCCAACACCGGCGGCACCGACACCGCGATCATCCTGCGCGGCGGTTCGCAAGCCGAGACCAACTCGGTGATCACGCGCGACCAGGTGCCGCTGATTTCCGGCCTGCCGGGCATCGCGCGCGGCGCCGACGGTCAGCCGGTTTCGTCGCCGGAGCTCTCGCAGGTGGTCAACCTGCAGAGCAAGGCCGACGGCACCGACACCAACGTGCAGTTCCGCGGCGTGGGTCCTGCGGCATGGGCGTTGCGTCCGAAGCTGAAGATCGTGGAAGGCCGCAAGTTCGGCCCGGGCCTGCGCGAGATGGTGGTCGGTCGCGGTGCGCAGAAGCAGTTCGCCAACCTCGACGTCGGCAAGCAGGTCAAGCTGGCCAACCAGGTGTGGACGGTGGTGGGCGCGTTCGAGTCGGGCGATTCGAACGAGTCGGAACTGTGGGCGGACGTCGACGTGCTCGGCCCCGCGTACCAGCGCCAGGCCTTCCAGTCAGTGACCGTGAAGCTGGATGGCAAGAACGGCTTCAAGCAGTTGTCCGCCGGCCTCGCCGCGGATCCGCGCCTGAAGCTCGACGCGATGACCACGCACGATTACTACGCCAAGCAGTCGGAAGGCCTGACGAAGTTCCTCTCCGTCCTCGGCATCGTGATCGGTTCGATCATGGCGGTGGGCGCGATCTTCGGTGCGCTCAACTCGATGTACGCCGCCGTCGCGGGTCGCTCGCGCGAAATCGCGACGATGCGTGCGCTGGGCTTCCGCGGCGTGCCGGTCGTCACCGCGGTGATGCTGGAAACGATGCTGCTCGCGCTGGTCGGCGGCATCATCGGCGCGCTGATCGCGTGGGTCGTGTTCAACGGCCACACCGTGTCGACGCTGGGCAACAACTTCAGCCAGGTGGTGTTCCAGTTCCGCGTCTCGCCGCAGTTGCTGTGGACGGGACTGAAGTGGGCGCTGGGCATCGGGTTGGTCGGTGGGTTGTTCCCGGCGTTGCGGGCGGCGCGACTCCCGGTGACGGAGGCCTTGCGCGCCGGTTGATCGCAAACCGTGTCGAAGAGCGGGCGGCCTCGGCCGCCCGTTTTCTTTTGCGGTGCGGATTGCCGGTACGATCCGCGACGGGATCGGGGAGCGTTGACGAATGCAGGATTGGGGCGGGGTGCTGGTCGTTGTGTGCGCGCTGGGCGCGGTGTTCGCGATTTTCCGCTTGCAGCGCAGGGCGAAGGCAAGCGCCGCAATCCGGAACGCGGCATCGATCGCCGCGCTGGCGAATGCGCAGCGTTTCGAGGCGCGCAGCCGTCGCTGGGTCAACGTCGTGGCGCTGCTGGTGCTCGGCATTGCGCTCGTCATGCTGGGATGGGGCGCGTACGTGATGACGCGCACCGGGACATGGATCGGCGCCGTCGTCGTCATGTCGACGGGCATCGCGCTGCTGGCGTGGATGCTCGCGAGCATCCCGCGCATCGTGCGCAACGAACCGATGTTGTCGATGGACGCGCGCGGGCTGTATTGCGTCAACCTGGGCCGCATTCCGTGGACGGAGATCCTGGCGATCGCGTGGACCGTGCGCCAAGTGAAGAACGGCGAGCTCAACCAGCTGGAACTGCTGCTGCGCAAGCCGGCACGCTACCTGGACGGCGCGCCCTGGCGCGTGCGCCTGCTGAAACGCCGCTGGCGCACGCAGCAGCCCCGCTACGGCGAATTCAATCTCTCGATGGACTCGCTCGACAAGGCGCCCGCGGTCATCCACGCCGCGGTGCTGCATTTCCGCGAACAGGTGCAGCCGCCGCTGGCCATGCTATGGCGCGCGGGCATGGATGACCGGCAGGTCGATGTGATGCTGGAATTCGCACAGCGCCAGGCCGACATCGAGCAGGCCCTGCGCTCGAGCGATCCTGCGCAGGTGCGCGATGCGATGGCGCGCGTCGCCGTGCTGGAGCGCGAGGGCGATGCCGCACTGGAAGAAGCCGCCGTCCATGCGAAGCGAACGCAACGCAAGACCTGGCTATGGAATGCATTCGTGTTCGCGCTGGTGCTCGTGGCGCTGGTGATCAAGGTCACGCACTGATCATCAGGCGCTTGCCGCCGCGCATCCATCCGGCTTGCGCACCCGCTCCGTCGACGCCGGATACTTCACCAGCAGATGCGCCGCGCGCCTGGGCCGCGGCGCGAACGTCCCGCCGCAGTTCGGGCACCGGCCCTTGAGCACGCCGGTGGCGCAGTCGGCGCAGAACGTGCATTCGAACGAACAGATCAGCGCGTCGTGCGCGTCGGGCGGCAGGTCCTTGTCGCAGCATTCGCAGTTCGGGCGCATCTGCAGCATTCGCGGAATCCTTAGCGGGTGGCGGGCGCCGCCGCAATGGTGGGCGCGCTGGTGCGGCGCGAGCGCAGCACGCCATCGATGGCGAAGATCGCCAGCGCGATCCAGATGAAGGCGAACCCGATCGCGCGGTCGCGGTCGAAGGCTTCGTGGAAGACGAACACGCCGATCAGGAACTGCATCGTCGGCGCGACGTACTGCAGCAGGCCGACGACCGACAACGGCACGCGCCGCACGGCGTACGCGAAGCCCACCAGCGGCAGCGCGGTAAGCGCACCGCTGACGATCAGCAGCACGCTGGTCCACGCGCCGTAACCGCCGGCGGATTGCGCCACGAAGAAGCCGCCCTGCCCGTGCCATTGGCTCCAGCCGAGCAACACGATGGCCGGCAGCAGCAGGTACGCGCCTTCGACGCCGAGGCCCGGGATCGATTCGACCGACGCGAGCTTGCGGATCAGGCCATACAGCGCGAACGACGCGGCGAGCGCGAGCGCGATCCACGGCAACTGGCCGAAGCGCAACGTCAGCCACGCAACACCGACGGTGGCGATCGCGACCGACACCCACTGCGCACGGCCGAGGCGCTCGCGCAGCAGCACGACGCCCAGCAACACGTTGAGCAGCGGATTGATGAAGTACCCGAGGCTCGATTCGACGACGTGCCCCGCGTTGACGGCCCAGATGTACAGGCCCCAGTTGAACCCGATCAGCAGGCCGCTCAGCCCGAGCATCCACCACACGCGCGGTTTCGCGAGCGCGGCGCGCAGCCAGCCGCGGCCCTGCGTCCAGGTGAGGTAGGCGCCGACGATCACCGCGCTCCACGCAATCCGGTGCAGCACGATCTGCAGCGACGGCACGTCCTTCAGCATGTGCCACCACAGCGGCATCACGCCCCACAGCAGGAAGGAACCGACGGCGATCAGCAGGCCGCGGCGGTCGAGGCCGGGGTTGGTCATGCGACGGGCTCTTCGGCGGGGGCGTCGACGTTGGTCTCGCGCGCGGGTTTCGCGGGCGTCGCGCTGCGCGCCTTCGCCAGCGTGATCAACACCACGCCGACCAGGATCACCGCCATCGCGCCGAGGTCGTGCTGGGTGAACACTTCGCCGCCGATCAGCGCGCCGATCAGCACCGCGAGCGGCGGGTTGACGTACGCATAGCTGGTGGCGAGCGCGGGCCGCACGTGGTGCAGCAGCCAGATGTAGGCGGTGAAGCCGAAGATCGAACCGGCGACGACGAGGTACAGCATCGCGGCGGTCGCGCTCGCACTCGGCATCGTGGTGATGCGTTCGCCGTGCAGCAGCGCGGCGAGCACGAGCCACAAGGTGCCGGCGAGCATCTGGCCCGCGGCGGCCATGAAGGGTTCCGGCAGGTCCTGGTCGCGGCTCCAGATCGAACCCCACGCCCAGGCGAGCGGCGCGATGATCAGGCAGACCAGGCCGAGCGGCGAACCGGAGAGTTCTCCGCCGATGCCGAGCCAGATCACGCCGAGGAAACCGATCACCAGCCCCGCCCATTCCATGCGCGTGGGATGGCGGCCGCGCAGCATCGCGAACACGCCGGCGAACAACGGCATCGACGCGACCGCGATCGCGGCGAGGCCGGAGCCGACCTGCGTCTCCGCCAGGTTCACCATCGCGTTGGACAGCACGACCATGAAGATCGAGAGCTTCGCGAGCACGATCCATTGCTTGCGCGTCGGCGGCGGCGTGCCGCGGAAGCGCAGCACGGCGTACATCAGCGAACCGGCCAGCGCCATGCGGATCGCGGCGAGCAGGAACGGGGGATAGCCCTGCAGCGCGAAGCGGATGGCGAGGTACGTCGATCCCCACAACACGTACACCGCGGCGAGCGCGAGGCCGATGGCGAGGGCGGACGCGGGCTTGATGGGGGACGCGCTCATCGGGTCGGGCTCTCGATCTGGCCGGCGAGCCATTGCAGGCCCGCGAGGTGTTGCTGGTCGTGGCTGCACAGGAAGTGCATCAATCCGCGCAGCGTGGTGGGGCCGTAGCCGTCGAAGTGCGCGGGGCGCGCGAAGTCGGCGGGCGACAAGGCGGTGAGCAGCGCGATCGTTTCCGCGCGCGCCTGGGCGAAGTCGGCCAGCGCCTGCGCCGCCGTGCCGCGTTGGCCACGCGCATCGGCGAGCGCGTAGCTGTCGATGTCGGCGAGCAGCGGCGTGGCTTCCTGCAACGTGCGACGGAAGCGCACGTGGTAACCCTCGCGCTCGATGTCGTGCACGTGCCACAGCTGCGCGAGCGGGCCGAAGCGTTCGCTCGGGCAGCCTTCCCAGGACGCCGGGACGAAATCGGCGCGGGATTCGGGGATGACGGCGTAGTGCGCGCGCAATTCCTGCGGGAAGCGCACGAGGGCCGCGAGGGTGGGGTCCTGCATGGGCGACAGCCTAGCGAGACGTCCAGCATTGCGTTTGAAAATTCGTGCGCATTGGCGCAAGAATCTTGCACACGCCAAGGAGGCGCCATGTCTGCCCCCCTCGCCCTCGACGAGTTCGACCACCGGCTGCTGGAACTGCTGCAACGCGACGCTGACGCCACGCTGTCCGCGCTCGGCGACGCGGTGGGCCTGTCCGCCAGCGCGGTGCAGCGGCGCATCAAGCGGTATCGCGAATCCGGATTGATGCGGCAGGTGGCCGTGCTGAATCCCGCGATGCTCGGCAACGTGACGCTGGCGGCGGTGCTGGTGGCGCTGGAACGCGAATCCGCGCGGCACCATGCCGCCTTCTACGCGCGCATGCGCAGCGCGCCGGAAGTGCAGCAGTGCTACGTGCTGGCGGGCGAGTGGGATTACCTGGTGATCCTGGCCACCACCGGCTTGCCGCACACGCGCGAAGTGGCGGAGCGGCTGTTCGGCAGCGACGAAACGCTGAAGCGCTACGAGACGCGCATGGTGTTCGAACCGATCAAGCTGGGATTGCACCTGCCGACCCGCCCGCCCGCGGCACGCCGCAAGAAGTGACCGTACCGCGCAGTCGCTACGCAGCACGCTCGCGCTGCAGCAGCGCCTGCTTGAGCGGCAAGCCCCAGCGATACCCGCCGAGGGAGCCGTCGCCGCGCACCACGCGATGGCACGGCACGACGATGGCGATGCGGTTGGTGGCGCAGGCGCGCGCGATCGCACGCGCGCCGCGCGGCTGGCCCAGCGCGTCGGCGAGCGCGGCGTAGCTGCGGGTTTCGCCGCGCGGGATCTTCATCAGCGCATCCCACACTTTCTTCTGGAACGCGGTGCCGAGCAGGTCGACATCGACGTTGGCGCGCTTGCCCGCCAGCACTTCGGCCACGGCGCGCACGCGCGGTGCGAGGAATTCGTCGCGGCCCGCGTCCACGCGCTCCAGCTGCGCGCGCGGGAATTCCGCCTGCAACGTCGCTTCCAGCGCCGTGCCGTCCGCGCCGAGTTCCACCATGCAGATGCCGCGCTCGGTGGTGGCGACCAGCGCCTGGCCGAGCGCCGTGTCGACGAGGCTCCAGCGGATGCGTTCGCCCGCGCCGCCCGCGCGATAGCGGGCCGGCGTCATGCCGAGGCGCGCGGCCCCGCCTTCGTACACGCGCGACGGCGAACCGTAGCCCGCGTCGTACAGGGCACCGCTGACGTCGTCGCCGCCGCGCAACGCGGCCTTGAGCGTGCCGAGCTTGCGCTGTGCCAGGTATTGCGCGGGGCTGATGCCGAAGCGCGCGGTGAACGTGCGCTGCAGGTGCGAGGCGCTCAGGCCCACTGCTTCGGCGAGGGACTCGAGCGAATGCTCGCCGTCGTCGAGCAGGTGGCGCACGTGCTCCAGCTTCACCGCGATCTCGGTGGTGGCGGAAGCGGCGGTGGGGGCGGCGTCGTTGGCGATGTGCTTGTCCATGTCGGAAACGATAACGGGCGCCCTTGGGCGCCCGCTATCCGATTCTTGCCCGGGGCCGTGTCGGGTTACTCCGACCAGTGGCCCTGTTCGCGCGCCGCCGGCAGCACCTGCTGCGACAGCTTGCGATCGCCGTTGAGCAGGGTGAGGGCATCGGCGAGGATCGCGGCGGATTCGCGCAGCAGCGGATCCGGACGCTTCTCTTCCAGCTTCTCGCGCTTGGCGTCTTCGGCGATGTTGCGCTCGCTGGCCTGGAGGCCGTCGTCGCTGGGATCGGCGGCGAACGGATCCAGCGGCAGCCCCAGCGCCTTGCGCTCGGCCTGGCGCGACTTGCGCTTGGCTTCGAACGTATCGCGCTCGGTACGGCGGGCGGCTTCGTTGAGCGAGACGGACTTCTTCGCGTTCTCCTCGCGGAACTGCGCGACGTCCTCCGACCACCACTGGAACTCCTTGTCCTTCGCCACGCGCGCGGCGTGCATCGCATCCAGGCGCGGCAGCAGCGGTGCGAAATTGCCGTACTGCGTGTGCTGCACGGCGGCGATGCGCGTCCACGGCAAGGCGTTGTCGTAGGTGCTTTCGCCGAATTCGCTCGCGTCGACGGTCACCGGGAACCGGATGTCCGGGACGACGCCCTTGTGCTGCGTGCTGCCACCACTGACGCGGAAGAACTGGGCGATGGTGAGCTTGATCTGGCCGAAATCGCTGCCTTCCTTCTCCGGCCAGCGGTCCAGGTCCATCAGGTTCTGCACGGTGCCCTTGCCGAAGGTGGTCTCGCCGATGACGAGGCCGCGGCCGTAGTCCTGGATCGCGCCGGCGAAGATTTCCGACGCCGAGGCCGAACCACGGTTGATCAGCACCGCGAGCGGGCCGTCCCACGCAACGCCGGACTGTTCGTCGTCTTCCACCTGCACGCGGCCGCCGGATTCGCGCACCTGCACGACCGGGCCCTTGTCGATGAACAAGCCGGTGAGTTCGACGGCTTCGGTCAGCGAACCACCGCCGTTGTTGCGCAGGTCGAGCACGACGCCATCGACCTTCTGCACCTTCAGCTGCGCGAGCAGGCGACCGACGTCGCGCGTGGCCGACGCGTAATCGGTGGCGTTGCGGCGACGGCCTTCGAAGTCCTGGTAGAACGCCGGCAGTTTGATGACGCCGATCTTGCGCGGCGCCGCACCGCCGGTGCCCGGCACGGTGATCGTCTGCGCCTTGGCGGCCTGTTCTTCCAGGCGGATCTTGTCGCGCACCAGCACCAGGCGCGTGGGCTTGGCGTCGGCGGGCGATTCGGCGGGGACCATGTCGAGGCGCACGGGGGTGTTCTTGGCGCCGCGGATCTGGTCGACGACATCATCGATGCGCCAGCCCACCACGTCCTTCATTTCGCCCGACGTGCCCTGCCCGACCGCGACGATGCGATCGCCCGGCTTGAGCTTGCCGCTTCGCGCGGCCGGACCACCGGGCACGATCTCGCGGATCACCACGACTTCGTCCTGCTTCTGCAGCACCGCGCCGATGCCTTCCAGCGACAGCGACATCTGCATGTTGAAGTTTTCCGCGGTGCGCGGATCGAAGTAATCGGTGTGCGGATCGATCGAGCCTGCGTACGCGTTGAGGAACGTCTGGAAGACATCCTCGCCGTTGAGGTCGGTGACCGAACCCAGCATGTTGGCGTAACGCTTGTCGAGCGTCTTGCGGATCTCGTCCGGCGACTTGCCGGCGAGCTTCAGGCGCAGCCAGTCGTTGCGCACCGACTGCTTCCACATCGTGTCGAGCGCGGCCGCGTCGGCCCACGGCGCGTCCTTGCGGTCGTAGTCGTAGCGATCGTTGCCGGCGAAGTTGAAATCGCCGGTCTTCAGCTGCGCGCGCGCGGCGGCGACGCGTTCGGTCACGCGCTGCTTGTACACGGCGAACATGGCGTACGGCGCCTGCAGGTCGCCCGCCTTGATGGCGTCGTCGAGCTTCGTCGTGTACGGCTGGAACTTGGCGATGTCCTGCGCGGTGTAGAACAACTTGCCCGGGTCGAGCGATTCCAGGTAGCGCCGGAAGATTTCCTGCGACAACGCATCGTCCAGCGCGCGCGGGCGATAGGCGTAGCGGCTGTCGGACAGGATGCCGTACACGACCTTGGCGGTCGTGGACTGGCTCGCGGTGGCACCGGCCGGCAAAGCGCTGGTGTCGTGGTCGGCGCGCGCCAGCAGCGCGATCGGCGCCGTGAGTGCGAAGGCGAGGGTCAGGACAGGCAGGGTGGAGCTGAGCTTCATGGGCGCTTCCGGGCCCGGTGGGGCGGGCCGAATGAGGGGCATTGCGGAGATGGGGACGACGACGGTGCGGGACCAGACTGCGACCGCCATCGACGCCCCGACAGTGCCGAAAGTTTCTCCGGGACGCCAGCGTTTATATGCGGGGATTCGGGGACGGGGATTCGGGATTCGTTAAATCCCGCATCCCGTTCAGGCGGCCACGAAGCCCGCGTCGGCCGCTTGGCGATCGGCGTGGTACGACGACCGTACCAGCGGGCCCGACGCGACGTGCGTGAAGCCCAGCGACATGCCGTAGTCCTCGAACGCCTTGAACTCATCGGGCGTCCAGTAACGCAGCACCGGGTGGTGGTGCGCGCTCGGCTGCAGGTACTGGCCGATGGTCACCATGTCGACGTCGTGCGCGCGCAGGTCGCGCAGCGTGCCCTGCACCTGCTCCAGGGTTTCGCCCAGGCCCAGCATGATCCCGGACTTGGTGGCGACTTCCGGGTGCTGTGCCTTGAACTTCTTCAGCAGCGTGAGCGACCAGGCGTAATCCGCACCCGGCCTCACGTTCGGATACAGGTCCGGGACGGTTTCCACGTTGTGGTTGAAGACGTCCGGCGGGTTGGTGGCCAGGATGTCCAGCGCGCGTTCCATGCGGCCCTTGCCGCGGAAGTCGGGCGTGAGGATTTCGATCTTCGTGCGCGGGCTGTGCGTGCGGACTTCGTTGATGCAGTCGACGAAGTGCTGGGCGCCGCCGTCGCGCAGGTCGTCGCGATCGACCGAGGTGATCACGACGTACTTCAGGCCCATGTCGGCGATGGTGGTCGCCAGGTGGATCGGTTCGCTCGGATCCGGCGGCTTCGGGCGGCCGTGGGCCACGTCGCAGAACGAGCAGCGGCGCGTGCACACGTCGCCGAGGATCATGAACGTCGCGGTGCCGTGTCCGAAGCACTCGTGGATGTTCGGGCAGCTGGCTTCCTCGCACACGGTGACCAGGCGGTTTTCGCGCAGCTTGGCCTTGAGGTTGGCCACCGAATTCCCGGACGGGATGCGCACGCGGATCCACGAGGGCTTGCGCAGCACGGGCGCGTCGGCGAACTGCACCGGCGAGCGGCCGATCTTGTCGCCCGCGACTTGCTTTGCGCCCGGCGTGAGCGACGGCGCGTCGGCGATGACGGTCAGCGGGATGGACTTGGTGTCGCTCATGCGAAGGGCTCGGGGGCGGCCGGCGAAGGATGCAGGCCGAATTGTACGGCGAGGTGTTCCAGCAGCCGCGTTTTCACCGCGTCCAGGCTGGAAGGACCGCCCAGGTCCGCCATCGAGGTCACCTGCAGGCCGGCGTAGCCGCAGGGATTGATGCGGTGGAAGGGTTTCAGGTCCATCGCGATGTTGAAGGCCAGGCCGTGGAAGGTGCAGCCGCGGCGCACGCGGATGCCGAGCGCGGCGACCTTGGCGTCGTTGACGTAGACGCCCGGGGCGCCGTCGCGGCGCACGGCGTGGATGTTCCAGTCGCCGAGCGTGTCGATGATGGCCTGCTCGATGCGGTGCACGTATTCGCGCACGCCCACTTTCAGGCGCTTCAGGTCGAGCAGCGGGTAGGCCACGATCTGGCCGGGGCCGTGGTAGGTGACCTGGCCGCCGCGGTCGACGTGGAGGACCGGGATGTCGCCCGGCATCAGCACGTGTTCGGGCTTGCCGGCCTGGCCGAGGGTGAAGACGGGATCGTGTTCGACGAGCCAGATTTCATCCGGCGTGTCGTCGGTGCGCGCATCGGTGAAGGCCTGCATGGCGCGCCAGACCGGTTCGTACGCGCGGCGGCCGAGGTCGCGGACCAGCGCCTCGCGCAACTCGGGCGGCGCGACTACAGCGTCCACTTCACTTCGGGATGGGTGCGCAGGGCCGCGTGCGCGGCGTCGTACTGCGCGCGGTTTTCCGCGCGGAAGGCGATGCGCACCGACACGTACTTGCCGTTGGAGGAATGCTTCCAGCTGACCGACTCGTGCACGACGTCGATGCCGGCGTCGATCAGCAGTTTCGGCAATTCGGCCTGCAGGTCCTTGTCGGCCGCGCCCATCGCCGAAAGCTCGAAGGTGCCGGGGAACTGGAAGCCGTGCTCGGGATTGTCGGAGTTGATGTCCATGGCCCGGCGATTATGGGTCCGGGGCCGGGCGAACCCAACCCTGCGCGCGCCAGCCCCGGCGCGTTTAATTATTTCGCGGGCGTGGCGCCCTTCACGCCCCTATGATCGGCCGCTTCCTGCGGGCTCCCCCTCGTGCGATGCACACCCCGAACCCCAATGCGCCGGCCGCCCGCTTCCGATTCGGCGCCTGCGTCCTCGATCCCGCGCGCCGCGAACTGCTGTGCGACGACGTGCACCGGCCCTTGCCCGCACGGGTGTTCACGTGCCTGCTCCACCTGATCGCCCATCGCGATCGCGCGGTGGGCCGCGACGAACTCGTCCGCGCGGTGTTCGGCCGCCCCGACGTCTCCGATGCACAACTGGCGCAGGTGGTCCTGCGTGCGCGGCGCGCGCTCGGCGACAACGGGCAGGCGCAGCGCGTCATTCGCACGGTGCCGAGCTACGGATTCCGCTGGGCCGCCGACGTGGTGGAGGAAGTGCGCGTCGCGCGCACGCTGGCGACACCGCACGGATGGGAAATCGCGGGCGCCTGGGAAGAACCGCGATAACGCAATCGTCAAACGATTGGAATGGCGCAGGCGCGATGCCGTGCCACTGTCCCGCCGCGCGCATCGGTCGCGGCGGTTGCGTCCACCCGGCTGCGCAGGATGCGTGGCCGGGCGGGCGTGGCACGCCTGGCGGGATCCTCGTACCCCCGAGTCCCGCCGGGCGTTGCCTTTAGCGCCTCAGCTGTTCCACCACATCATCAGCTCATCCCACATGCGCTTGAAGAAGCCACCTTCTTCCACCGCATTGAGCGCCACCAGCGGACGCTGCGCGATCACCTTGCCGTCCAGCATCACCTTCACGGTGCCGATCTTCTGGCCCTTCGCGATCGGGGCGACGAGCGTCTTCGGGAGTTCCATGCTCGGCTTGAGCTGGGCGTACTTACCGCGCGGCGTGCTCACGAGCATCGGTTCGGCCAGGCCCAGCTGCACTTCGTCGGCGGCGCCCTTCCACACCTTCTGCTTCGAAATCGCCTTGCTGCCTTCGTACAGGCGGTGCGTTTCGTAGAAGCGGAAACCCCAGTTGAGCAGCGCCTGCGAATCCACCGCGCGCTGGTTCTCGCTGGTGTCGCCCATGACGACGGAAATCAGGCGCTGGTCGCCGCGCTTGGCCGAGGCCATCAGGCAGTAGCCGGCGCCGCTGTGGTGGCCGGTCTTGATGCCGTCGACCGACGGGTCGCGCCACAGCAGCAGGTTGCGGTTCTGCTGCGTGATCGGGCCGACCGTGTATTCCTTGATCTTGTTGTACGCGTACGACTCGGGATAGTCGCGGATCATCGCGCGGCCGAGCAGCGCGAGGTCGTGCGCGGTGGTGTAGTGCTCCGGCGCGGACAGGCCGTGCGGATTCACCCAGTGCGAGTTCTTCAGGCCGATGCGCTTGCCGTAGGCATTCATCAGCGAGGCGAAGGCGTCTTCGCTGCCGGCGACGTGTTCGGCGAGCGCGATCGCCGCGTCGTTGCCGGACTGGATCACCATGCCCTTTTCCATCTCGACCAGCGGCGCGGTCTTGTTCACTTCGAAGCCGCTGTAGCTGCCTTCGGTGCCGGCGCCGCCTTCGCGCCACGCGTGCTCGCTCATCATCACCGGGTCGTTGGCCTTGACCTTGCCCGACTTCATTTCCGCGGCGACGACGTAGCTGGTCATCACCTTGGTGATGCTGGCCGGTTCGACGCGATCGTCGTAATGCTCGCCCGCCAGCACCTGGCCGGTGGCGTAATCCATCAGCACCCAGGCTTTCGCGCTCACGGCCGGCGGCGGCGGCACGGGCAGCGCATCGCTCAGCGCGGCGGGTGCGGCGGGCTTGGCCGGCGCGGGTGTCTGCGCGATCGCGATCCCGAGCGTGGTGGTGGCAAGGGCGGCGAGCGCGAGGGCGGCGACGGGACGAAGGTTCATCGGTACGGCAACTCCGGGGGACAGGCCCGGGCGCGAGGGCGCGGCGCGGGCAGAAAAAGGGACGCAGGGTTTGAAGCGACGACGAATTCTAGTGGCGACCGGCCCGAAAGCCTCGAAAGATTTCGTTAGTCGCGCACGATGTTGGGACGGCCGAAGCCCAGACCGGCGACGGTGGCGCTGAGTTCCGACACGCGATCGGACGCGACCGGGCCCACGCGCAGGCGCCAGACCGGCTTGCCCGAGGCGACGGCATCCATCAGGCGCGCACCGCGGATGCCGGCGCCTTCGAGCATCGCCAGCGCGCGTTCGGCGTTGCCGCGGGCCGCGAAGCTGGCGACCTGGAGGACGACGGCGTCGCCGCCGGCCGATGGCGTGGCAGGCGCGGCGGCGGGTTTCGACGGCGCGCGTTCGACTACGCGCGGCGCGTCCTGGCGAACGGGGGCCGGGGCGTCGCGTGCAGCATCGGGCTCGCCCGACTTGCCCGTGGCCACGCGCACGCGGCGCGCTTTCATCCAGGCATCGAACTCGTCGGCGGTCATCGCCTTCCCGTCCTGCTTCATGTCGAAGCGCCACGGGCCGGGCGGCGCGGGCTGGACTTCCTTTGCGGCGGGTTTGCGTTCGCCGGCTTCGGCGCTGGCGATCGGCAAGGCGGCGACGACGCGATCGAGCGCGCTCGGCGGTGCGGGCACCGGCGGCGCGACGACGGCAGGCGCGACAACCGCAGGCGCTGCGGCCATGCGCATGTCGGGGCCGCGATCGTCGACGGTGAGCGCACGCACTTCCACGCGCGCGGTGCCGGCGCGATGCACGCCCAGCTTCACCGCGGCGGCGTAACTCAGGTCGATGACGCGCCCGTCGTGGAACGGCCCGCGATCGTTGACGCGCACGATCACCGACTTCCCGTTCGCGAGATTGGTCACGCGCGCGAACGACGGCAGCGGCAACGTCTTGTGCGCCGCGCTGAACGCGTACATGTCGTACACCTCGAGCGACGACGTGCGGCGGCCATGGAACTTGTTGCCGTAAAACGACGCCAGGCCGGTCTCGACGTAACCCGACGGATCGTCGAGCACGTGGTAGTGCTTGCCGAGCACGTCGTAATCGCGGTTGCCGTAACGCGAACGCGGTTCGGCGCGGACTTCGGGTTCGGGGATCTGGTCGACGTCGGGGATTTCATCCGGCGCGCTGTCGGCGATCTCCGGCGCGTACAAGCCGCCGGCGGTGTAGTTGCCGCGCTTCGACAGGTCTTCCTGCGCGGGCGCATACGGCGAACGGCGCGTCGCGGGTTTCGCATCGCCGTGGGATGCACGCGTGGCGACCGGCGTCGGCGGCGGGGCCGACGCTTTGGGCGGCGCACTGCTGCAGGCGGCAAGGAAGAGGGCCAGCGCCGGCAGCATGCGTTTCATGGCGGGGTTGCTCCGGCAGGCGTGGCGACGGGCGCGGCGGGGGTGGCGGGAGACATCGGCATGGTCATCGGCGTCGGCACCGTCGCCTGCGCGGTGGCCTGCGCCACCTGCGCATCGCGGCCCGCGATCGATTCGGCGAGCTGGTACACCGCGGTCGCGTACAGGCGCGACGTGTTGTATTTCGTGATCGCGCGGAAGTTGTTGAACACCATCCAGTATTCGGTGCCGCCTGCGCCATCCAGGCGCAAGATCTGCGCAGGCGTGTCCGCCGCCACGGTAATCGCGGGGCGATAGCCCTTCGGCGCGAACGACACGACGGGCTGGAACGCATCGAGCGACTCGGCGTTGTAGTCGGTGAACGCCACATCGCGCAGCGTCGGCGCCATCACCGGGCCGCCGCGCACCCAACCTCCCTTCTGCACGAAGTAGTTGGCCACCGATTCCACGACGTCATCGATGTTGTTGAACAGGTCGCGCTTGCCATCGCCATCGCCGTCGACGGCGAACTGGCGATAGCTGGACGGCATGAACTGGCCCCACCCCATCGCGCCGGCATAGCTGCCGCGCAGGGTGGCGACATCCATGCCGGTTTCCTTGCCGAGCGCGAACAGCTGGCCGAGTTCGTCGCGGAAGAACGCTTCGCGCGTGTCCTCGCGCGCGGCCTTCGCCGGATCGCCGGTGCGCGGATAGTTGAACGCGAGCGTGTAGAGCGCATCGATGACCGGATAGCTGCCCTTGTTGCCGCCGTAGCTGGTTTCCACGCCGATGATCGCGGTGACGATCTCGCGCGGCACGCCGAAGCGCGCTTCGCTGCGTGCGAGCGCATCGGCGTTGGCGGCGATGAACGCCTTGCCGCCGTCGATGCGCGCCTGGGTGATGAAGATCGGGCGGTAATCGCGCCAGGGTTTCGCTTCGGCCGGGCGCGACATCGCGGCGATCACGCCGTCGCGGATGGTGGCCTTCGCGAGCGTGGCTTCGATGTACGCCGGATCGATGCCGTACTTCGCCGCGGTGTCGCGCACGAACTGCGCGCGCGCGACGCTGATGTCGCGCAGTTGCGGCGGGATCGGTGCGGCCGGCGTCGAAGGGACGGTCGTTGCGGGAGCGGGCCGCGTGGTCGCGGGCGTCGCAACGGGGGAAGCTGTGGGCGGTGCCTGCGTTGCGCAGGCGGCGAGCGCCAGCGGAAGCAGGACGACGGCCCGTGTGGGTGCGCGTTTCGTCATCTGGCCGGAATGTACTGCTTTTAGTTGCTCGCGCAAACCCTTGATTGCGCGTGGTTCATCCGCCGTGCCGCGGGCGATGCGCGCCGACGGCCATCACCAGGCCCAGGCCCGCGAGCAGCGAGACCGCCGAGGTGCCGCCATAACTCAGGAGCGGCATCGGCACGCCCACCACCGGGAGCATCCCCGAGATCATCCCGCCGTTGACGATCACGTACACGAAGAACGCCAGCCCCAGCGAGCCGGCGAGCAGGCGCGCGTAACCATCGCGGGCTTCGGCCGCGATCCACAGGCACCGGCCGATCACGAACAGGTACAGCGCCAGCACCGTGGCCACGCCGATCCAGCCGAACTCTTCGCTCAGCACCGCGAAGATGAAATCCGTGGTGTGCTCGGGCAGGTAATCCAGGTGCGACTGGCTGCCCTGCCCCCAGCCCTTGCCGGTCATGCCGCCGGCGCCGATGGCGATCTTCGACTGGATGATGTTCCAGCCCGCGCCGAGCGGATCGGATTCGGGATTGAGGAAGGTGAGGATGCGGTCCTTCTGGTACGGCCGCAGCATGAAGAGCCACGCGACCGGCGCCACCGCCGACACGCCCGCCACCGCCGCGCCGAACCACCACCACGACAGCCCCGCGAGGAACAGCGCGAACACGCCGCTCGAGGCGACGAGCATGCCGGTGCCGAAGTCCGGCTGCAGCAGGATCAGCCCGAACGGCACCGCGATCAGCACGCCGGAGGCGACGACGACGCGGAAGTTCGGCGGCAGCGGTTCGCGCTGCAGGAACCACGCCAGCATCATCGGCAAACTCAGCTTGATCACTTCCGAGGGCTGGAAATAGAAGAAGCCCAGGTTGATCCAGTGGTTGCCGTGCTTGCCCTGCCCGATCGCGAGCACCAGCAGCAGCGGCAGCAGCGACACGCCGTAGACGAGCGGCGACCAGTGCCGCAGGCGCGTCGGCGGGATGCGCGACAGTCCCCACATCGCGACCAGGCCCACGGCGAAGCGCGCGCCCTGCGCCATCACCAGGTGCGGGGTTTCCGCGCCGGCGCTGTACAACACGGCCAGGCCGATGCCCATCAGCGCGAGCAACGCGCCGAGCAGCGGCAAGTCCACAGTGCGCAACATGCGCACCAGCAGGTCGAACAGCCAGCGCAGCAACGCGTTCAATGCGTGACTCCGGGCGTGGCCGCGGCGACGGCGGGCGGCGCGCCTTCGGGGGCGGGTTCGACGTCGGGTTGTGCGTTCGGATCCTGCGGACCGGTCGGCATCGGCACGCCTTCGGGCATCGTGCCGAGCAGCCACGCGTCGAAGATCTTGCGTGCGATCGGGCCCGCGGTGCTCGCACCGAAGCCACCGTGTTCGACCATCACCGCGACCGCGATCGTCGGGTTGTCCGCGGGCGCGTAGCCGACGAACAAGGCCTGGTGGCGTAGCGAAAGCGGCAGGTGGTGCGGGTCGACGCTGACGTTGCCGCGGCGGCTGGTGTTCTGCGCGGTGCCCGTCTTGCCGGCCATCAGGTACGGCGCGCCGCGCACGAGGCTGTAGCCCGTGCCGCCCGGCTGCATCGTGCCCATCATGCCTTCCTGCACCGCGCGCAGGTGCGCGGGGTTGTCGGTGATGCGGAACGGCGCGGGCTGCGGCAACGGCGCCCACGGCGTGTCGTAGCCGTCGCGGCGCGAAGCGACCAGATGCGGGCGCAACAGGTTGCCGCCGTTGGCGATGGCCGCGACGCCGCGCGCGAGCTGCAGCGTGGTGGCGACCCAATACCCCTGGCCGATGCCCGAGATGACGGTTTCGCCCGGATACCAGCCGTCCTTCGAACGCTTGGCCTTCCATTCCGGCGACGGCACCACGCCCGAGGTTTCGCCCGCCAGGTCGATGCCCGTCGGCGCGCCGAACCCGTACTTGCGCATGTACTGGTCGAAGCGGGTGATGCCCATCTCGTAGGCGAGCTTGTAGTAGTAGAAGTTCACCGACGCGGCGATGGACTTGCGTAGATCGGTCCAGCCCGCGCCGCCGTGTGCGTCGCGATAGCCGCGCTTCTGGCCGGGGATGTGGAATTCGCCGGTCGAGAACACCTTGTCTTCGGGCGTGCGCAGGCCGCTGTCGAGGCCGGCGAGCGCGATCAGCGGCTTCACCGTCGAGCCCGGCGGGCCGCCGCCCAGCACGTTGCGGTTGAACAGCGGCCGCGACATGTCGCCCATCAGCGACGCGTAATCCTTGTGCGAGATGCCGTTGACGAACAGGTTGGGGTCGTACGACGGCAGGCTCACCATCGCGAGGATTTCGCCGGTGCGCGGATCGATTGCAACGGCGGAGCCGTCGTTCTCGCCGAAGGCGGCGACCATCGCGCGTTGCAGGTCGAGGTCGATCGAGAGTTTCAGGTCCGCGCCGGGCGTGGCGGGCACGGAGCCGAGGCGGCGCAGCGCGCGGCCTTCCACGTTGGTCTCGATCTTTTCGTAGCCGACCTTGCCGCGCAGCGCGTCTTCGTAATAGCGCTCCAGGCCCGTCTTGCCGGTGTGCGTGAGCGCGGCGTCCACCTCGCCCATCTTCGCCAGGTCCGCTTCGTCGATGCGGCCGACGTAGCCGATCACGTGCGCGAGCAACGGACCGTAGGGGTAGCGGCGGTTGAGGTAGGGGACGAGTTCGACGCCGGGGAAGCGCCAGCGATCCACCGCGAAGCGCGCGGCTTCTTCTTCGCCGACGCGCAGCTTGAGCGTGACGGCGCGGAACCCGCGCGCGGCGCGACGCTGTTGTTCGAAGCGTTCGAGGTCTTCCTGCGAGAGCGCGACGACGTGCGAGAGCGCGGCGATCGTCTGCTTGATGTCGCCGGCCTGGTCGGGCACGACGTCGAGGCGGTACGCGGGCACGTTGTCGGCGAGCACGCGGCCCTTGCGATCCAGGATCAGCCCGCGGCCCGGCACCACCGGACGCGGCTTGATGCGGTTGGCTTCCGAGCGCGTGGCGTATTCGGCGTGCTCGACCACCTGCAGGCGGAAGTACCAGCTCGCCAGGCCGCCGAGCGCGCCGAGCACGGCGAGGAAGGCGATGATCGCGCGTCGCCGGAACTGCTGCCCTTCGGCAGCCGCATTCTTCAGATGGCGGCGGCGCGGACCCATGGCGTCAACGATGGCGCCACGTGCGCAACCGCAACGTGTCGAAGAGCAGGAACATCGGCGCCCACAGCAACATGCCGATCACGGGCGACACCCACGCAAGCAGCGGGAAGGCAGGTTCGCCGAGCGCCACGTGCACGGCGCTGGCGACGATGCGATCGTTGAACAGCAACGCGCCGATCGCAAGCGCCTGTTGCGACATCGGGAAGAAGCGCAGGCGTGCGCGGAAGCGCTGCAGGATGAAGGCGAGGATCGTCAGGCGCAGGGCCTGTTCGCCGAACAGGCCGCCGACGACGAGGTCGGCCAGCAGGCCCATCGAGAACGCGAAGCCCAGGCCGACTTTGTCGGGTTCTTCGAGCACCCAGTACGCCACCGCCAGGCCGAGGAAATACGGGCGCAGTGGCGCGAGGCTCGCGGGCATCGGCAACAGCGCGAGCACCAGTGCGACCAGCAGGCTGACGGGCAACACCCACGCGGCGCGTTCGCGGCTCATGGGCGCGGGGCCTCGATGCGGGGCGCGCGCGCCGTGGTGGTGGCGGCGGCCGGCGGCGTCGCAGCGGTCGTCGCGGCGGCTGTTTTCACCGCAGGGGTCGTGCGCACGCTGGCGGGCGGCGCGACGCTGACCGACGGGGCGAGCGCGGACGTCGTGTCCGGCGCGGGCCCGATCACCGGCCGTTGCGGTGCGCTGCGCAGCAGCAGCACGTCGCGGCCGCGATCGAATTGCGCGGCGGGCTTCACGTCGCCGACCAGGAACGCGCGGCTTTCGTCGGGCCGCAGCGCGGAGATCGTGCCCACCGGGAAGCCGGCGGGGAAGCGTTCGCCAAGACCCGAGGTGACGACGACATCGCCCACTTTCACGTCGCTCGACAACGGGATGCTCGCGAGCGTGAGGCGATCGGTGCGACCCGTGCCGTACGCCACGAGGCGCACGCCGTTGCGCAGCACGGCAACGGGGAGCGCGTGGTCGGGATCGGTGAGCAGCAGCGCGGTGGCGTGCATCGCGTTGACGGAAATGATCTGGCCGACGACACCGCCCGCATCGATGACGACCTGGCCGACGCGCACGCCGTCGCCAGCGCCGGCATCGAGCACCAAGCGCTGGCGCGTGGGATCGAGGTCGATGTCGAGGACGGGGGCGAGCTGCACGTCGAGGCCGCCGCGTTCGACGGCGCCGAGCAGGCCGCGCATGCGTTCGTTATCCGCCGTGGCGGCCTGCAGGCGCGCGATGCGCGCGCCGCTCACGAGGAGGGCGTTGCGCAAGCGGCGGTTCTCGGCGATCAGCGAGCTGCGGGTGCCGGCGTCGTCGCTGATGGAATCCACGACCTTGCCCGGCCAGCCCGCGACCGCCCACAGCGGCTGCACGAACACCTGGGCCTGCTCACGCCCGCGCGTGAGCCAGCCGCCGCGGTGGTCGAGCACGATCAGCACGCACGCGAGCCCGAGGTACGCCAGCAACTTGAGCGTGCCGGCAATGTCGCCCGGTCGGGCGGCGGCAGGTCCGGCGTAGGCGGGCACGGTGCGGGGCTCGCGGCTGGGTGGTCTTTCTTATTCCGGGGCGAAGAATTCGTTGCCGTGCATGTCGACCAACTCGAGCGCACGACCGCCGCCACGGGCGACGCAGGTGAGCGGATCGTCGGCGACCTGCACGTGCAGACCAGTTTCTTCGCTCAACAGGCGGTCCAGGTCGCGCAGCAGCGCGCCGCCACCGGTGAGCACGATGCCGCGCTCGGCGACGTCGGCGCACAGTTCCGGCGGGGTCTGTTCCAGCGCCTGCTTCACCGCGGCCACGATGCCGGCGAGCGGTTCGCGCAGGGCTTCGAGCACTTCGTTGGAGGTGATGGTGATCATCTTCGGCACGCCTTCGGCGAGGTGGCGACCGGAGATCTCCAGCGTGCGGACGTCCTTCTGCGGGTAGGCGCAGCCGATCTCGAGCTTGATGCGCTCGGCCGTGGCGTCGCCGATCAGCATGCCCTGCGTGCGGCGGACGTAGGCGATGATCGCTTCGTCGAAGCGGTCGCCGCCGATGCGCACGGACTGCGAGTAGACGATGCCGTTCAGCGCGATGACCGCCACTTCCGTGGTGCCGCCGCCGATGTCGACCACCATCGAACCGCGCGCCTCGGTGACCGGCATGCCGGCGCCGATCGCGGCCGCCATGGGTTCTTCGATCAGGTACACCTCGCGGGCACCGGCTTCTTCGGCCGATTCCTTGATCGCGCGGCGCTCGACCTGGGTGGAGCCGCAGGGCACGCAGACCAGCACGCGCGGGCTGGGGCGCATCAGGCGCGACTTGTGCACCTTGCGGATGAAGTGCTTGAGCATTTCTTCCGTGTAGGTGAAGTCGGCGATGACGCCATCCTTCATCGGGCGGATGGTGGTGATGTGGCCCGGCGTGCGGCCCAGCATCTGCTTGGCTTCGGCGCCGACGGCGGCCACGGACTTCTGCCCGCCGACCAACCGGTCCTGGCGCACGGCGACCACGGACGGCTCGTTCAGCACGATGCCCTGTCCGCGGACGTAGATGAGGGTGTTGGCCGTGCCCAGGTCGATGGACAGATCGCTGGAGAAATAGCGGCCGAGGAACTTGAACATGCGTGCGGGGCGCCTGGGAGAGAAGTGCGGGGGAAAGGGTGCAGCAGAGGGTCGCTAGCCTAGACTCAACAACGGGGTCGAGCAAGCACGCTCGTCGCGTTTTCCCCCGGGAAATTCGGGCAAAACACGAGGATCGCTGGCTTGGGGCCCCGCCGGTCGCTACCCTGTGCGGCCGCGGGCCCCCGGCCCGGACCACACCCGAGGCTGTTCCCGATGTCTGCGTTGATCTGCGGTTCCTTGGCCTACGACACCATCATGGTGTTCCCCGACCAGTTCAAGAACCACATCCTCCCGGACAAGGTGCACATCCTGAATGTGTCGTTCCTGGTGCCGCGCATGCGCCGCGAGTTCGGCGGCTGCGCGGGCAACATCGCCTACAACCTCAAGCTGCTGGGCGGCGATCCGATCCCGATGGCCACCGTGGGCCAGGACTTCGGGCCGTACAAGGACTGGTTCACCGAGCAGGGCATCCGCCTGGACCAGGTCAAGGTGATCGAGGAGCTGTTCACGCCGCAGGCGTTCATCACGACCGACCTGGACAACAACCAGATCACCGCCTTCCATCCCGGCGCGATGATGCGGTCGTACGAGAACCACGTGAAGGACGTCAAGGGCGTCACGTTCGGCATCGTCAGCCCCGACGGGCGCGAAGGGATGATGCAGAACGCGAAGGAATTCGCCGAAGCCGGCATTCCCTTCATCTTCGATCCGGGCCAGGCCATGCCGCTGTTCAACGGGCAGGAGCTGCGCGACTTCATCGAGCTGGCCGACTACGTCACCGTGAACGACTACGAGTCCAACCTGCTGCAGGAGCGCACGGGCTGGAGCGAGAAGGACATCGTCTCGCGCGTGAAGGCCTACATCTGCACGCGCGGCCCGCAGGGCGCGCAGATCCACACGCCGGGCAAGGTCTACGACGTCGCGCCGGCGCACGAGCGCCGCGTCACCGATCCGACGGGCTGCGGCGATGCGTTCCGCGCCGGCCTGATCTTCGGCATCGAGAAGGGCGGCTACGACTGGATGACGATCGGGCGCATCGGCAACCTGATGGGCGCGCTGAAGGTCGAGCATCCGGGCACGCAGAACCAGCGCTTCGACCACGAAGAGTTCACCGAACAGTTCAAGCAGCAGTTCGGCTACGCGTTGTAATACGCGATGAGCGAAAAGATCGGACTGTCGCGCTGGTGGCTGACGCCGATCGTGCTCTTCCTCGCATGCAACATGGTGTCGCGCTTTTGCGCGCCTGCAGGTCGCCGGTATTGTTCGCCGCACGAGACCTGGTCATGGCTGGTGTTCGACGGCGGCTGGTGGAAATGCGGGCTGGTGGGCGCCGCATTGGCGGCGCTCACGGTCTTCGGCGACGACGCGCCCCCGCCCGCCCCGAAGGGCGACGTCGATTCACATGACGTGCGCGAGCCATAGCAGCTCGGGCTTCGCGAGGCGTTCGAATTCCGCGTACGGCATGCGCACCGCATCGGTGTGCGTGCCGGCGTTGAACGCGATGTCCGGTTGCCCCGCCAGGCGCGAATCCACGTACACCGGCATGCCGTAGAGATGGCCGAAGGGCGGCATCGCACCGGTCTCGCAGTCGGGGAAGGCGTCCTTGAAGTCGGTTTCTTCGGCGAGTTCGACGACCGGGCCGCCGAGCGCGCGCGACAGGCGCACCAGGTCGATGCGATACGCGGCCGGCATCACCATCATCGCGAGCGCGCCATCGACCTTCAGCATCACGGTCTTGGCGAACAGCTGCCGGCTCAGGTGCGTGGCGTGCGCGGTTTCGTCCGCGGTGACGGTGCGGCTGTGCGTCAGCGTCGTGTAGGGCGTGTGTTCCTGGTCCAGGAAGTTATGCAGGCGCGGTGACAGCATGGTCGCCTCCGCTCGGCGCCGGCCTCCGTCCCGTGGGGCGTGACGTCGCGGGTGGACTGCGCGCGCGTCCTGCGTCGCGCCGTGGGGTGACGCGACTGTACGCCCGGGGCGCTCAGATGGCGTGAGCGTTCGTCGGCAACCCGCGCGTTACCACTTCGGCATCTTCGTGGCGTCCACGCCCCCGGTCACGAACACCGCGGTGCGCGTGCCGCCGGCCTTCACGGGGAATTCGATGGTCAGGTTCTTCGCCGTTTTCGCCAGGCGCCACAGGGCGCCTTCGTTCTTGATGAACATGGCGATGGCCTCGTCGGTCTTCGGACGATCGCCCGTGAACGTCTTCGGCGCCTCGTCGTCGACGCGCACCTTCACCTTGCACCCGGCGTAGCAATTGAAGTCGCCCGCTTCGAGCACGAGGTAGGCGCTGCGGCCCCACTCGGGATGGTCACGGAAGATCAGGCGCACGGGGTGCTTGCCCTTGCCGTCGGTGTCGACTTCATCCTTCGAATACAACGCGGCCGACACCTGGTTGCCGCCCTTCGCCGGTTGCGTCTGGTAGGCCCACAACGCGGCCATGCGACGTTGCTCGTCCTGCGCGGCGATCCGCGTCTTCGCTTCCAGCAACTTGTCGTGGATGCGCTTGGCGGCGGCCGATTGCGGATGGTCGAGTTCGAGGATGTCGCCGTAACCGCGCGCGGCCTTCCAGTCTTCCTTCGCGAAGGCTTCGTCGAATTGCTTCGCCTGCGCTTCGGCGGCCTGTTCGGCCTGCGCCTGTTGCGCGGCGGCGGCTTGCGCGGCGGCCTGCGGATCCTCTTTCGGGCCACACGCGGCGAGCAGGGCGATGGCGATGAACAACGGGAGCGTGCGAGCAGTCATCGTGGGCGACCTTCTGCAATGAGCGATTGAATGGCGGCCGCGACGGCGTCGGGCCGTTCCACCAGCGACATGTGTCCGCAGCCGTCGAGCATGACGCGCCGCGCCTGCGGGATGCGCGCAGCGTACAGCGCGAGCGCGCTGGGATCGATCACCTGGTCCTGCCGGCACCACAGCAGCAACGCGGGCTGGCGGATGCGCGCGGCTTCGTCGCCGGGGAGGAAGCGTTCGGGGCCGCGGCCGATGTGATCGAGCACCGATTGTTCGAACGCCGCGTCGTGCGTGCGGCGCGCGATGTACGCGGTGTCGGCGGGCCACGGGATGCCGGGCTGCTTGGCTTCGTCGTGGAAGAGGATGTGCAGGTAACCGTCGAGGCTCTTGCGATCGTGCACGCCGAACGGGTTGTGGCCAGCGAGGACTTGTTCGCCGAAGCGGTTGTCCTTGAAGCGCACGCCGGAGGCGTCGAGCAGCGCGACGCGCGAGACGCGTTCGGGATGACCGGCCGCGACGAGCGCGACGATGCCGCCGCCCATCGAATGGCCGACGAGCACGACGGGCTTGTCGGACGACACGGCATGAATGAACGCGGCGAGGCGCTCGCTTTGCGCGAGGTAACCGTAGTTTTCGCGCGGGAGGCGTTCGCTTTCGCCCCAGCCGGGGAGATCGGGAATCACCAGGCGATAGCGACTATCGAGCGCGCGTGCCAGCGGGTAGAAGTTTTCCTTGCTGCCGGTGAAGCCATGGACGAGGACGAGCGTGGGCGCATTCGCATCGCTGCCGGCGCGTTCGGCGTACACCCAGCGATGGCCGGCGACGGTGCGCGTTTGCTTCGTCAATCCCGCGGCGTGCAACTGGCGCGCGAATTCCCCACGCACCAGCACGTCGGTGTCGTACGCAATCCACGCAACGACCACAAGCAATGCGGCCGCCACGAGGGCGGCCGCGATTGCGAGCTTGTTGCGCAAGCGCATTGGCTTACTGCTTCGGTGCTTCCTGCGGCGCGGCCTTCGCCGCGTCGATCACGCCCTGCACCGAACCCGTGGTGATCGGGTGGTAGCCCGGCTTCGCCTTCGCGAACACCGCTTCGGCGAGCTTCAGGCCTTCCGGCGTTTTCACCAGCGCGTTGTACGTCGGCATGATCAGCTTGCGACGGCCGATCTTCTCCAGGAACGCGGCGATCGCATCGTTGGCCTGCGTGTAACCGCTGCGCACGGCGAGCGGATACCAGCGCTGCGCGATCTCGGCGTTCGGCGTGCCGGTGAACTTGTACGCGGCGTCGAGTTCGGCGAGCTGCTTGGTGTTGAGCGTCTCCGGCATGCCTTCGATGAAGTGCACCCATTCCTGCGTGGTCCACTTCGCGGTGGCGTCCTTCGCCGGCAGCGTGCCGTCTTCCAGCCACGCCTTGCGCGAGGCATCGACCGCATCGAAGCGCGGCGAGGCCACCTGCGGCGCCGTCGTCGGCACGCCCGGCTGGTACAGCCACGCATCGAACTCGTCCTGCGTCACCTTGCCCGGGTACTTGTCGAGCAGGTTGGCCTTGGCGTACTCGCGGAACTGCTCCGACGAAATCGACTGGAACGCGAAGTGGTCGAAGTAGCCGCGCAGGAACGCATCGAAATCCTTGCGGCCGATGCGGTCTTCCAGGAACTGCATGAACCACGCGCCCTTCGTGTAGACCGTGGAGCTGAGGTTGTCGTCGGGATCGTGCAGCGTGCCGGGCTTCACCGCGAGCTGCTGCAACGCCTTGTTCGAATCGTTGAACTCGCCCTTCAGCTCGTTGCGCGCGATGACGCGCTCCATGTCGGCGCGTTCCTTGCCGTACAGCGCTTCGACGATGCGGTTCTCGACGTAGCTGGTGACGCCTTCGTTCAACCACGCGTCCTTCGCTGTGGAGAACGTCACCAGGTTGCCCGACCAGCTGTGCGCCAGTTCATGCGCGACCAGCGAGACGAGCGACTTGTCGCCGACGATCACGGTGGGCGTGGCGAAGGTGAGGCGCGGGTTTTCCATGCCGCCGTACGGGAACGAGGGCGGCAGCACGAGGATGTCGTAGCGGCCCCAGCGGTACGGGCCGTACAGGCCTTCGGCGGTGGAGATCATCTTGCCGGTGTCGTCGAATTCCTTCGCCGCCGACTTCACCACCGACGGCTCGGCCCACACGCCGGCGTTGCCGGTGATCGGCTGGAACACCAGGTCGCCCGCCGCGATCGCAAGCAGGTACGACGGGATCTTCTGCGGCATCTTGAAGGTGTAGTCGCCGTCGCGCGCGGCCTTCGGATCGTTGTCCGCGCTCATCAGCACCATCGCGTTCTTCGGCGCGGTGACGTGCGCCGAATACGTGAAGCGCACCATCGGCGTGTCCTGCAGCGGCACCCACGAACGCGCGTGGATCTGCTGCGACTGGCTGAACATGAAGGGCTGCTGCTTGCCCGCCGTCATCGACGGCTCGAGCCACTGCAGGCCCGAGGCGTTCGGCGACGTCGTGTACGTGATGCGGACCTGCTTCGGGCGGTTCGGCGTTTCGATCGTCAGCTTGCTGCCGAGGGTCTTGTCGGCTTCGGCGAGCGCGAACTGCAGCGGCGCCCACTGGCCGTCGGCGCCCTGCCCTTCGATCTTGGCGATCGTGAGGTCGCGCGTGTCGAGGACGAGCTGCGTGGCGGCCGGATCGATCCAGTCTAGGGTGTATGTCGAGGTGCCGGACAGCGTCTTCTTGTCGAAGTCGACCGCCAGGTCCAGCGCGAGGTCGGTGGTGCGCACCTTGTCCGGCTGCGCGTAGGAGTGTTCGTCGTTCACGGCGGCGACCTGCGCGGGGGCTTGGGTGGTGGCGGCGGAAGCGGCGGTGGCCGAAGCGGCCGGGGCGGCCGGCGTTTCGGTGCGCTTGCAGGCGCCCAGGGCCAGCGTGGTGGCGAGGGCCAGGGCGGTCATGGTCAGCACGGCATTCGGGTGGCGCATGGGCAGGGGATCCTCGGAACCGGGTGTGGGACGAAAGGGGGCCGAGTGTAATCGGCGGCGCGCGAGGCCGGCGCGTGCGGTCCGTCCCTGAACCGACCCCCTTGTGTTGGTGCGGGCCCGCCCCGATCAGGGAACCCAGGGGGCGATGACGATTCGAAGACGCCCAGTCCGGCACAGTCCGGGGTCGCGCGTGGTGCGCAAACCCCGACTGTTGCATGAATGCAACGCTCAGAACTTTTTGGGGGTCTTACATGTCACAGATGGCCATCGCTAGAATCGCGCCCATGTCCGAAATCCGTTCCCCCCTCCCCCTCATCGCCAACAACCTCCCGATCCCGAGCGCGCTCGGTTCGCTGGATGCGTACATCGGTGCGGTGCACCAGATCCCGGTGCTCACGGCGGAAGAAGAACAATCGCTCGCCCGCGCGTTCCGCGACAGCGACGACCTCGATGCCGCCAAGCACCTGGTGCTCTCGCACCTGCGCTTCGTCGTGCACGTGGCCCGTGGCTACAACGGCTATGGCCTGCAGATCGGCGACCTGATCCAGGAAGGCAACATCGGCCTGATGAAGGCGGTGAAGCGTTTCGATCCCACCGTCGGCGTGCGCCTGGTGAGTTTCGCCGTGCACTGGATCCGCGCCGAGATGCACGAGTTCATCCTCAAGAACTGGCGCATCGTGAAGGTCGCCACCACCAAGGCGCAGCGCAAGCTGTTCTTCAACCTGCGCAAGAGCAAGACGCGCCTGGGCTGGATGAACGCCGAAGAGGTGCGCGCGGTCGCGCAGGACCTCAACGTGTCCGAGCGCGAAGTGCTGGAAATGGAATCGCGCCTGTCGGGTCGCGACATCGGCTTCGATGCGCCCGCCGACCAGGACGAAGACCTCGGCCCGCCCGCGCCGGTCGCGTACCTGATGGCCAACGACGAAGATCCGTCGCAGGCCTACGAGCGCGCCGACAGCGAAGACAACGAGCTCGAACTGCTGCGCGCCGGCCTCGGCCGCCTCGACGCCCGCTCGCGCGACATCATCAAGCGCCGCTGGCTCGATCCGGACAGCAAGGTCACGTTGCAGGAACTGGCGGACGAATACGGCGTCAGCGCCGAACGCATCCGCCAGGTCGAAGCCAACGCGCTCAAGAAGATGCGGGCGTTGTTCGCCGCCTAACACGGCAGCCCTGGATCCAACGAAAGGCCCGGCATGTCCGGGCCTTTTCGTGTGCGCTTACTTCGTTGGATCCTTCCCGAGCACGATCCGCGCGTTGCGCTGGTAGGTCCAGTACGCCATCGCCCAGTCGAGCATCACGACGACGCGGTTGCGGAAGCCGATCAGGAAGAACACGTGCGCGAGCAGCCAGAACGTCCACGCCGGGAAGCCCGAGAAGCGGAAGCCGTGCAGGTCGACGACCGCGGCGCGACGCCCGATCGTCGCGAGGTTGCCGTAATCGCGGTAGCGGAACGGCGCCGGCGCGCTGCGTCCTGCAAAGCGCGCGCGCAACACCTGCGCGATGTACGCCCCCATCTGCTTCGCCGCGGGCGCGACGCCGGGGACGGGCCTGCCGTCGGCGCGCTGCAACGTGGCGAGGTCGCCGGCGACGAAGACTTCCGGATGCCCGGGCAACGTGAGATCGGGTTGCACCGCCACGCGGCCGGCGCGATCCAGCGGCACGTCGAGCGTGCGCGCGAGCGGTGAGGCCGCGACGCCCGCGGCCCACAGCACCGTGCGCGCGGCGATGTGTTCCTCGCCCAGCGACACGCCGTCGGCATCGATGCGCGAGACCGGCGTGCCGGTGCGCACGTCGACGCCCAGGCGTGCGAGCGAAGCACGGGCCTTCGCCGCGAGCGCATCGGGGAACGTCGACAGCACGCGCGGACCCGCTTCGAGCAGCAACACGCGCGAGTCGCCCGGATCGATGTTGCGGAATTCCTTGCGCAAGGTGTGGCGCGCGATTTCGGCCAGCGTGCCGGCGAGTTCCACACCGGTCGGACCGCCGCCCACCACGCAGAACGTCAGCCACGCCGCGCGTGCGGCCGGGTCGCGCTCGGCTTCCGCGCGCTCGAATGCCGTGAGGATGCGCCGGCGGATCGCGAGCGCATCGTCGAGCGTCTTCAACCCCGGCGCGAACGGCGCCCACGCATCGTTGCCGAAATACGCGTGCGTGGCGCCGGTGCAGACGATCAGCGCGTCGTAGTCGATCGCGTCGCCGCTGGCCAGTTGCACGCGGCGCGCGTCCTTGTCGATCGCGGCCGCTTCGGCCATCAACACCGTGGCATTGCCTTGCCTGCGCAGGATGTGGCGCAGCGGCGCGGCGATGTCGGGCGCCGACAGGCCCGCGGTGGCGACCTGGTACAGCAGCGGCTGGAAGAGATGATGGTTGCCGCGATCGAGCAACGTGATGCGGACATCCGCCGACGCGAGCGCGCGCGTGGCCCACAAGCCGGCGAATCCCCCGCCGACGACCACGACGTGCGGTGTGTTGCCTGGCATCGCGCGCTCCATCCCGGGTCGTTGCGAACGTGCGCATTCTCGCGCATGCGCGCTGCGGCGTCAGTAGAGGTCGACCGGATCCACGTCGAGCGACCAGCGCAGGCGGCGTGCTTCGGGTGCGTCGCGCAGCACGGGCATCGCCATGTCGAGCGCCGCCTGCAGCGCGCGGCGTTGCGGGCTCGACACCAGCAACTGCGATCGCTGGAAGCCCGCGCGGCGCGGCATCGGCGCAGGCAACGGGCCGTGCACTTCAAGGCCTGCGACACCGCATTCGCGGAAGGCCGCCTTCGCCACTTCGAGGAACGCCAGCGGCGACGCCGCGTCCTTCGCTTCGGCGCGCACCAGCGCGAGGTGCGCGAACGGCGGGAAGCCGGCGGCTTCGCGCAACGCGAGCTCCGCATCGGCGAATGCGTGGTAGCCGCCGTTGATCAGCGTCTGCAGCAACGGATGTTCGGGATGGTGCGTCTGCAACCACACCTCGCCCGGGCGTTCGGCGCGCCCCGCGCGCCCCGCGACCTGGATCAACAGTTGCGCGAGTTTTTCGCCCGCGCGGAAATCGGCTGAAAACAAACCCTCGTCGATGCCGACCACCGCGACGAGCGTGAGGTTCGGCAGGTCGTGTCCTTTCGCGAGCATCTGCGTGCCGACGAGCACGCCGGGTTGCGCACCCAGCTCGCCGAGCAGCGTTTCCAGCGCATCGCGACGCCGCGTGCTGCCGCGATCGACACGCAACACGTTGAAATCCGGGAAGCGTTCGATCAGTCGCTCTTCCAGGCGCTCGGTGCCCACGCCTTGCGGCTGCAACGCCAGCCCGCCGCAATCCGGGCACGCCTGCGGCGCCGGTTGCCGCGCGCCACAGTGATGGCATTGCAGGCGACGGCCCGCCGCATGCACCGTCATCGGCGCTTCGCAACGCTTGCATTGCGCGCTCCAGCCGCAGTCGTGGCAGAGCAGCACCGGTGCGTAGCCGCGGCGGTTCTTGAACACGAGCGCCTGGCCGCCGGCTTGCAGCGTCGCTTCGAGTTTCGCGATCAATTCGTTCGACAACCCAGCGTCGAGCTGGCGCTTGCGGATGTCGAGGACGCGCACGCTCGGCGGCTTCGCGTTGCCCGCGCGTTGCATCAGGCGCAGGTGCGCGTAGCGGCCCGCGTGCGCGTTCTGCAAGGACTCCAGCGACGGCGTCGCGCTGCCCAGCACCACCGGCACGCCCAGCGCCTTGCCGCGCACGAGCGCGAAGTCCCGCGCGTGGTAACGGATGCCATCCTGTTGCTTGTAGCTGCCGTCGTGTTCTTCGTCGACGACGATCAGGCCCGCGTGCGGCAACGGGGTGAAGATCGCCGAACGCGTGCCGACGATGACGCGCGCTTCGCCGCGCCACGCCGCCGTCCACACGCGCGCGCGCTCGGTGTCGTTCAAGCCCGAATGCAGCGCGTGCACCGGCACGCCGAGGCGCGCGCGGAAGCGCGCGAGCGTCTGCGGCGCAAGGCCGATTTCCGGCACCAGCACCAGCGCCTGCCGTCCGCGCGCCAGGCATTGCGCGATCGCGTGCAGGTAGACCTCGGTCTTGCCGCTGCCGGTCACGCCATCGAGCAGCACGGCGCCGAAGCCGTCGATGCCGGCGATCGCCTCGGCCGCCGCGCGTTGTTCGTCGTTGAGGACAGGTGCGGGTTGCGTGGCGACCGGCGCGGCGGTCGCGTCGATCCGGAGTTCCTCGACGAGCCCGCGCTTGGCCAATCCGCGCGCCGCCGTGCGCCAGCCCGGCTGCAGGTCATCGAGCGCGTCTTCCGACAACGCGCCCTGCGCGAGCAACGCGAGCAACCGGCGCGGCGCACCGTCGCGCGTCACGCGTTCGAGCGCACCCGCCATCGCGCGCCAGCCGGCGATGTGCGTATCCGGCAGCGGCTGGCCCTGGCGCAGGTCGGCGGGTAGCGCCGTCGCCAGCACTTCGCCCAGCGGGGCGTGCACGTACCGGCTCAGCCATTGCAGCGAACCGAGCAGTTCGCCGTGCAGCAGCGGTGCGACGTCCAGGAGGTCGAGCGCCTCGCGCGTCTCGCGCGCCGACGGATCGCCGTCGCCCACCTCCGCTACCACGCCGATGAGTTCGCGCGATCCGAACGGGACGCGCACGCGCCCGCCGACGGCCGCGTGTTCGGCGTGCGCGCCACCCGGCGCGCGATAGTCGAACAACCGCGCCAGCGGCACGGGCAAGGCAACACGGAGAACGGCGCGATCGGAGGACATCCGCGGCAGTCTAGCGACCGTGGCGACGAGCTTTGCGGAGCCCGCATTCGGCGTGGTGAAGGTTTGCGCGCACAAGCTGCCGGTTTCGTGACGAAAGTAACGCAAGTCACCGGAATGAAACGGGTTTCGGCCTTATCCACACGATCTGTGGATAAATCTGTGCATTGCGCGATTCCAGCGCTGCCCGCAAGGGTAAAAACACGTGTTAGCTCCGCGTTGGTGAAAAAAGTGCCATCAGCCAACAACGCTGTCGAATCAATCACTTGGGCGTGAAACAAACTTGCAACACCGGCTCGTCCCCCGTTCGTGGCACGCCATGTGACGGAGATGTTGTCGCTGTGCACAACCGATTTTCGGCGGAAGCCTTGCGGCGCTTGGCGGAGCAGGAGAAACGCATTCGGTCAAGAGGTTTTTCGAACGCCTTCCACGTCTATGATCGCGACGATGATCACGTTTGCCGCATGACCTCCGACAGCAGCCTCCAGGGCGGCGCAACCGCCGCTTTCGTGCGAGGCATCGAACGCCGCGCCACCCTCTTCGCCGAACTCCAGTGCGGCGATCCGACGCTCGCCGAGTCGACCGTGGCGGCCACCTCGCACGTCTTCACGCAGGTCGCGCCGGCGCAGGCGATGGCCGACTGGCCCGCGCGCTACTGGGGATTGCTGCTCGCGGCCCCGGCGATGCGACGGTCCTCGCCGTCCGGGACGTGGCCCGCGCCCTGGGAATCGCTGGCGACGCTGGGCAACGGCCCGCGCGCGGCCCTGCTGCTCCGCCTGGTAGCCGTGCTGGACATGGCGCCCGCCGCGGCCGCCCTCGGCGTCTCCGAAGACACCTACCGCGCCGCGCTGCAGCGCGCGATCCCCTACCGCGACGACGACACGCCCGATCGCGACGCCTGGCAACGCTGGGTGGGCGAGGTGCGCGCGCGGTTGTCCGGCGAGCGCCCGGTGCGCGAAGCGGCGCAGGAGGCCGCGCCCGTGGTCGTCGCAGCGCCGTTGGCCAGCACGCAGCCTGCCGCCATGCCGTTGCGCACGCCCGTCGCGATCGCGGCAACGCCTGCGCCGACGTTCGCGACGGAACCGCCGCGACGCGGACGCAAGCGCATCGTCATCGCCTCGCTCCTCGCCGTCGCCCTCGCGAGCGTCGTCGGGGTCGGCATCGGCGTGTTCACGTTGCGCCCGCAGTGGATCGACCAGGTCCGCGGCCGCGATTCCGAACGCGCGCGCGTCCGCGACCTGCCGCCCGCCGACGATCCCGTCGCGCGTTACGACGCCGACTTCGCCGCGTGGACCGATCGCGATTTCCAGCTCCTCGCCGATCCCGAAGGCCTGCGCCAGGCCGAATCCTTCCCGTTGTTCGCGTGGCATGCCGCGCAACTCGCCGTCGCGCCGGCCTCCGATGCGTCGGTGGCCCCCGCCGCGACCGCGATCGTGCCGGCGGCCGTGCTGGCCGAACCGACGAATCCGTTGCCGCCGTCGATGCAACGCGCCGATCCCTTGCAGGTCGCGGCCGGCACGCCATTGCCGCCGACCGCGGAAACCGCGATCGCGCGCCTCCCCGCCGCATTGCAGCCCGACCTGCGCCGCCAGGCCCAGGCCTGGTTTGCGTGGACCGCCGCGCATCGCGCTGCCTTCGTGCAACGCGCCGCGCAATGGCACCAGCGTGATCCTTCCGAACGCGCACGCCTGCGCGAGGATTACGCGGCGTGGCAGCGCCTGGACGCGGTGGCCGTCGACGCGATCGTGGCGGCCGCAGCGCACTTCCATGCACTGTCGCCGATGGACCAGTCGCGCCTGCAGGCGCAATTCGAATTGCAGGATGCGATCGCGCAACGCGGCTGGCTGCTTGGCCCCGCGATCGGCGCCGACTATCCGCGCCTGCAACCGTTGCTGGCGCAATTGCCCGAAGCGCAGCACGCGCCGATGCTGCGCGCGCTGCGACGCATGACCGCGGGCGAACGCGCGGACCTGGCGGTGCTCGCGCAACGCGTTCCCCCGCAGGGGCGCGAAGACCTGGTGCGGACGCTGCTATCCACGTCCGACGACAACCGCGCGGCGTGGCTGCACGCGCGGCTCGATCAATAGATCAGCTGGCGTCCCGCAACACGCGGCGGCGCGTGCGCACGCCTTCGTCGCCGAAGCGCTGCAGGCCGTCAGCGCGCAGGCGCGGCGCATGTTCGCGCTGGTAGGTTTCCAGCGCACCGAGGTCGGCGACCTGGTAACGCACGCACAAGCCCTGGCGACCCGCGGTGGGGAGCGGATCCACCACCTCGTGCACCTGCGCCGACACGAACCCGGGCAGCGCCAGCATTTCGGTGATGTGCTCTTCCAGCCACGCGCGATACGCGGCGGCGATCGCCACGTCGAATTCCAGGTTGACTTCGTACACGACCATGTTCACATCCAGACCAGGCCCGCCAACATCGTGAAGGCGGCACCGAAAGACAACAGAATGAAGTAGCAAAAACCGAGCAGGCAGTATTTCAGCACGGTCATGGCCCAGCCTTGACCATAGACACGCTTCTGCATGAGCAGCAGGTACACCGGCATCCAGACCCACAACAGGACCTGGAGGAACTTGAAGACTCCGTGCAGGGCCGGCGCGAGCGCATCTTCCAGCGCCATCAGCAGGAATACCAGCAGGAGCGACAGGCACAGGAAGGCGTGGCTGTGCAGCGCCACGATCAGGTGCTCCATGTAGAGCCGCCGCCTGAATGCGTACACGATCTTCAGCATCAGCGCGAAGATCGGCATCAGCACGAACAGCGTGGACGGCACCACGCTGAGGACCGCGTCCTTCAGCAGGTTGGGGTCGCGCTGCATGCGATGGACGTTTTCCTTCGCGTGCCCGGCCATCTCGTTGAGCTTGCGGTTGGCGAAGTCCGGGAACCAGGGGACCTTGATGGGGTTGGTCCTGGCGTCCCACGGCTTGCCGTTGAAGGACAAATCCTCATCGTTGTCCTGCTCGGGCGCCTTGTTCCTGGCGGCATCGCCCGGCTTGACGGCCTTGAGTTCCGCGATGCGGCGGTCGGCCTTGGCGCGGATGGCGGTGGCGGCGGCATCCAGGCCCACGGATACGCCCGGCACGTCGCCGGTGTCGCGATGGGCTTTCTGCAGCTCGGCCAGCGTGGCGTCGCGGTTGCGGACGACCTCCTGCACCGTCTTCGCCGAGGCGATGGCGTCGTTGTTGCCGTCGCCGTCCATCTTCACGCCGCTGAAGTCGAGCGTGAACTGCGCGACGAAGAACGTGACGATGCTGAGGAACACGAACAGCCGCACCGGGCTGACATAGCGGACGCGGCGGCCTTCGAAATACTCGTGGCTCAGGTACCCGGGCTTGGAGAACAGCGGCCACAGCGTGCGGAAGACGCGCGCGTCGATGTTGAGCACGCTGTCCAGGAAGTCCCCGATGATGCTGCTGAAATGGCGCACCAGGCCCTTCACCGGCTGGCCGCACCGGTAGCAGTGCTCGCCCAGCAACGGGGTGCCGCAGTTCTGGCACGCGGCCTGCTGCGGTTCCGGTCGCATGCCTTCGTCGGGCGTGGCGGTGATGGTGGTGTCGCTCATTGGGTCCCCTTGCTGGCCGGTAAGATAGCGACGCAGCGCGACCCGGCGCCACCTCGATCGCGCCTGCCCCTTCCGGATCAAGCTCTTCCGCATGGCTTCCCCACCCCCGCCGCCGCGCTTTGCGCGTGAACTGCGCACCAGCGCGACGCTTGCCGCGCCGCTGGTGCTCGGGCACCTGTCGACCGGCCTGATCGGGTTCGTGGACAGCGTGATCGCGGGCCACCACGGGACCGACACGCTGGCGGCGGTGGCCGTGGGCACCGCGTTGTTCTGGCTGCCGATGATGGTGCCGATGGGCACGCTGATGGCGTTGCCGCCCTCCGTGTCGCAGCTGGACGGCGCCGGACGCCGCGACGAGATCGCCCCGCTGTTCCGCCAGGCGTTGTGGCTGGCGGCGGCGCTGGGCCTCGTATTGGCGCTGTTCCTCACGGTCGTGACCCATGCGCTCGCGCCGATGGGCATCGCCCCGGACATCCGCCCCGGGGCCATCGCCTTCCTGCACGGCATCCGCTGGGGCGTGCCCGCGCTGACGCTGTACCTGTGCATGCGCTACCTCAGCGACGGCCTGCACTGGACGCTGCCGACGATGGTGCTCGGCTTCGGCGGCCTCGTCGTGCTCGTGCCGCTGGGCTACGCGCTGACCTGGGGCGTGGGCGGATTGCCGGAACTCGGCGCGGGCGGGCTCGGCATCGCCTCGGCCGTGATGATGTGGTGCCAGGCAATCGCGTTCGCGCTGTACCTGCTGCGTTCGAAGCGTTTCGCACCGCTGCACCTGTTCGCGCAATTCGATCCGCCGCGATGGGACACGCTGCGCACGCTGTTGCGCACGGGCCTGCCGATCGGCGTGACGGTGCTGATGGAAGGCGGCTTGTTCATCGCGACCGCGTTGCTCATCGGTCGCCTCGGCGGCGTGCCGGTGGCCGCGCACCAGATCGCGATCAACGTGGCGAGCCTGTGTTTCATGATCCCGTTCGGCCTGGCCGAAGCCACCACCGTGCGCGTCGGGCATGCAATGGGCCGCGGCGATCGCGAGGGCGTGCGGCGCGCGGCGTTCGCGGGGTATGCGCTGATGTTCGCGACGCAGGCGCTGTCGGGCGTGTTGCTGCTGTCGGGCAACCACGCGCTCGCGGGGCTCTACACGCGCGACACGGCGGTGGCGATGCTCGCGGCCAACCTGTTGTTGTATGCAGCGGCGTTCCAGTTCCCCGACGGCGTGCAGGTGTTGTCGGCCGGCGCGCTGCGCGGCCTGCGCGACACGCAGCGCCCGATGCTGCTCGCCGCGTTCGCGTACTGGGGCGTCGGCATGCCGCTGGGCGCCGGGCTCGGGCTGGGCCTGGGCTGGGGACCGCAGGGCATGTGGATCGGCCTGATCGTGGGCCTGTCCGTCGCGGCCCTCCTCCTGTCGGCCCGCTTCTTGCGCAGTTCGCGCCGCATCCCCATGGAAGCAGGGACGCCATCCCCCGTCGCCATGACCGACGGCGCATGAATCGCACACACGCCACCCGTTAGGCTGGCGGTCCAACGTTGTCCCACGGGCGCACGCGCCCGCCCCGGAGCCTTGCCATGAACGAAGTGCGTCGCCGCGGTCCCATCGCCAGCCTGTTCGTGTGGCTGTGGGATGCGATGAACTTCACCCGCCGCCTCGTCTTCAACATCGTCTTCTTCAGCCTGGCGTTCCTGCTGATCGTGTTGTTGTTCTCCGGCGGCGGGCTGCGCCCGCTCGAGTCGCGCACCACGCTCGTCATCGCGCCGGAAGGCCGCCTGGTCGAGCAGTTCAGCAGCGACACCGCCAGCCGCGCGCTCGCGCATGCGCTGGGCGACGACCGCGACGAGGAAATCCAGCTGCGCGACCTGCTGCGCGCGCTCGATGCGGCCCGCACCGACAAGCGCATCGAACGCGTGTTCCTGCGCGTGGATCGCCTGCAGCCGTCCGGCTATGCGTCGATGCGCGAAGTCGCCGCGGCGCTCGCGCGCCTGCGCGCGTCGGGCAAGCCCGTCGTCGCGTTCGGCGAGAGCTTCGTGCAGGAGCAGTATTTGCTCGCCGCGCAGGCCGACGAGGTGTACCTGGATCCGATGGGCGGCCTGGTGCTCGAAGGCCTCGATCGCTATCGCCAGTACTACCGCGAAGGCCTGCAGGAAAAACTCGGCGTCGACGTGCACCTGTTCAAGGTCGGCGAATTCAAGTCGGCGGCCGAACCCTACGTGCTCGATGCCGCCTCGCCGCAGGCGAAGGAAGCCGACCTGTTCTGGATGAACGACGTGTGGCAGCGGTATCTGTCCGACGTCGCCAAGGCGCGCAAGCTGTCGCCGAAGGACCTCGCCGCCGGCATCGACACGATGCCCGAAGGCATCGCCGCCGCGCGCGGCGACCTGGCGCGCTACGCGTTGCAGCAGAAGCTCGTCGACGGGTTGAAGACGCAGGAAGACGTCGACGACCTGCTGATCCAACGCGGCGTCGCCGACGCGGATGCCGAAGGCGGATTCCGCCAGGTGTCGCTCGACACGTACCTGCGCCACATCGATCCGGGCCTGCCGTCCACCGATCCGCGTCCGCAGGTGGCCGTGGTCGTGGCCGCGGGCGAAATCAGCGGCGGCGAACAACCGCCGGGCAGCATCGGTGGCGTGTCCACCGCGGCGTTGCTACGCGAAGCGCGCGACGACGAGAACGTCAAGGCGCTCGTGCTGCGCGTGGATTCGCCCGGCGGCGAAGTGTTCGCGTCCGAGCAGATCCGTCGCGAAATCGTCGCGCTCAAGGAAGCCGGCAAGCCCGTCGTCGTCTCGATGGGCGACCTGGCCGCGTCGGGCGGCTACTGGATCTCGATGAACGCCGATCGCATCTACGCCGATCCCTCGACGATCACCGGCTCCATCGGCATCTTCGGCCTCATCCCCACGCTGCCGCGCGCGCTCGACAAGATCGGCGTGCATACCGATGGCGTCGGCACCACGCGTTTCGCGGGCGCCTTCGACATCACGCGTCCGCTGGACCCGGCCGTCGGCGACGTCATCCAGTCGGTCATCGACAAGGGCTATCGCGATTTCACCGGCCGCGTCGCGCAGGCGCGCAAGCAGAGCGTCGAGGAGATCGACGCCATCGCGCGCGGTCGCGTGTGGACCGGCGCGCAGGCGAAGGAACGCGGGCTCGTCGATGATTTCGGTGGCTTGCAGACCGCGATCGACGATGCCGCCAAGCGCGCGAAGCTCGGCAAGCCCGATGCGTACCGCGTGCGCTACATCGAACGCGAAGTCACGCCGTTCGAGCGCTTCTTCGCCAGCATGGTCGAAAGCCGCGCCGGTGCGGCGTGGTTGCGCGAGTCTTCGTTCGCGCAGGGCGTGGCGCGCACGATGGTCGCGCGCAGCCTGCCGAACGTGGATGCGGACCTGAAACTGCTGGACGCCGCGATGCAGCGTCGCCCCGGCGCGCCGGTGAAGGCGCTGGCGTACTGCTTCTGCCGCCTCTGAGCCGGCAACGCTGATCGCAACGCGACGACGCTTACTGCGTCGTCGCCGCCGCCGGATCCTCGCCCGCCATCTGCGCGTCGATCGAGGCCTGCTGTTGCTTCGCCGCTTCCAGCGTCACGGCTTCGGCCGACTTCGCCTTGTTGATCGGCGCCTGGATCGAATCGCGCAACGCGTGCGGGTTGCCGTAGGGACGTTCGGCCTGCGCGGTGGGTTCCGGCGGGCGGTCCTTGTCCGGCGGCGCGGGCTTGGAGCACGCGGTGCAGGCCAGTACCAGGCAAAGCGCGGCGAACATCGGGACAGCAGGTCGCTTCATTGCAGGCATCCGGTGGGCGGGCGCGGCTATGCTACGCCGGACTCGGAATCGCGGGGCAACACGCATGGATCCCAAGCGCTGGCGGCTGGACGGACAGCTGGCCCTGGTGACGGGCGGCAGCGCGGGCATCGGCCGCGCCATCGCGCGCGAACTGCTCGGCTTCGGCGCCGACGTGCTGCTCGCCGCGCGCGACGCCACCGCGCTGGAATCGGCCCGCATGGAACTGGCCGAGGATTTCCCGGAACGCGACGTGCAAGGCTTCGTCGCCGACGTGGCCGAGGACGAGCAACGCCGCGAATTGCTCGACTGGGTCGAAGACTTCGGCGAAGGCCTGCACATCCTGGTCAACAACGCCGGCGGCAACCTCACGCGCGCGGCAGTGGAATACACCGAAGAGGAATGGCGGCAGATCTTCGAGATCAACCTGTTCTCCGCCTTCGAACTCTCGCGCTACGCGCACCCGCTGCTGACGAAGCACGCCGCGTCCGCCATCGTGAATGTCGGCAGCGTATCGGGCAGCACGCACGTGCGCAGCGGCGCGCCCTACGGCATGGCCAAGGCGGCGATGCACCAGATGACGCGCAACCTCGCGGTGGAATGGGCCGAGGACGGCGTGCGCGTCAACGCGGTCGCGCCCTGGTACATCCGCACGCGCCGCACGCAAACCAAGCTCTCCGATCCGGATTACCTGGACGAAGTGCTGCTGCGCACGCCCATCGGGCGCATCGGCGAACCGGAGGAAGTCGCGGGCGCGGTCGCGTTCCTGTGCCTGCCCGCGTCGAGTTACGTCACCGGCGAATGCATCGCGGTGGACGGGGGTTTCCTGCGCTACGGCTTCTGAGCCGCGGCCCGACCTGACGAACGGTCGCGCGGTTTCACCCGCCGCTGCCGGTGCGCGTCGCACGATCGCCGGGCCCCCGCGCGGAGTGACGCCATGCTGCGGTTGTCCGATCGGTTTCCCCGCATCGCGAACCTCCTCCAGGCCGCGGCGCTCGCGTGCCTGGTGACGATGCTCGCCGGTTGTCCCGGCAGTGGCAGCGCGACCAGCAGCGGGCTGATGGTGAGCGTGGGTAACCAGCCCCCGGTGTTCACCTCCGCGGCCGCGGTCGCCGTGCTCGAAGACTCGGCGGGCACGATCTACACCGCGACCGCGAGCGACATGGACGGCAACCCGGTGACGTTCTCGAAGGTGGGCGGCGCGGACGCGGCGTTGTTCAACCTGACGGCCGCAGGCGCGCTGTCGTTCATCACGCCGCCCAATTTCGAAGCGCCCACCGACAGCGATGGCAACAATGTGTACGTCGTGACGATCGGCGCGAGCGATGGGATCTCGACGACCACGCTCACCGTGTCGATCAGCGTCACCGATCGCGAGAGCGTGGCCTTCCGCGTGCGCCGCGTGGTGACGGGCATGGCCTCGCCGGTGTTGCTCGCGCCGGTGCCCGACAACTCGGGCCGCGTGTTCGTCGGCGAGCTCGCGGGGCGCATCCGCATCCTGCAGCCGTCCAACGGCACGTTCGATGCGGTGGATTTCCTCGACCTGCGCGGGCAGCTCTCCACCAACGGCGAACGCGGCCTGCTGGGCTTCGCGACCGCGCCGGACTTCGCGACGACGGGCGTGTTCTACGTGTTCGTGACCGATCCGGTCGGCACCATCGAAGTGCGGCGCTATCGCACGACCGCGGCGGATCGCGACATCGCGGACCCGACCTCGATGCAACTTGTGCTGCGCCAGCCGCACCCGCGCTCCAACCACAACGGCGGCTGGCTCGGCTTCGGGCCCGACGGGATGCTGTACATCGCAATCGGCGACGGTGGCGGCTCCGGCGATCCCGACAACAACGGGCAGGACCGCAATACCTGGCTCGGCAAGATCCTGCGCGTGGATGTGTCGGTGGACCAGTTCCCGGGCGATCCCACGCGCAACTACGGCATCCCGGCGGGCAATCCGTTCGCGGGCGTGGGCGGCGCGCCGGAAATCTGGGCGTACGGCTTGCGCAATCCGTTCCGCAACAGCTTCGATGCGCAGACCGGGAATCTGTTCATCGGCGACGTCGGCGAAGATGCGATCGAGGAAGTGGACCTGATGCGGCCCACCGATGGCGGCGCGAATTTCGGCTGGTCGTTGCTGGAAGGCACGCAACCGTTCAAGGGCAGCGCGTCCGCCGGGCTCGTGCCACCGGTCGCGCGGTATTCGCACGGCACCGGCACGCGCGAAGGGTCGACGGTGATCGGCGGCGTGGTGTATCGCGGGCCGGTGGATTCATTGCGCGGGCAATACATCTTCGCGGACTTCATCCGGCCGAACGTGTGGTCGGTGCCGGTCGATTCCCTGATCCCCGGCACGACGCTGCCGAGCGACGCATTCACCGTGCGCAACACGGACTTCGCGCCGGACGTGGGCGCCTTCAACAACATCGCCTCGTTCGGCACGGACCAGGCGGGGAACGTGTACTTCGTCGACCTCGACGGCGACATCTTCGTCCTCGAAGCCGCACCGCCCGTGACCTCGCCCTTGCAAAGCGCGCGCGCGTCACGCACGCCACGCACCGCGGCGCAGGCACCGGCGCGCCATTTCTGCGTGGAAGCCTGGAACGGGCGCACCGTGCGCTGGGCGGGACAGACCATGATCCTCGGCGGCGAAGGCTTCGCCTGCGTGCGGAAGCATTACGAAGCAATGCGCGCGCAAGCGCAGCCACGTGACTGAATAGCGGGATGCGCACATGAAAACGCCCGCGATGCGGGCGTTTCCTTTGAACCAACCTGGCCTGCCGCTCAGGGGTTCTGGGGTTCTTCGGGAGTGAGTTTGCGGTTGCCGCCGCCGGAGGCTTCGCCACCCTTGCGGCCGATCGCCGACATGTGTTCACGATCTCGGCTCACCGCTTCGCCGCCCTTCTGCGCGATCTTGCGCTGCGTTTCCGGATCCATGCTCGCGAATCCGCGATTGCTCGTGCGGCTGATGTTGTTGTTGGTGGTGGTGCCGGGAGTCTGGTTCGCCATGCGTCTTCACCTCGGGGGTTGGTGGAGGGAATGGCGACCATAGGGAACCGTCGGTTAGGCAAATGCTTGGACGAGGTCAAGAAAAAGTAACGCGGCGCAATTCATCAAACTTCGCGCAACGCGTTCAGCGACAACTGCTGTCCACGTAATCGGCGAGGCGCTTGTCATATTCGGCCTTGCGTGCGGTCTTCTCCGACGGTGCCGCGTAGGTCATGCGGAAGCGCGCTTCATCCACGCGACGCGACCACGCGGCGCACAGGGCGTCTCCTTCGATCGCGGTGCACGTATCGCGCTTGACTTCGCACGCGGCGCCCGCGCCGAAGGAGGGATTGCCGTCCAGGCCCGTCGTGTTCAGGGGCGCGCAACGCGCTTCAGGTTCGGCGGTGTCGCTGAGGTAGACCTCCGATTCCCACGTCTTGCATTCGAACAGGGGCGGCGGGGGCTTGCGTTCTGCGACGGGGACGGTGGGTTCCGGCAATTGTTCGCTGACGGGGCCGCGCACCAGTTCGAACTGCGCGCCCGGCGGCGGGAGGCTCTTCGGCGGCTCTGCAGCGGCGCGTTTTGGCGGCGGCGCGGCGGTGGGCACCTCGCCGATCTTGCGGATTTCCTGCTTCATGCCCGGGCCGCAGGGCACGTCGTTCTGCATCGTGACCGCGCCCTTGGCGTCGGTGCAGCGATAGATGGTGGTGGCGCGCGCGGTGACGCTGCACAGCGCGAGGCACGAAGCAACGATGAACAGGGGGAGGCGGGGCATGCGCGGAGCCTAGCGCAAGCGCGGTCAGTGCGCGCTGCAGTCCTGCTCGATGCGCGCGTTGAGGCTGCGTTCTTCGACGCGCAGCACATCGCGTTCGCTGGGCATCGCGTTGAAGAAGCGGGTACGGATTTCCTCGCGGCGGTCTCGGATGCGGTCGCACACGTCGGCCTGCGGCAACGCGTAGCAGGTGTCCTGCACGTACGTGCCGGCGCCGTAGGCCGCGGGCGAGATGTACGGGCCGGACACGGAATGCGATCCGCCGGAGATCGACATGTTGCCGTTGCTCAACGCGAACCCCGCACCGGAATGGTGGCCGGGAATCGCATAGACGGGATAGCCGAGCGTCCACAGCGGCACCCAGCGCGGATTGCCCTCGTCGGTTTCGCTGGTGTAACGCACGTTGTCCGGCGTGATGCATTCGTACAACGGGCGCGGCTGGTAGATGACGGTGGTGCGTTCGCGGGGCGCGGGCGCTTCCACGGGTGCGGGGCGCGCTTGCGGTGCGCGCGGTGCGGCGTCGACCGGGCGGGCCATCGTGCGTGTTTCCTGTTTCTCGCCCGCCGCGCATGGCGAATCGCGCAGGGTGACGTGGCCCTTGGCGTCGATGCAGCGGTAGATCGTCACGTCGGCGGCGAAGGCGCGCACGGGGACGGCGCTCGCAAGGCCTGCGAGGACCAGGGCGGCGACGAGGCGGGGGGTCGACTGCATGCGCGCATCTTGCGCCTGCCGATGGCCGTGCAACAGGGGGTGGCGCGTGGCTCAGCCGGCGCGCAGTTCGTCGCCGGTCAGGGCGTCACGGATGGCGGTGGGCGCGCGCAGGCCGCCGGTGTCGCCTTCCAGCAAGCCGTCCACCAGGGCCAGGACCTGCGCGGACAACGCGTCGAGGGAGAACGCGGGCGGTTCGCCGGCGAGGTTGGCGCTGGTCGAGACGAGCGGTCCGCCGAAGGCCTCGCACAACGCGATGACGCCGGGATGGTCGGTCACGCGCACCGCGACACTCGCATGCACGCCCGTGATCCACGCCGGCACGCGCGCGGTGGCCGGCACGGTCCAGGTGCGCGGGCCGGGCCATTGCGCGCGCACGGCCTCGGCGCGATCGCGTGGCAACGCGTCCCAGTCGAGCAGGCCGTCGAATTGCGCGAGCGACGCGGCGATGAGGATCACGCCCTTGTCCACCGGGCGACGCTTGATCGCGAGCAATCGCGTCACCGCGGCTTCGTCGAACGGATCGCAACCCAGGCCCCACACCGCTTCGGTGGGATAGGCGACGACGCCGCCGTCGCGCAACAACGCGGCGGCGGCGGATGGCGTGAGGCGCGATGCCATCGCGCTCAGACCGGGTTGGCGGCGGCCTGCTTCGCGACCGCTTTCTTCGCGACCTTCTTGGTCGCCTTCTTCGCCGACTTCTTCGCGATCTTCTTCGTGGCTTTCTTGGCGGCCTTCTTCGCAGGCGCCTTCTTCGCCGCCGGCGCCTTCGCGACCGCGGCCTTCTTCGCCGGCGCCTTCTTGGCGACCTTCTTCCCGAAACGCCCGCGCATCGGCTTGCCGGTTTCTTCCATCAGCTTGATCACTTCGTCGAGCGTCAACGAGCTCGGCTCGCGATCCTTCGGGATGCGCCCGTTGAGGCGGCCGTCGCTGATGTACGGACCGTAGCGCCCGTTGAGCACCTGGATGTCGCTGCCGTCGAAGGCCTTGATGACGCGGTTGCGCGCGATCTCTTCCTTCTCTTCGATCAGGAACACCGCGCGCGCCAGGTCGATCGTGTACGGATCGTCTTCCTTCTTGAGCGAGGCATACACCGCGCCGCGCTTGGCGAACGCGCCGAAGCGGCCGATGCCGACGCTCACCTCTTCTTCCTTGTCCTGCCCGAGCTTGCGCGGCAGCTTGAACAGCTCCAGCGAATCCTCGAGCGAGATCGTGTGCATGCTCTGGCCGGGACGGAGCGACGCGAACGTCGGCTTGTCTTCGTCGTCCGCCGTGCCGATCTGCGCGTACGGCCCGTAACGGCCGAGGCGCACGCTGACCGGCTTGCCGGATTTCGGATCGGTGCCGAGTTCGCGGGCGCCGGTGGCCTCGGAGCGATCGACGCTCTCGGTCTTGTCGTCCACCAGTTCCTTGAACGGGCCCCAGAACTTCTCCATCAGCGGCACCCAGTTTTCCTCGCCGCGCGACACCGCATCCAGCTCGTCTTCGAGCTTGGCGGTGAAGTCGTAATCGACGTAGCGGGTGAAGTGGCTGCTGAGGAAGTTGGACACCGCGCGGCCGACGTCGCTCGGACGGAAGCTGCGGCTTTCCATCTCGACGTACTTGCGGAACAGCAGCGTCTGGATGATCGAGGCGTACGTGGACGGACGGCCGATGCCGTATTCCTCGAGCGCCTTCACCAGCGCGGCTTCGGTGAAGCGCGGCGGCGGCTGGGTGAAATGCTGGTCGGCGTGAACGCGATCGAGCGGCACGCGCTCGCCGGGCTTCATCGCCGGCAGCTTGCGGCCTTCGTCTTCGTCGTCGCTGGTCTTGGTGTCCTTGCCTTCCTCGTACACGGCGAGGAAGCCCGGATCGATCACGGTCGTGCCGCTGGCGCGGAAGCTGTGTTCGCTGCCGGCGGCCAGGTCGACGCTGACGGTGTTGAGGATCGCCGGCACCATCTGCGAGGCGACGGTGCGCTTCCACACCAGTTCGTACAGGCGGCGCTCGTCGTCGGTGAGGTAGCGCGACACCTGCGAGGGCGTGCGCAGCGCGGAGGTGGGACGCACGGCTTCGTGCGCTTCCTGCGCGTTCTTCGACTTGGTCTGGTAGAAATTGGGCTTGTCCGGCAACGCACGCGTGCCGAAGTCGCGCGCGATCACGTCGCGCAGTTCGCCCAGCGCGTCCACCGACAGGTGCACCGAGTCGGTACGCATGTAGCTGATGAGGCCGACGGTGCCTTCGTCGCCGATGGCCACGCCTTCATAGAGCTTCTGCGCGACCTGCATCGTGCGCTTGGTGGTGAACCCGAGCTTGCGCGCGGCTTCCTGCTGCAGCGTGGAGGTGGTGAACGGCGGCGCGGGACGGCGCTTGCGCTCCTTGCTCGCCACGTCGGTGACATGCAGCGCGCCGCTGGCGGCCTTGAGGATGCGTTCGCGCGCGGCTTCGGCGGTGTCGCCGTCGGTGACGGTGAACTGTTCGAACTTCTTGCCGTCGAGTTTCGTCAGCTTCGCGGTGAAGGCCTGCGAGGCGTGCGCGAGCTCGGCTTCGATGCTCCAGTACTCGCGCGCGATGAACGCTTCGATCTCTTCCTCGCGCTCCACGATCATGCGCAGCGCCGGCGACTGCACGCGGCCCGCGGACAGGCCGCGCTGCACCTTGCGCCACAACACGGGCGAGAGGTTGAAGCCGACGAGGTAATCCAGCGCGCGGCGCGCCTGCTGCGCATCGACCAGGTCCGTGGCGATCTGGCGCGGCTGCGTCATCGCTTCCTTGATGGCGCGCGGCGTGATCTCGGTGAAGACCACGCGCTGCAGCGTCTTGTCCTTCAGCAGGCCGCGTTCGCGCAGGATCTCCGCGATGTGCCAGCTGATGGCCTCGCCCTCGCGATCCGGGTCGGTCGCGAGGAACAGCGCGTCGGCGCCCTTGGCGGCCTTGGCGATCGCATCGACGTGCTTTTCGTTCTTCTCGATGAGGTCGTAGCGCATGGCGAACCCGTTCTCGGGATCGACCGCGCCTTCCTTCGGGACCAGGTCGCGCACGTGGCCATAGGAGGCCAGGACGGTGAAGTCCTTGCCGAGGTACTTGTTGATCGTCTTGGCCTTGGCGGGCGACTCGACGATGAGGAGATTCTTGGCCATGGAGCCTGCGCGGTGGGGGGACCTGATGCTGGAAGGACCAACGTCGAAGGCCGGCAGAGAAGGCAACGCCCGGGGCCGGGGGCCACGGGCGTTGGTATGGATTCCTTTTTTAGTGGTGTCACGCCGCTGGCGGCGCTGTCAACCCTCGCCTGCCCCCGCCGGGACCGAATCCCGACGGGTCCGGCACCCGCCGGGTGCGCTGGCGCACGTATTCAGGGTTCAGTGCACGGGCTCGGGCTCGTCCAGGAACATCTGCGTTTCCATCCACGCATAGGCCGCTTCGGACCCCGGCTGGTTGAACAGGACCATCAGGACCACCCATTTCAGGTCGTCCATCTCCAGCTCGTCCTGGTCCAGGGCGATCGCGCGGTCCAGCACCAGCTCGCGCTGGTCGGCGTCCAGGACGCCGTGCTGTTCGAGGAACAACAGGAACCCGCGGCTCTCGACATCGAGCTTCTCGAGTTCGGGGCCATGGAAGACGCGGGTCGGGCCGTTGGTGCGCGGCGCCGTGGTCTGCGGCCGTTGTTCGGCCAGGGCGTCGAGCCAGTCGAAGGCTTTGGTGATCTCGGCCGGGCTGAAGCCGGCGTCGGTGAGTTCGGAGAACAGCGGGGTGTTCTGGAGAGTGTCGCGGTCGCCGACCGGTGGGACGGTGTCGTTGGTGAAGTAGTGCTCGAACAGGTAAAGCAGGACGTCCAGGATGCTCTCTTTCATTTCCCTCGGCCTGCGCCACGACGGGCGCTGTGGAGGTTCAGGATGACTTGCGGGTAACGCGGCCGTGCTGGGAAACCACACGCCCTCCAAGCTCCATGGACAGCAGGATGGAGGCAACTTTCGCAGCCGTCAATCCAGTTCGCATGACAAGGGTTTCCATAGGGGTTGGGTCATGGCCGATCGCATCCCACAAGCGCTGGGTATCGACATCCATGTCGGGCAAGGAATGTTGCAACGCGATGCGTGACGAAGTGGGGACGTCCAGGCGCGCGCGCAAGTCGTCGGCGAAGGCGGTCGCGACCGGGGCCAGTGCGTCCAGGACTTCCTGCGGGGTTTCCACCAGCGTGACGCCTTCGCGCAGCAGGCGATGGCAGCCGCGGGCCATGGGGTTGCGGATCGAGCCGGGGGTGGCGAACACCTCGCGGCCGGCGTCGGCGGCCAGGCGCGCGGTGATGAGCGCGCCGGAACGGTAGGCCGCTTCGATCACCAGCGTACCGAGGGACAGCCCGGCGACGATGCGGTTGCGATGCGGAAAGGTGAACGTTTGCCCTTGCGTGCCCGGGGGGTATTCGCTGACCACCACGCCTTCCTGCGAGATGCGTTCCATCAGCCGGCGGTTGCCCGGCGGGAAGGCGATGTCGATGCCGGTGCCCAGCACCGCGACGGTGGGGCCCTTCGCATCCAGCGCGCCGATGTGCGCGGCCGAATCGATGCCCGCCGCCATCCCGCTGGTGACGCACAGCCCGCCCTGCACGAACGACGCCGCGAACTCGCGCGCGTTGTCGCGCCCGTCGGGCGTGGGCAGGCGCGTGCCGACGATGGCGATGCCCGGATGCCACAACGTGCTGGCGTCCCCGTCGACGAACAGCCACTGCGGCGGCGACGGGCTGCGCTTGAGCAGCGGTGGGTAGTCGGGATGGTGGATTCCCAGCAGCGCATGGCCGTCGCGTGCGAGCCACGCGTGCGTGCGGTGCCGGATTTTTTCGGATGCCCCGTCGAGGGCCAGGGCGAGCAGCGCGTCGTCGGCGTTCATCGCAGCAGCGTGCGCCGCAAACGACGACGGCGCCCTCGGGCGCCGTCGCGTTGTGCTGTCGGGAGAACCCTACACGATCAGTAGGGCGCGTCCGGATGCTTCAGTTCGTACCCGACGCGCGAGGGCTTGATGCTTTCCATCACCAGGCCGTAGCTGACCTTGTCGAAGGTGCGGAACACCATGACGTGGCCGGCGTATTCGTCGGGCAGGCGGATCTTGTCGGCCTTCGAGAACAGGTCGTCGTCGCGGTTCATGCCGAACTTCACGCGATCGGTGACTTCGCTGCCGACGCGCCAGATCGAGAACACCGTGCCGTTGTCGACGCCGTCGCGCGCGCCGACCGACAGGGCCACCACGTCGTGCGGGCCGCTGTAGTGCAACGCGTCCGCCACGGCGAGGATGCGCGCGCGGCCATACTCGAACTGTTGCTTCGGCGCGTGCGGGAAGAACTGCAGGTCGTAGGGCTGCATCTGCACCGGCACCAGGCGATCGCCGGTGCGCACTTCGCGGCCTTCCACGTCCAGCACGAGCGTGGTGGCTTCGATGCCACCCACTTCGCCGCGCGTGACCGTGCCGACGTTCTGCTGCATCAGCTCGTAGCCCAGCACTTCGCTGCCGTTGTCGCCGACGACGGCCGCGGTCCAGAAGTTGACCGAGTCCACCGTCTGGCGGCCGCTGAAGTCGAGGTCTTCATTGAAGAAGATGTCGCAGCAGGCCTGGCGGTCCAGGCGCGTGTACTTGGTGGTCGGGCGCACCACGGCGTAGCGCTGGCCGGGCTGCGCGCCCTCCAGGCCCTTCACGTAGGCGACCTGGCCCTGCGTGCCGCGCAGGCGATCGTCTTCCAGGCCGACCACGTACGGCAGCTGGTCGAACTGGTCGACCACCGAGAGGTTCTTCAGGAACGGCTCGACTTCCGACAGCGGGACGCCGGTGACCGGGGCCTCCGTGCGCGGACCCTGCTGGACCGCGACGCGGTCGAGGTAGGCCAGCGAGATCACGTCGCCTGGATAGATCAGGTGCGGGTTCTGGATCTGCGGGTTGGCCTGCCAGATTTCCGGCCACAGCCACGGGCGCTTGAGGAAGCGGCCCGAGATGTCCCACAGCGTGTCACCCTTCTTGACGACGTAGGTGTCCGGATGGTCGCCGCGCATTTCCACGGCGGCCGCGTATGTGGCAACGGTCAGGCAGGCGACCGCACAAACCGTACTAAGCCGTTTAAGCATGGCGGCCATGTATCCGCTCCCCTTGAGTTTTTCCCCTAAAAGCCGGGGCACTATAGCCCACAAGATGCGGGCCTTTGCAAGCGCACGGCGTTACAATCGCGACCGTCGAACGCCCCCTTTGTTGCGCCTGTGACCGGCGCCCCCATTTCGTGTCGCCCTCGAACATCCCCGCCATGGCCCTGCTCCCCATCCTCGAATTCCCCGACCCGCGCCTGCGCACCAAGGCCGCCACGCTCGAACCCGCGCAACTGGCCGATCCCGCGTTCCAGCGCCTGGTCGACGACATGTTCGAGACCATGTACGAGGCACCGGGCATCGGGCTGGCCGCCAGCCAGGTCGACGTGCACCAGCGCTTCATGGTCATAGACGTGTCGGAGGAAAAGAACCGGCCGCTGGTGTTCGTGAACCCGGAGATCCTCGAGCGCGCCGGCGAGCAGGTGTACCAGGAAGGCTGCCTGTCCGTCCCGAACATCTTCGCGGACGTCACGCGGGCCAACGAGATCACGGTGCGCGCACTGGACCGCCACGGCAAGTCCTTCGAGATGCACGTCGACGGCCTGCTCGCGGTGTGCATCCAGCACGAGATGGACCACCTCGAAGGCAAGCTGTTCGTCGATTACCTCTCGCCGCTCAAGCGCGAGATGGTGCGCAAGAAGCTCGCGAAGGCGAAGCGCCAGGCCGCGGCCTGACGCCCGGCCCGATGTCGCTCCGCATCGTCTTCGCCGGCACGCCGGAATTCGCCGTGCCGTCGTTGCGCGCCGCCGCGCAGCGCAATGAAGTCGTCGCCGTCTACACGCAGCCCGATCGCCCCGCCGGGCGCGGCCGCGCGCTGACGCCCTCGCCCGTCAAGCTCGAAGCGCTCAAGCGCGGCCTGCCGGTGCTGCAACCGGAAACCTTGAAGACGCAGATCTCGCGCGATGCCTTGCGCGCGCTGCAACCGGACCTGCTCGTCGTCGTCGCCTACGGCCTGCTGCTCCCGCAATCGATCCTCGACATCCCGCGCCTGGGCTGCTGGAACGTGCACGCGTCGCTGCTGCCGCGCTGGCGCGGCGCCGCGCCGATCCAGCGCGCGATCGAAGCCGGCGACACCGAAACCGGCGCGTGCCTGATGCAGATGGAAAAGGGCCTGGACACCGGCCCGGTGCTACTCGAACAACGCATGGCCATCGGCGCGGACGAAACCGCCGGCCAGCTGCACGATCGCCTGGCCGCGCTCGGGGCGCAGACGCTCGCGGACGGACTGGGTCTGCTGCGCGCCGGCATGCGCCCGGTCGCGCGCCCGCAGCCTGCCGAAGGAGCGACGTACGCGCGCAAGCTCGAAAAGGCCGAAGCGCTGCTCGACTGGGCGCAGCCCGCGATCGCCCTCGCCCGCAAGGTGCGCGCGTTCGATCCGTGGCCGATCGCCGAAGGCGACATCGCCGGCGAACGCGTGCGCATCCATGGTGCGATCGCGATCGGCCGCGACGTCGACGCCGCGCCGGGCACCATCGTGCGCACCGGCCGCGAAGGCATCGACATCGCCTGCGGCACCGGCGCGTTGCGCGTGCGCGTGCTGCAGCGCGCGGGCGGCAAGGCCATCACCGCCGCCGATTACCTCAACGCCCGCCGCGACCTGCAAACCGCATGAACGCCGCACCCGGCGTCGCGTTGCGCGTCCTGGTCGCACGTTCGCTCGACGAAGTGCTGCACCACGGGCGTTCGCTGAAGGCCGAACTCGGGCAGGTGCTGCCCGGCATTCCCGATTCGCGCGACCGCGCGCTGCTCGAAGCGATCGCGTTCACCGCGTTGCGCCAGCGCGCGCGGTTCGAAGCCGCGCTCGATGCGTGGACGCCGCGCCCGCTCGGGCGACGCGATGCACCCTTGCGCGCGCTGCTCTATGCAGGCTTCGCGCAGATCGACATGCAATTGCCGCCGCATGCGGCCGTCGATGCCACGGTGGAAGCCGCGCGCGTGCTCGGCCGTGCGCACCAGGCCGGCATGGTGAACGCGTTGCTGCGGCGCGCCGTGCGCGATGGTTTCCCGCCGGTCGCCGCCGACGCCGCGTGGCCGAAGTGGTTGCGCGAACGCGTGCGCCACGACTGGGCCGACGAGGCCGAGCGCATCTTCGCCGCAGGCAGCACGCCGGCGCCGATGTGGTTGCGCGTCAATCGCGCACGCACCTCGCGCGATGCGTATCTCGCGTTGCTCACCGCGCAGGGCATCGAAGCCCACGCCGCGCCCGCGCTCGCCGAAGCGATCGTGCTGCCCGTGCCGCTGCCCGTGCACGAGTTGCCCGGCTTCGACGCGGGCGATGTCTCCGTGCAGGACGGCAGCGCGCAGGCCGTGGCCGAAGCGTTGTCGCCCGCCGCCGGCGCGCACGTGCTCGACGCGTGCGCCGCCCCGGGCGGCAAGGCCGCGCATTTGCTGGAACGCGATCCGACGCTGCGCCTGCTCGCGCTCGACATCGATGCCCGGCGCCTGCGCCGCGTCGGCGACACGCTCGCGCGCCTCGGCCTCGCGGGCCGCGCCACGTTGCGCGCGGCCGATGCCGCCACGCCCGATGCGTGGTGGGACGGCGTGCCCTTCGATGCGGTCCTGCTCGATGCACCGTGCTCGGCGACCGGCGTGGTGCGCCGCCAGCCCGATGTCCTCCTCCATCGCCGCGAGTCCGACCTCGACGCCCTGTGCGCCACGCAGGCCGGGTTGTTCGATGCGTGCTGGACGATGCTCGCCCCCGGCGGCGTGCTGCTCTATGCCACGTGTTCGATCCTGCGCGCGGAGAACGCCGTGCAGGTCGAGGCCTTCCTCGCCCGCACGCCGGGCGCGCAGGTGGATGCGTTGCCCGACGCCTTCGGTCGCCTCGATGGCCCCGGCCGCCAGCGCTTCCCCGGCGACGACGGCATGGACGGCTTTTTCTACGCAAGGTTGCGCAAGGCCTGACGCTCGACCGCACCGGCTTCCGGTAAGGTGCGTGCCGCATGGATGACGCCCGCCAACGCCGCGAACTCTTCTGGTTCCTCGCGATCGCCTTCGTGGTGCTGGCCGCGGGCATCGGCCTGCGCGCGCCGTGGCCCGCGGACGAACCGCGCTTCGCGCTCGTCGCCAAGCAGATGTGGGACTCGGGCCAGTGGTTGTTCCCGCATCGCGGCCACGAGTTGTACGCGGACAAGCCGCCCCTGTTCTTCTGGCTGATCGGCGCCTGCTACGCGGTGGTGCGCAACTGGAACATCGCCTTCCTGCTGCCCTCGCTCATCGCGGCGATGGCCACGCTGTGGCTCACCTACGACTTGGGCCGGCGCTTGTTCTCGCATCGTGCGGGCCTGTGGGCGGCGATCGGCGTGCTGGCGTGCGCGCAGTTCCTCTACCAGGCCAAGCGCGCGCAGATCGATCCCACGGTGGTGTGCTTCATCACGCTGGGCGTGTACGGGATCGCGCGGCACGTGTTGCGCGGGCCGTCGCACGGCGGGCCGGCGTGGCGCTGGTACTGGATCGGGTGCTTCGCGGCGGGCCTGGGCGTGATCAGCAAGGGCGTCGGCTTCCTCGCGTTGCTGATGTTGGTTCCGTACGCGTGGATGCGCTGGCGCAAGTGGGACGGATTGGCGCAGCTCGGTTCGCACAACGCGTGGCGCTGGAGTGCGGGCGCGCTGGCGTTCCTCGCGGCGATCGCGCTGTGGTTCGCGCCGATGGTGATCACGGCGATGACCAGCGGCGACGCCGAACACCGCGCCTACCTGCACGAGTTGCTGTTCAAGCAGACGGCCACCCGCTATGCGAGCGCGTGGCACCACACGCAGCCGTTCTGGTATTTCCTGCCGATCATCGCGGGCTTCTGGATGCCGTTCGCGCTCGCGCTGCCGTGGGTCGCGCCGCGCTGGCGCGATGCGTGGCGCGCGCGCGATGCCCGCGTGTGGCTGCCGCTGGCGTGGGCAGTGCTGGTACTGGTGTTCTTCAGCGCCAGTCCCGGCAAGCGCGACATGTACATCCTGCCGATGCTGCCGATGGTGGCGCTGGCGGCGGGGCCTTACCTGGCGGACGTCGTCGGCAAACGCGGGTTCCGCGCGTGCCTGGTCGCGCTGGTCGTCGTGCTGGGGCTGGTGTTCCTCGGTGCGGGCCTGTTCGCCGTGCTGCGCGATCCGTCGTTCGAGGTGCGCATCGAAAGCGAGCGCGGGCTCGATCCGGCCAGCGATGCATTGTGGTGGCTGCTCGCCGCCTGCGGTGCGGCGATGCTCGCGGCGATGGCGTGGTGGCGGCGCGATGCGCTGCGCGGGTCTGCGGTCGCGCTGTCGTTGCTGGTGATCGTGTTGTTCAGCGGCACCGCGGTGTTGCTGGATCCGGAGAACTCGTCGCGCGCGGTGATGGAACGCGGCCGTGCCCTCGCCGGCGATGCCACGCTGGGCCTGGTCGGGTGGAAGGAACAGAACCTGCTGCAAGCGGTCGGGCCGACGGAAGACTTCGGGTTCCGCCAGCCGTTCGACGTGCAGTTCGCGGCGGGCTTGACCTGGTTGCGCATGGATCCCGCGCATCGGCGCCTGTTCGTGCTGGATGAAGCGCTCGACAAGTGCGTGGATCGCAGCAAGGCGCAACCCGTCGGCACGGCGAACCGCCGCGCATGGTGGGTGGTGGACGCGAACGCCGTCGCGGGTTGCCGCTGACTACGCAGCGCGCGCCAGCAGGTCGTATTTCAGCTTCGAATACTTCGCGTGCAGCCAGTGGAAGCGCAGGCCGGCGGCACCGTCGACGAAGCCGCCGCGCAGCACGAGGTTCTTGAGCAGGTACGCCGTCGCGGCGAACACGCCGCGCATCGGGCCCGCGCTGCGCCCCTTCGCGCGCTGCTCGCCCGCCCACAACGCTGCGTAACGCTGGAGCTTCAACCAGTATTCCTCCGCGCTGCGCGCGGTGTCGTGTTCCAGCACGATGCGCGAGGTGCGCACGGTGCGGCCGGCGACGTCCAGGTATTCGTGCACGGCGCGCAGGCCGTGGCGCAGCGTCGAACGGAACAGGCGATGCACCGGCTCGCGCGCGAAGCTGCCGCCGCGCAGCGCGTGGCCGAGGAAATGCGTGCGACGCAGCAGCAACCAGACGTCCGCCTGCTCGAGGTCGCCCGCGAACAGCGCGCGCACTTCGCGTTGCGCCGGCGCTTCCAGCCATTCGTCCGCGTCCAGCAGCAACACCCAGGGTTCGCGCGCCATCGCGATCGCCGCGTTCTTCTGCAGCGCGAAGCCCTGCCATTCCATCGATTCCACGCGCGCACCGGCGGCCGCGGCGAGGTGCACGGTGTCGTCGGTCGAACCGGAATCGAGCACGATCACTTCGCTGCACAGCGCGCGCATCGAGGCCACGCAGCGTTCGATGCGGTCGGCTTCGTTCTTCGTGATGACGACGCCGGACAGGGGCAAGGACTCAGGCATGCGCGGGATTATGCCCGCGGCCGCCGCGCTAGACTCCCTGCATGCCAACGACCGCACCCGACCCGCGCCCCGTCCGCGTGCTGCATTTCGTGACCGGCGGGTTCTCCGGCGGCGCCACGCAGGTCGCCATCGCGCTGGTCCAGGCCGGCATGGCGAGCCCCGCGATCGAGCCGCTGCTGGTCCTGCGCCGCAAGCGCCGCACCGATCCGCGCCGCATCGCCGAACTCGAACAGGCCGGCGTGCCCGTGGACGTGGTGCCGGGCTGGTCGCATGCCGCGACGATCTTCGCGCTCGTGCAGGCGTGCCGCGCGTTCCAGCCCGACGTGCTGGTCGCGCACGGCTTCAGCGAACACCTGTGGGGCCGTTACGCGGGCCTGCTGGCGCAGGTGCCGCACCTGGTGCACGTCGAGCACAACACGCGCGAACGCTACACGCGCTGGCGGCTGCGACAGACGCGCTGGCTGGCCGCGCGCACGGATCGCATCGTCGGCTGTTCCGAAGGCGTGCGACGCGTGCTGCTGGAGATGGGCATGCCGGCGGAGAAGACGATCGCGATCCCGAACGGGATCCGGCTGGATCCGTTCGCCGACGCCGAAGCGCAGCCGCTCGCCGGACGCATCCCCGGCATCGTGATGGTCGCGCGCTTCTCCAAGCAGAAGGACCACGCGACGCTGCTGCGCGCCGTGGGATTGCTGCGCGAACGCGGCCTCACGCCGCCGGTCCTGTTCGCGGGCGGTGGCAAGGCGATGCATCGCAAGCCGCTCGAAAACCTCGCCGCCGAGCTCGGCATCGCGTCGCAAGTGTCGTTCCTCGGCGTCGCGCGCAACGTGCCCGAGTTGCTGATGTCGCATCGCATCGCCGCGTTGAGCACGCATTACGAAGGCATGCCGCTCGCGTTGCTGGAAGGCATGGCGGCGGGCTGCGCGGTGGTGGGCAGCGATGTGCCGGGCGTGCGCGAAGTGATCGAGGATGGGCACGACGGGCGGCTGGTCGCCGAATCCGATCCGGTGGCGATGGCCGATGCGTTCGAACAATTGCTGCGCGACGACGTGCTGGCCGCGGGCATGGGTGCGGCGGCGCGACGCGTGGCATTCGAGGACCACGGCCGCGAGCTGATGCACACGCGCTACGAAAACCTCTTCCTGACGCTCGCACGCAACGCCTGAGGCGTCACCAGCGCAACTTGCGGCGCGCCAGCACGTGCGCAAGGCGATCGACGAGGGCGCGTGCTTCGGCTTCCGGCAGGCACGCAACGCGCAATGGCGTCGACGATCCCGCCCCCGCCGTATCCAGCCACACCGACGCCGTGCCCCACGGCCGGTCGAACGGCGAGCGCGACAGCGACAAGGCCTGCAACTTGTCGAGTTCGGCGAAGCGCCAGTGCTTCGACCACCAGCCGCCGCGCACGGCGACGATGCGGTCGTTGATCGCGTAGGCCGAATGCGAGGCGTGCTTGCGCGCCACGAACGCGGCCCACGGGAGCCAGAGCAGCACGAGCAGGCCGATGGGCCCGACGTTCCAGGTCAGGGCCGTCGCGATCGCGATCGGGATGAAGACGCCCGGCAGGAACGCGCGCACCCACGTACTCCAATGCGTGCCATGCCAGTCGAGCTGGCCCCAGCCCGCGTCCGGCGGCAACAGGTGTTCGATCAGGGCATCGCACTTCTCGGGCGTCGCGATGGGCGCGAGTTCGCGGAAGGCGCGCTGGCGTCGCTGGCCGTGTTCGCTGGTGCCCGCGCCGGCGGTGTCCACTTTCAACGTGCGTCGATGCAGCAAGCGATGCAGCAGGCCTTCCTGCATCGTCCACGCCTGCAGGCGGCGGCGCGATGCACTGCTGCGCGTGCGCGCGAGCAGGCCGCGTTCCACCGTGAGGCGCGGGCCGTCTTCGCTCAGGCGGAAGCCGTAGTACTGCAGCAGCGCCGAGCCGATCGACAGCATGCGCAGCAACGCGATGAGCACGACCGCCAGCGACACGAGGGCGAGCGCGTACGTCGGCGCACCGAAGTGATGCGCATCGGCGAAGCCGAACAGGCTGCGCACCCAGGATTCGAAGAGGTTCTCGAGCAGGCGCGGGCTGAACTGCATCGACGCGGCGTACGCGCCGGCGAGCAGCAGCAGGCCGCGGTTGGAGATCAGGCCGTAGCGCAGGACCTCGCGCACATCCATGGCGAGCAGCGTGGTCGGTGCGGGCGCAGTGGCTTCGACGTTCGCGGCTTCCGTCGATTGCGTGGCGCCGCGATGGCGCACCAGGCGTTCCAGCGCGAGCGCATCGTCCAGGCGCAGGACGCGCATGCTCGCTTCGGGCTTGTCGCCGCCGGCCGATTCCAGCCGCACTTCCGCCACGCCGAACACGCGATGCAGCATCGACTGCTCGACGACGACGTTATGGATGCGCGCGAACGGAATCTCGCGCCGCTGGCGATTGAGCCAACCGCTGCGGATCGTCAGGCCGTCGGTGCCGACCTGCCAGCGATACGTCAGGTATTGCAGCGCCGAGGTGAGCGTGAGGATGCCGACGCCGATCAGCGGCCACAGTTCGTCGCGGTCGCCCTTGAAGAAAAACGTGGCGATGAGCGGCAGGATGAACTGCCGCATCTGGTGCAGCAGCACGAACAGCCACGACCACGGATGCAGGCGCCGCGATTCAGAGGGCGTCATCGGTTTCGAGCTGGCGTGCGAGGCGGTCGCGGAGGACTTCAGCGTCGTCGGCGTCCAGGCCCGTCACCGACACGGCGCTCATCTTGCTGCCCGCGGTGTGGATGACGAGCGTGGCGAGCTTCCAGTGGCGTTCGAACGGGCCGTGCCTGAGGTCCAGGTGCTGCACGCGCGAGGCGGGCACGCGGGTTTCGCGATGGAACAGGCGTCCGCTGCGATAGCCGAAGCCGTCCTCGTCCAGCCGCCACGCCCGGGAGCGGAAGCGTTTCGCGCCGAGCCACGCACCGAGGCCCGCGCCGATGACCAGCGCGCCGAGCACGGCGGGAATCATCGGGACGTAGTGCGTCGAGGCCGACACGATTGCGACGGGAACGGCGAGCGCCAATCCCATCGTGGCGTGCGAGAGCATGAAGAGCGAACGTGCGCGCGGCGGCAGCGGGCGCCAGTCGGCGAGGACGGGGTGCGCTGCGGGATCTGCTTCGGGCACGGCGTCGGTCATGGCGGGGCTTGTCGTTTGAGCGCGTCGCGTTGCGCCCGCGCAGGGTAGCAGTCGGGCCAGTACGGATTGCCGAGCGTCGAGCCGGGCGCAGGGATCGAAAAGCGCTTGTAGGTCCACTGGTATTGCGCAGGGTCGCGGCGCGCGACGCGTTCCACCGCGGCGTTGAGGGCCGCGACGCCGTCGGCGGCATCGGGCACCGGTTCGAAGCGCAACGCGAACAGCGGGCCGTCGTCGGATTCGGCGATGCGCTCGCAATATCCCAGCAACACGATCGCGCCGGTGCGCTGCGCGAGGCGCGTCAGCAACGTCATCGTCAATGCGGGAATGCCGAAGAACGGCGCGAACTCCCCATCGCCCGCCTTCGGTTGCTGGTCCGGCAGGATCCCGATCACGCCGCCGCCCTGCAGCAGCTTGAACAACTGGCGGATCGCGGGGCCTTCGGCGCGCACCTGCGTCACGCGATCGGCATCGCCGTGCGCGGCGCGCACGCGGCGCAGGAAGCCTTCGCCGATGCGCGATTCCGGCGGTGCATAGAGGATCGCCAGCGGCGTGCGCGCAGCGAGCCACTGGTTGAGCAATTCCCAGCTGCCGTAATGCGGCGCGGCGACGATGACGCCCTTGCCGGACGCGATCGCCGCATCGAACAGGTCCACGCCGTGTGATTCGCGGATCGCGGCGAGGTTCTTCGCATGCGGGCGCGTCCAGAAGCGCAGGGTTTCGAAGAGTTGTCGCGCGGTCGTGCGCAGCACCCGGGCGCGCAGGCCTTCGCGCTGGCCGGGCAGCTGGTCGGGATAGGCGAGTTCGAGGTTGCGCCGCACCACCTTGCCCATGCGGCCCTGCCCCCGCGCCTGCAGGGCGGCGAAGGCATCGGCGCACCCGCGCAGCAGCGGCCACGGCAGGCGGGCAACGGTGGTGGCGAGGAAATGGAGGAAGCGCGCGGCAAGGTCGGTCACCGGCGGAGTCTAGCGTTGCGTGACGCCGGGACCGGGGACCAGGGACCGGGGACCAACAGCAAGCGCCGCGCCTGGTCCCTGGTCCCCGGTCCCTGGTCCCGGCTTCTGCTAGCGTTTTGCGGCCACACATCGAGACCCCGACATGCTCGTCCTGATCCAGCGCGTCACCGCCGCGAGCGTGGAAGTCGAGGGCCAGGTGGTGGGCGCCATCGATGGCGGCCTGCTGGCTCTGGTCGGCATGGAGCCCGGCGACACCGACGCCCAGATCGCCCGCATGGCCGATCGGCTCCTGGGCTACCGGGTGTTCGACGACGGGGAAGGCCGGATGAACCGCTCGGTGACCGATACCGGCGGCGGGCTGCTGCTGGTCAGCCAGTTCACCCTGGCGGCCGATACCCGGTCCGGGATGCGCCCCGGCTTCAGCACGGCCGCCGCGCCTTCGGACGCTGAACCCGGCTTCAACCGCTTGCTGGCAATCTGCCGCGAAAAGCATGCGGGCAGGGTGGAAAGCGGCCGGTTCGGGGCCCATATGACCGTTCGATTGGTGAACGACGGACCGGTCACCTTCCTCCTCCGGCCCTGACCCGATCGTTCGAACCCGTCATCGTCAGGACGGAATCGACACCCCCGGGCGTATAATGCCGGGTTCTTTCAAACCCTCATCATGGTGGCGCACCTACATGGCAACCGAACGCCAGGCCCCCCAGTCCGACATCAAGCAGCTGATCAGCAAGGGCCTGGAACAGGGTTACCTGACCTACGCCGAAGTCAACGATCACCTGCCCGACGACGTCGTCGATCCCGAACAGATCGAAGACATCATCGGCATGATCAACGGCATGGGCATCGAGGTGCACGAAGTTGCGCCCGACGCTGAAACCCTGCTCCTCGCCGGCTCGTCCGGCGGCGGCCGCGAAGTCGACGACACCGCGGCCGAAGAAGCCGCCGCCGCGCTCACCGCGCTGGATTCCGAAGGCGGCCGCACCACCGACCCCGTGCGCATGTACATGCGCGAGATGGGCACGGTCGAGCTGCTGACGCGCGAAGGCGAAATCGCCATCGCCAAGCGCATCGAGGAAGGCCTCAACCAGATGCTCGGCGCACTGGCGAGCTTCCCGTGGTCCATCCAGCTGCTGCTGGAGGAATACGACCTGCACAAGGGCGGCAAGAAGCGCCTGGCGGAAATCGTCGCGGGCTTCAACGACATCGAGGAACCCGTGCCGGAAATCCCGGCCGTGGCCGAAGTGGCCGACGACGCCGCCGAGACCGAAGAAGAAGAAGTCGAGGAAGCCGCCGCCGAGGAAGCCGAAGAAACCGGCCCCACCGGCCCGGACCCGGCCGAAGTGCTGCGCCGCATGGACAACATGGCCGCGCTGTACCAGAAGTTCCAGAAGTCGTACGCGAAGAACGGCCCCGTCGCCAAGCCGGTCGCCAAGCTGCGCGAGGAGATGGCCGAGGTCTTCATGACCTTCAAGCTCCCGCTGCCGCTCACCGACACGCTGGTGCGCAAGCTGCGCGACGTCGTGGGCGAGATCAAGGACCACGAGCGCCGCATCCTCGACCTCGCCACGCGCGTGGCGAAGATGCCCCGCAAGGATTTCCTGCGCGCCTGGGAAGGCAACCAGACCAACCTGGGCTGGGTGGATGAAGTCCTCAAGCGCAAGCAGAAGTGGTCGTCGGGCCTGCGCGACGTCAAGGACCAGATCGTCGCCGAGCAGGAAGCCACGATCGCCGTGGAATCCGCGTTGTACCTGACGCTGGCCGACATCAAGGACATCAGCCGCACGATGGCCTACGGCGAAGCCAAGGCGCGCAAGGCGAAGAAGGAAATGGTGGAGGCCAACCTGCGCCTCGTGATCTCCATCGCCAAGAAGTACACCAACCGCGGCCTGCAGTTCCTCGACCTCATCCAGGAAGGCAACATCGGCCTGATGAAGGCGGTGGACAAGTTCGAATATCGCCGCGGCTACAAGTTCTCCACGTATGCCACCTGGTGGATCCGCCAGGCCATCACGCGTTCGATCGCCGACCAGGCGCGCACCATCCGCATCCCGGTGCACATGATCGAGACGATCAACAAGCTCAACCGCATTTCCCGCCAGATGCTCCAGCAGTTCGGCCGCGAGGCCACGCCGGAGGAGCTTGCGAAGGAAATGGACATGCCGGAAGACAAGATCCGGAAGGTCATGAAGATCGCCAAGGAACCGATCTCGATGGAGACGCCGATCGGCGACGACGAGGATTCGCACCTCGGCGATTTCATCGAAGACACCAACGTCGAGTCCCCGATCGAATCCACCACCAACATCAACCTGTCGGAAACCGTGCGCGACGTCCTCGCCGGCCTGACCCCGCGGGAAGCCAAGGTGCTGCGCATGCGCTTCGGCATCGACATGAATACCGACCACACCCTCGAGGAAGTCGGCAAGCAGTTCGACGTCACCCGCGAGCGCATCCGCCAGATCGAAGCCAAGGCCCTGCGCAAGCTGCGCCACCCGAGCCGTTCGGAGCAGCTGCGGAGCTTCCTCGACATCGATTGATCGAGGCCGCACGCAACACCCGGAAAAGCCCCGCCAACGCGGGGCTTTTTCTTTGCGCCGCGATTCGGCGTATCGTGCGCGGCGTGCCCGGACCCCACCAGCACCCATCCGCCGATCCCGGGGCTCCGGGTTGGCTCGCATTGCTGCGGCGGCACCTGGCCGCGGTGATCGCCATCAAGCTGGCGCTGATCGCGCTGCTGTTCTTCCTCTTCTTCTCCGCCGCGCACCGGCCTTCGCCCGGTCCCGACGACGTGTCCGACCTCCTCCACTTGCCGAGTTGACGCCCATGCCCGACTTCCATGTCGTGGATCTCTCACGCCTGCAGTTCGCCGTCACCGCGCTGTACCACTTCCTGTTCGTGCCGCTCACGCTGGGCCTGGCGCTGATGATGGCGATCATGGAAAGCGTGTACGTCATGACCGGGCGCGCGATCTGGAAGCAGATGACGAAGTTCTGGGGCGTGCTGTTCGGCATCAACTTCGCGATGGGCGTGGCGACCGGCATCACGATGGAGTTCCAGTTCGGCACCAACTGGGCGTACTACTCGCACTACGTCGGCGACATCTTCGGCGCGCCGCTGGCGATCGAAGGGCTGATGGCGTTCTTCCTCGAAAGCACGTTCGTCGGCCTGTTCTTCCTCGGCTGGAACAAGCTCTCGAAGCTGCAGCACCTGGTCGTGACGTGGCTGACGGCCCTGGGCGCCAACCTGTCGGCGCTGTGGATCCTGATAGCCAACGGCTGGATGCAGAACCCGGTCGGCGCGAAGTTCAACTTCGAAACCATGCGCATGGAAGTCACCGACTTCCCGGCGGTGCTGTTCAACCCGGTGGCGCAGGCGAAGTTCGTGCACACGGTGAGCGCGGGCTACGTGACCGGCGCGATGTTCGTGCTCTCGATCAGCGCGTGGTACCTGCTGCGCGGGCGCAACATCGAGTTCGCGAAGCGCTCGCTCACGGTGGCGGCGAGCTTCGGGCTGGCGTCGGCGTTGTCGGTGGTCGTGCTCGGCGACGAGAGCGGTTACACCGCGTCGGAAAACCAGAAGATGAAAGTCGCCGCGATCGAAGCCGAGTGGCACACGCACGAAGCGCCGGCCTCGTTCACCGTCATCGGCGTGCCGAGCATGGAACGGCGCGAGACGTCCCCGGCGCTCCGCGTGCCGTGGGCGCTGGGATTGATCGCAACACGTTCGCTCGATGAGGAAGTGCCCGGCATCCACGAACTGGTGGAAGCCAATCGGCAACGCATCCGCAACGGCATCGCCGCGTATTCGGCGTTGCAGGCGGTGCGCGTGGATCCGAAGAACCCGGAGAAACGCGCCGCCTTCGAGGCGCTGCAAGGCGACCTCGGCTTCGGCCTGCTGGCCTTGCGCTACGTGAGCGATCCATCGAAAGCCGACGAATCGGTGATCGAACGCGCCGCGTGGAGCACGGTGCCGAACGTGCCCGTGCTGTTCTTCTCGTTCCGCATCATGGTCGCGCTGGGGTTGTTCTTCATCGGCCTGTTCGGCTACGCGTTCTACCTGGCGAGCACGCGCAAGCTCGACAAACCCTGGTTCCTGCGCATCGCGCTCTGGAGCCTGCCGCTGCCGTGGATCGCGATCGAACTGGGCTGGATCGTCGCCGAATACGGGCGCCAGCCTTGGGCGATCGACGGCGTGCTGCCCACCTTCCTCGGCGTGTCGTCCACCAGCTCGGGGCAGGTGATGGGCAGCCTGATCGGCTTCGTCGTGCTGTACACGGGCCTGGCGATCTTCGACGTCATGTTGATGCGACGCACGATCATGGCCGGACCCGACGGATTGTCGATGTGGCCGCTGCCGCATCGCCGCACGCCCACCCTGCCGCACGCCTGAGGAGTCGGTCATGTTCGACTACGAAACCCTGCGACTGATGTGGTGGCTGCTGCTGGGCGTGTTGCTGGCGGGCTTCGCCGTCACCGACGGCTACGACCTTGGCGTCGGCGCGATCCTGCGATTGATCGCGCGCGACGACGTCGAGCGGCGCATGGCGATCGAAGCGATCGAGCCGCACTGGGAAGGCCACCAGGTGTGGTTCGTGCTGGGCGGCGGCGCGGTATTCGCGGCGTGGCCCCTGTTGTACGGGGCCGCGTTCTCCGGCTTCTATTTCGCGATGTTGCTGGTGTTGCTCGCGTTGATCCTGCGTCCCGTGGGCTTCGCGTTCCGGAACAAGCTGACGTCGCTGCAATGGCGCGGCGCGTGGGACTGGGCGCTCACGATCGCGGGGGCGGTGCCGTCGCTGGTGTTCGGCGTGGCGTTCGGCAACCTGTTCCTCGGCGTGCCGTTCCATTACACCGACTCGCTGCGCTCGGTGTACGACGGCAGCTTCATCGGGTTGTTCCATCCGTTCGCGTTGCTGTGCGGCGTGTTGAGCCTGTCGATGCTGGTGGCGCATGGCGGGACGTTTGCCGCGATGAAGATCGAGGATCCGGTCGGCGCACGCGCGCAGCGGATCGCACGCATCGCGGCGATCGTGGCGCTCGTCGCCTTCATCGGCTGCGGGCTGTGGCTGACGTCGCTGCCCGGGCACGTGCTCGCGAGCGTGGTGGATGGCAACGGGCCGTCGAATCCGCTTCACAAGCAGGTGAGCGTGGTCGCCGGCGGATGGATGACCGGCGCGGGCCGCTTGCCGTGGGCGTGGCCCGCCGCGGTGATCGCGGGCCTCGGCCTCGTCGGCGTCGTCGTGTTGCGCGCGCGTCGTCTCGCATTCGTGGCGAGCGCGATCGCGGTGGCAGCGATCGTGTTCACCGGCGGCTTCGCGTTGTTCCCGTTCCTGCTGCCGTCCGCCACCGATCCCTCGCAAGGCCTGACGGTGTGGGATGCGTCGTCGAGCAAGAGCACGCTGGGCACGATGTTGTTCGCCACCGTCGTGTTGCTGCCGCTGGTGCTGGCGTACAGCACGTGGGCGTTCCGGGTGATGCGCGGGCAGGTCACGCGCGCGCATGTCGAAGAGTCCGAGGAGGGTTACTGAGATGTGGTATTTCACCTGGATCCTGGGATTGGCGTTCGCCAGCGCGTTCGCGATCCTCAATGCCATGTGGTACGAAATCCACGACGACAGGACGCGCGACGACGCGCCACCGCACCGGGAGCGTTGATGGCGAAGGCGGTGTCGCTGGTCCTGGCGTTCGCGGCAGTCGCGGCGTTGCTGGTGTTGCCTGCGATGCGGGGGCGCGAACTCACGTCGGCGGAACATGGACTGCTGACGCCGACGTTGTTCCTGGTATGCGCGTTGGTCGTCCACGGGATCGGGTATCTGCCGGATCGGGCGTGGGTCCGGCGGATCGTGTCGCCGTGGGTGCTGTGGCCCCTTGCCGGGGTGTTGTGCCTGGCCTGGTGGCGAATAGGCTGACGTCGCAACCACGGCTAAGATGCGCGTCGCGACGGGCCTATAGCTCAATGGTTAGAGCAGAGGACTCATAATCCTTTGGTTCCAGGTTCGAGTCCTGGTGGGCCCACAATCTGCAGACCCTTAATGCACCCATTCGCTGGTGCAAAGTGTGATCCATCGTGTCTCACGGATTCCCTTGCGACGTACCAGCAACCTCGCGACCACTCGAAGAATTGCTCAAGCTCAAGCGCGTCTCAAAGCATTTCAGCCGTTCTATCGAATCAGGGCTACCTCGGCTAGCCCGTCCAGCCGCGCCTTGGTTCGCTTCCAATTGGGCAGGTGTCGGTCAAGTAGTCGATAGAACGCTGGTCCATGGTTGTGCTCCCTGAGGTGAGTCAGCTCGTGGAGCAGCACATAGTCGATGCATTCTCGAGGCACGCGCACTAGGCCCACGTTGAGGGAAATGCGTCCTTGGGGAGAACAACTACCCCACTGCCTGCTCATGCGCCTGATCGACAGCGGTGGAATCGCCTTCACCCATCTCAGGCGCTCTGACATCATCGCCAGACGTGTCGGCAGGAACTCTTTTGCCCTGGCTTGGAACCACTGCTCGAGTTCGTGTCTTACGGTCTCCGGAGACCTGTTGCTCACGGCCACCTCCAGGTAGCCGGCCCGAAGGCGAACCTGGTTTCCGCCTTGGGCGCTTACGACCTTAAGGCGATAGCGGCGGCCCAAGTAAACCGCGGTCTCTCCGCTGACGTACTCGCGCGGGGTGACCACTAGCTGGCGATTTTCGACTTCCACCATCCGTCGGTGGATCCAAGCCAATCGGCGCGCTACTGCCAAGCGGATGTCAGGGTCGGCCGCCTGCAGGGGGGCATCGACCACCACGCGCCCGTCCGGTTCGACATGGATAGCGATGCTGCGCTTCACGCGTTGCTTCGAACGCCGAACCTCACAGCGAATGCGACTGTCGCCGTAAGGAAGTACCAAGCGGGTGCTGGTCTGCGCCTCCTTCATGCGCGGCTGAGCCCGATCCGGGTGATTTGCACCACCTGCTCCACCACGGCGCGGGCATGATCAAGCCCGATCAACTGGAACAGCCTGGGCAGCAGATTCTTACGGATCGCGGACTCGATGCTCTGCGGATTAAGGGAGTTCTCGGCGACTGCGTCACGGACGACGGTGTCGATCTCCAGCGAGAGATCAGTCAGACTGGCGCGCTCGGCCTCAGACATGGCGCCAATCTTTTCGTCGCCAAGCTCAAGACGGATAGCGCCGTAGTAGGCCTTGGCCTGCCGATTGGTCTCCAGACCATTCGGTATCCCGGGTACCTGCAAGGCTTCCAGGCGATCCTCGAATTTCTTGAACAGGGCGTATTGCTTCAGCGGGTGATCGAACATCGCTTCGGCTTCAGCGATCGCTTGGCGTAGCAGTTCACCGAACACCTTCTGTGCGTAGGGATCGCCAGCGAGATCCTGCTCGATGGTCTTGCGGATACGCGTCCGGATCAGATCGGTCTCGTTGCGAGTCTTTTCCTCGGTCCAGCCCTCTGGATCCTCGGGCTTGCCCAACTCATGCACCAGGTACACGCCTTCCGGTTCCCGAACTTCGGTACCGATGACCTGCTTGTCGACCAGTCGCCGGATCTGTTCTTCATAGACGCTGTAGTCGACCGTCTCCATGGCATCTTGCCGGGCGATCCGACGAAGGCTGGAGAAGAAGCGCAGATCGTCTTTGTACCGACGAATGGTTGTCTCGGAGAAGCTAGCGTCCTCGAAGAAGCCGCGCGACGACAGGGCCATCTGCAGGCACAGGCCGAACTCGGTCAAGGCTATGGAGAAGTCATCGCGCAGCTTCTGGCGCTCGTCGTACTCCTCGCCGTCCTCGCCTGTGACGAAGCGGGGACTCAGGACCTGTCGGTACTGCTCGAGATCCTTGCGGTTGGAAACGCCCTTAAAGTAGGACCAGACGCGGTCATGCAGGCCCGGAAGGCGCTTGTACTCGGTGCTGATGGATTGATAGAGCCCTTCGAGATCGGCCAGATCGAAGCCGGCCTGGGTCTGGGCTTCCAGGTCTTGGTATGCCCGAACGGCCGTGTCGAGCTCCGGGAGAATGCCGCGGTAATCCACCAGGACGCCATAGCGCTTGGCATCATGCAGTCGGTTGACCCGAGCAACGGCTTGGATCAGGTTGTGGCCCTTCAAGGGCTTGTCGATGTAGAGAACCGTGTTGCGCGGTTCGTCGAAGCCGGTGAGCAGTTTGTCGACGACGATCAGGAGGTCGGGCGCGTCGTCGCTGCCGAAGTCTCGGATGACGTCCTTCTCATAGCCCTCCGGGTCAAGCTTGCGGTCGATGATGTTCTGCTTCCACCACCGCTGCACCTCGGGCAATGATTCCTCGTCCACCTCGGTGTTGCCCTCTCGGGTGTCGGGTGGAGAGATGACGACCGCAGTACTGACGAGTCCGGTTTCGTCGAGCGCCCGCTTGTAGCGGATGGCGTCTAGTTTGCTGTCGGTGGCAATCTGCCCCTTCAGTCCCATGCCGAGTTGCTTGATGTTCTCGTTGAAATGCGTGGCGATGTCCCAGGCGATCAACTCGATGCGGTTCGCCGCGCCGTAGATGGCGCGCTTGCTGGCGAACTTCTTCTTGAGATCTGAACTCTGCGCGTCGGACAGACCGGCAGTGATCTTGTCGAACCAACGGTTAACTGCCGCCTCGTTGATGTCGAGCTCGGGTACGCGCTCTTCGTACAGAAGCGGCGCGACGGTCTCGTCCTCGACCGCGCGCTGCATCGAGTAAGCGTGGACGATGGGGCCAAACTTGTTGGCGGTCTTTTCGTCCTTGAGTAGCGGCGTGCCGGTGAATGCAAGATACGCGGCCTTGGGCAGAGCCCTCCGCATGCGCTCGTGGGTCTCGCCGCCGTGGCTGCGATGACCCTCGTCCACCAGCACGATCAGGTCAGCCGATTCATTGCGGCACTCGGGCAGCTTCGATGCAGTGTTGAACTTCTGCACCAGTGAGAACGTGATTCGTTCGGTTCCATGGCCGATACGGCGGGCCAAGTCGCGCCCGGTCGTCGCCTTGCTGCGCTCGCCTTCCTTCTTTGTGGCGATGGCTGAGCCGAACGCCCCGCCGCTGATGAAATTGCGCGACAACTGCGTCTCCAGGTCGACGCGGTCGGTCACCACGACGACGCGGCACTCCTTCAGAGCCGTATCCAGCAGCAACGCCTTGGTCAGGAAAACCATGGTGAAGCTTTTGCCTGAGCCGGTGGTGTGCCAGAGCACGCCGCCCTCTCGACCTCCATCTGGGCGGATCTGGCTGATCCGCGCCAGCAGCGCGCGGATGCCGAAGAACTGCTGATAGCGCGCGACGACCTTGCCGACCTTGCGGTCGAACAGAACGAAGCAGCGCAGGTACTCGAGGAGCCTCGCGCGAGTCAACAGGCCCACCAGCAGGCGGTCTTGGTCGGTAGGCAGCAAGGGTTGGGACCACAGTGACTCACAGTAGCCGCGCACCCGGCCCGGCTTATCGCGGAGTATTGCGTCCAGGGTGCTGCTCGGTAGGGTGTAGTTCTTGATTGCCGTGAGGTGTGCTTCGTCGAACTCCTCTTCGCGCCAACGCGCCCAAAACTTGGCTGGCGTATGGGTGGTGCCGTAGCGTCCGTCGGTCAGGCTGATCGAGAGCAGTAGCTGCGCGTAGGCGAACAGTTGTGGAATCTCGTCCTGGCGCTGGTTGCGTAGGTGCTGGCTGATGCCCTCGGTCACCATGGCCTTGCCAGCGTGACCGGACTCGGGGCGCTTGGCTTCGATCACTACGAGTGGCAGGCCATTGACGTAGCAGACGATGTCCGGCGTGCGGTGGTGCGTGCCCTGGGTGGACAGCACCTCGCATTCCTCGGTGACGTCCCACAGGTTGGTGGCGGGGTCGGTCCAGTCGATCACCGGAATAGTCGGCAGATGCTTTTTGCCGTCCGGCATGAACTCGGTGACTGTGATACCAAGAATCAGCAATTGGTACAGGCGCTCGTTCGCTACCAGCAGCCCCTCGCCCAACGGCAGGGCGGACAGCTCGCGGACCATTTGATCGATCGCGCTGGGCGAGAGCGGGTACTGCTCGCCCTTGTATTCGAAGCGGCGCGCCTTCAGTGCCTCGATCAGCCGCGGCTTTAAAAGAACGTCTCGAGTGCTGCCGCGCAGGGCTAGGCAGTCGGCGGCGCCCAAATACCGCCAGCCGAGGTTGGCCAGCAGGTGCAGCGCGGGGATCTGCGCGCTGGCCTGCTCGCGCGTGTCGGGAGCGCTGTCGTTCATGCAGGCTGTGCCTCCGTGGGAAGCGGCACGCGTACGCGACGCTTGCCGGTGAGGAGTTGCTGCATCAACGCCGCCTTTTCAACTTTAAGTCTTTCGATGCTCAGTTCAAGTTCTCGGACGGTCGCGCTCGCTGTATCAAGAATGTCCGCAATGCGTTTTTGCTCCGACATGGGCGGTACAGGAACGGTCATGCTCATGAAATCTGTCGGGCGAATGTTGAGCAATCCATTATTTCGAACGCCTGTGTTGACCAAAGATCCAAGCTGGTCATGAAGATAGTCGGACTCGAACAGGTATTTGTAGAACGGGCGAAAGCAAGCACGTTCGTCCATTACGAAACAAATATAGACGTGAGGAACGAGCCCTTGCTTGAAGCCATCAAGAGGGTAGATACAGCCAAATTCGTAGGTCTTGGAGTTCCCTTTGTTATAGGCGAACTCACCCTGCTGCAGAAGGATGTAGCTCTCCAAGCTCTTTCCCGCCATAAACCGGCTATACATCTCACTTTGAGGAATAAAGCCTGTGGCGGCAGAAATCATCAGCACCGGGTTGTCGCTACCATCTGACGCGCGTTGAACCCGTGTGGCGATCTCGTCCAGTCGCTCTGATTTCCACCCATCCGATCTGCGCACAAATTGTTCGATCAGTGCTTTTTTCTGCTTTTTGCTATTGGAAAGCAAGAGCTCGGAAGTGGCGATCGCGGAATCCCACGTCGTCAGAATTTCCGCGATTCGCTCTTGTTCCCAAATAGAAGGCGCGGTAATTGCTAGCTTTTTGAAGTAAGGCAGTCCGATCGTCTTGATTGTGGACCCCACCGCAACGCGTTCGAATTCCGGCTTTCTCCTTTGCAGCCAGTGATACAGATACCAGTTGTGGATGTCCTTTGACTTGGAGCAATCCCACGCGATGAAATGCTGGCTCACAGCCATCGATGACGCAAGGACACCGCTCTTTCCAACACCCGCGTCTCGCGAGAGAACGACAGTGCCTTCTGGCAACAAAACAGCCGAAGAATTCTTGATGCCTTCTTCGGAAATCTCCTTGTTAGTTTCGTAAATTAGGCCTTTGTCCAGGCGCGATGAGTCGGCAAGAGACACCCATTTGATCCCGCCGTTCCAGTACGCGGGGGACTCCTTGTCCGGTGTGTGGCCGCTTTTGCGCCTGGCAACAGTTTCGAGCAAGAGACTGCGCCAACCTTCAGGAAGTATTCTTGCCTCCTGATCTTTGCGCAGCGGCGCCCGGTCACTCATAGCCGAGTTCCTTCAGGTAGCCGGCCATCCGCTCCTCCAGCCTAGTTAACTCGGCCTTGAGCTGCGAGCGCTCGCGGCGCACAGCCATCAGGTCGATCTCCTTCTCTTCCTCGAACGTGTCGACGTAGCGCGGGATGTTGAGGTTGTAGTCGTTCTCCGCGACCTCGTCTGAACTCGCAAGGTAGGCGTACTTATCGACGCTCTTACGCGCCTCAACGGTGTGAAGGATTCGCTGCAGGTCCGTCTCGCGCAGGAAGTTCTGGTTCTTGCCGTCTTGGTAGTCGTGGCTTGCGTCGATAAACAGCACGTTGTCGTCCGCTTTCTTCTTGCGGAAAACCAGGATAGCGGCGGGAATGCCGGTGCCGTAAAACAGCTTCTCCGGCAGGCCGATCACTATGTCGAGAAGGTTTTCGTCGATCAGCTGCTTGCGGATACGGCCTTCGGCGGCGCCGCGGAACAGCACACCGTGCGGCACGACCACGGCCATGCGGCCGCTACGCGGCTTCATGGTTTCTATCATGTGCAGGATGAAGGCGTAGTCGCCCTTGGTCCGCGGCGGCACGCCGCGACGGAAACGACCGAACGGGTCGGCATCGGCAGCTTCGTGGCCCCACTTCTCCAGCGAGAAAGGGGGATTGGCTACGACGATGTCGAAGTGCTTCAGGCCGTTTGCGCCGTCGAGCAACTTGGGATTGCGGATGGTGTCGCCCCACTCGATGCGGTGGTTGTCCTCGCCGTGGAGGAACATGTTCATTTTAGCCAGCGCCCAGGTGCTGCCGATCGCCTCCTGCCCATGGAGCGAATACTTGCGGGAGCCCGTGCGCTCGCGGACCAGGCGGCCACATTTCATCAGCAATGAGCCGGAGCCACACGCGGGATCGCAGATCTCGTCGCCCTCCTGAGGTGTCATCAGCCGCGCCATCAGGGTGGAAACTTCGGGCGGGGTGTAGAACTCGCCGGCCTTCTTGCCGCTGGTGGAAGCGAAATTCTTGATCAGGAACTCATATGCGTTGCCGATGATGTCCAGCTGGCCGACGCGACTGGGTCGAAGGTTGAGCTCGGGCTTGGCGAAGTCCTCCAGCAGGTGGCGAAGGATGTCGTTCTTCTGCTGCTCCTCACCGAGCTTGTTGGAGTTGAAGCTGATGTCCTGGAAAACGTCACGCAGCTTGCCGATGTTGGCGTCCTCGATGGCGTGCAGCGCCTTGTCGATGCGCTCGCCGTTTCCGGGGCTGTGGCGCTTGTCGTAAAGCGCGTAGAAGTTGGCGCTGGCTGGCAGGACAAAGCGCTCGTTCTTGAGCATCTCCTCGATCAGCTCCGGGTGGTCGCCGTACTGCGCCTTGTATTCGTCGTAATGGTCCTGCCAGACGTCGGATACATATTTGAGGAACAGCATCGTCAGGACGTAGTCCTTATAGATGCTGGGGTCCACCGTCCCGCGGAAGGTGTCGCATGCGGACCAGACGGCGGCGTTGATGGTGTCCTGGGTGAGGTCGGTCGTGTTCATTCGGGTTTCCATGTCGTTAGGCGAGGAGGCGCTCGGCGAGGATCGCCAGCTCCATTTCCCGGTTCTTGATGAGTGATTGCATTGCTTCGCGCTCCGCGCGCGCTAGCCGTTCGAGGTCGACAACAACACGTTGCTGCTCGAGCGGAGGAATTCGGATTTGTGTTGCATCGAGTACCGAGCGACGCACGCTGAGCTGGTGGCTGCCTTCCGCCGATTGGCGGAGGTAGCGCTGGGCCGGTGGCTGATTGAGTTGCCAGGCCAGGAACGCCGGAAGCACGTAGCCGGGTTCTTTCACCCGCACTACGTAGATGTGTTGAGAGCAGACCGTTCGCTCGGGCGCGCGAAGGACCGGGGCGGCATAGGCATTGGAGCCCTTAGCCACGAAGAGCACGTCTTCGTCCTTCAGCCAGTCAGGATCCTTTCGGCCTTCCAGTTCGGTGCGAAGGAGGGCGTCGCAGTCTCTGAGACCGTGGCGGCTTAAGTCACGTATCTGAACCACGCGGGCGCTGCCCCCCTCGACCTGCGGCACCGCTCCTCGGAATGGGTGCCCCAGCCGGACGTCAGCGATCTCGTTTAGAAGAGCATCATTTGCCATGATGCGCAGATTGCTTGACACGACCGATCGCTGTCAAGTACAAATGCGCCATTGCCGATGATGCAAGGAAAGTGCAGTGGCGCCTGTGAAGAAAGCCGATAAGAAGGCCGGACGGTTCTCGACCCCTGAGCCGGTCCGGCAGTTGGTTTGGGTTCGGGCCGCAGGCCATTGCGAGCAGTGTGGCGCGGACGTCACCCAGGATTTCCGAACCGGCAAGAACTTCCGCTGGGCCGAAGTTGCCCATGTTCTGCCGGCCAGTCCTCAGGGCCCGCGCGCGACGCTGGGCCACGACGAAGACGCTGCCAAGCGCCTTACGGCAGACCCGGGCAACCTGATGCTGCTGTGCCCGTCGTGTCACGAAAAAATCGATATCGACGCGGATGGGTATCCGCTGGAGGACTTGTCGCGCCAGCACCGGGATCACGTGGAGCGGGTCCGATTTGCGGCACGGCGGGGAGAAACCCAGCGCGCTACCGGTTTGGTCGTGTTGGGCGGCCATTTCGCGACGGAGAACGTCGTTCGGGCCAGGGATCTCGCGGATGCGATGTTGTCCGAAGGGCTATGGGCCGAAGGACCGATCCATGTTCTTAAGCTTCGCCGGCCAGGTGACCGTGGTCGCGACGATCTGTACTGGTGTGCGGTTGAACAGGATATCGACGAGGAGCTGCGGGACCGTCTGAGCAAGCGCACGAGCGCCGATGGCGATCCCCTCAGCCTGGCCGTTGTCGGGCTCGCGGACATCCCATCGTTGATTCGGGTGGGGCGCCAGCTGGGCGACCGCAGCAATCGCTTCTTGTATTCGAAGGATCGCAGCGGAGGCTTGCGTTGGACCGATCCGGATGCACCGCCTCCGACCTGGACCTACACGCCGGCACCGAGCGGCGACGGACCACTCGCGCTTGTTCTCGCGCTGTCCGCGGAACTGGCTGACGACGCAATTCTCCAGGCGCTGCCCGGCGCGCGCATCGCACGGTTCACCGTGCCGCTGCCGGAATATGCCCTTGTGCGGAACCGGAACACGATCGACTCGTTCCGCAGCGCCCTCCAGCCGCAGCTCAGCCAGCTGGAAGCGAGCACATTCGAGCCCATCCATCTGTTCGCGGCCGTGCCGGCGGCGATCGCCATCGAGTTTGGGGCTTTGCTCTCAACCCAGCATGCCCATCCCTATCGAATCTATGACCGGGGCGACGGCAACCGCTTTGTTCCGATGATGGATCTCGGTCCACGCCGCTGACGCCCCTTCACCTTAGGAGTCAACATGGATACATCCGCCACAACTACCGCCGCCGACGCCCGCCTTGCCGCATTGCTGGAAGAAGTGGATCTCCCCGAGCGCGCCTACGAGCTCGCGGAGAATCGCTATGAAGATCTCGCCGAGTGGATCGGGCGTCCCGGGTCGGCGCTTGCGCCGTACGACTCGCACATCTTCGTTCAAGGCTCATTCGCCCTGGGGACCGCGATCCGTCCCGTGAACGACGGCGAGGAGTACGACCTCGACTTCACCTGCAAGCTGAGGCGTGGCATCTCCAGGGACACGCAAAGCCAGGCTCAGGTTAAAGCTGTGCTTGGCGGCGAACTGGAGGCCTACCGCGTAGCGCGCCAGATCCAGAAGCGGCTTGATGAAAAGAGGCGGTGCTGGCGCTTGGGCTACCGGGATGACATGCCTTTCCACATGGACGTGGTGCCTGGCATTCGGGCGGACGAGCTCCGCCGGCGCGAACTGCGCGAACTGATGGAGCAGAAGGGTGTTGAAGGTCCCATCGCGCAGGAGGCTGCGAGGCGGGCCTTGTGGATCACGGACATCCGGAATCCCGCTTATCGCGCACTCGGTGCGGCGTGGCCTTCGAGCAACCCCGGCGGGTACCAGCTCTGGTTCAGATCGCGGATGCGGGCTCTCGAGAAGCGCATGCTGGCGGAGGCGCAGGTGGACCCGGTACCTGTGTATCGCAGCAAGAGTCCGCTCCAGCAGGTCGTGCAGCTGCTCAAGCGCCACCGGGACAAGATGTTCAAGGACTTGGTGGACGCCAAGCCGGCATCGATCATCCTGACTACCGTGGCGGGCCACGTGTATCAGGTGGGCGACTCCCTCTCGCAGACGATGAGGCGCGTGCTCGATGAGCTTGAGCGCATCCGGGTCTCGGATACGGACAAGATTCTCAACCCGGTGAACCCGGCGGAGAACTTTGCCGATCGCTGGGGGTGGCAGGACTGCGCTCACCTCCAGTTGAAGAAGAACTTTCATGACTGGGTGAGGCAGGCGAACAGCGACTTCACTAAGGTGATGAGCGATGCGTCGCGGCAGCGGATGGTGGAGGTTGCCGAGGACGCGCTTGCGGTCAAGCTGTCGGATGACACGTTGCGGCGTCTGGGCTACGGGGCCGCGCCTGCCCAAGCGCCTGTCCGTGTGGTTGCGGCTGCCGAGGCGCCGCCCAGGCCGTGGGCGCGCTGAGTAGTGCGTTTTTCGCAGGACAATGTTGATGACCTGCTGAACGCATGGCCTAGCTTGCGTCGCGTACCCAGCATGCGCGCTGATGCGACCGTACTGGAGGGGCGGCTTGAGTTCGTACTCGAGCCGCCCGGATTCCCACCTGTCGACGACTGCTACTCGGTTCGCATCGAAGTGCCTCTGGGTCCTACGGAAAGCGTTCCGGAAGTGTTCGAAACAGGGCGGCGAATTCCTCGGGACTCTGATCACCACGTTAATCCGAATGGCGCGCTGTGCCTTGGATCGCCGTGGCGAGTTCAGCAGCTTCTCGGTCGTCCGGTGTCCCTTGTCGCCTTGGTGGAGCGTTGCGTCGTCCCCTTCTTTTATGCGGCCACATGGCGTGCGCAGGGAAACAATGAGTACCCGTTCGCCGAACTGCCCCACGGGCGGGCCGGGCTTCTGGATGACTACTCATCCATTCTGGGCGTCGAGCGCTCCGCAGCGGTTCTCCAGGCACTGGAGGCCTTGGCGCGGCGTCGGCGTGAGGCGAACAAGCTTTCGTGCCCATGTGGCTGCAGGGTTCGTTTGGGACGGTGCCGATACCGATTTGTGCTCGATAAACTGAGGCAGGGGATGCCGAGGTCTTCCTTTCGGCATCTTCGCGATCAATTCAGGCTTGAGTACCCGCCCGAAATGCCACCGCGGAGGGCGCGCCGTAAGCTGCGCTCTTGGCGCACGCAAGGCCGACGAGGCCGGAAAAATTGAGGCGTTTCTCCGTAGCGTGTGAAACGGATCCAATGGACTCAGGCAACGATCCATTGTTGTAGGTTGAAGGATACGAGTAAGGATGCGAGTAACGTCCAATTCTCCGAGTTCATTCAATCTCGGTGTTTCAATAGCTTAGGGCCATCAATTTGGTTGCTGGTGGCCCACCAAATCCGCCGCGATGCGCTTCGCCATGTATCCGTAAAACGGATTCCACGTCAGCCGCGTCAAGCTCGCCTCCGACATCACCAGCGCATTGCGCTCGCCCCGCACCGCGATCGCCCCCAGCTGCAGCACGTTCCGCCCCGAAGGAATCCGCCCATAGAGCGGATCGTCCTCCGGAAACGGCAACGCGACGTGCGACAACGAGTACACGTCCTTCGGATACGCGAGCCCGATTGGCTGCACCTGCACGGCGTTCGCACCGGCCGGTCGCGTGCGTTCCACCACGTTTGCATCGTCATCCGACGCCGCACCTACCAGCGTCAGCGTGTACGCATGCGCCGGCCCCTGCATCGCTGCCTGCGCCCATTCGTTGCCGGCCGTACGCAGCATCGGCCCGAGCACGCGGTTGTGGTTGACGTCGAACAACACGAGCTCGCTGCGGTTGTCCGGCAACCTGTCGAACAACTGCGTCATCACGCCTTGCGCGGTCACCGTGTCGTCCACCACCGACTGGAACGCCAGGATCGGCGGCACCTTGTCCATGCGTTGCTGCTTCGCCACCGCGTCCATCGCCACGCGCAGGTCGTCGGTCACCAGGTACGACTCGCGCGCCGCGCGCACGGGGAACGAGTTGTACTTGAACGGGTTGTACTCGGGCAGCTGGTCGAGCCACGCCGACCGCGCGTAGCGCCCGAACATCGACGGCCATCCCGCCACGCCCGCATAGCGCGCGAAGCCGCTGACTTCGATCATCGGCGAGAGCAGCACGATGCGGTCCGCGTCGCTCGCCTCGCCGCGCCCGATGCGGCGCATCACGTGCAGCAGCGCGAGCGCGCCGCCGTTCGAATAGCCGACGAGGTGCACGGGCACGCGACCACCCGCGCGACGACGCGCTTCGGCCATCGCCATGTCCACCGCCGCGTTCCATTCGTCGCGGCCTTCGTGCGTGAGCCCCGCCGGCACGGTGCCATGGCCGGGCATGCGTGGCGCGAACGCGACGAAGCCCTGCCGTCGATACAACTCGGCGAGGCTGCGCATGCTGTACGGCGAATCGGACAATCCGTGCAGCAGCACCACCACACCGCGCACCGGGCCCGCGGGTTCGAGCACGAAGGAGCGGTTCCAGTCGCGGTCGTAGGCGAGCGGCGAGGCCTTGCTCGCATCGTTGTAGCGATTCAGCGGCGTGCGATCGGCAGGTTGCATCTCGCGCTGCAGGCGGCGATGCACCTGGTCGAACGTTGCGTTCTCGGCCGCGATGTACGCCTGCCAGGAATCTTGCGCGATGACATCGGCGCTCGGTTCGTCCGGCGCGAAGGTATGCCACGGCCGCAGTGGCGGCCCCTGCGTCGAATGCCAGGCGCGCAGTCCCACCAGCACCAGCACGACCAGCGCCACCACCACGACGCCCTTGCGCACCAACCTGCCGAGACCGAAGGCCACGCGTCGCCACATCGTCGCCATGCGCCCGCTCCTGCCACGCCCGATGCGGCGCATGGTGGCACAAGGCCGTCTTTCGCTAGAAGGCGAGCGCGACGTTCACGCCAGCGAACCAGTTCCGCCCCGGTGCCGGCTCGAAGTAGCGCCCGTTCGTGTCGCCCACGATGACCGACCCGATGTAGCCCACGTCGGCGATGTTGTCGACGCGCACGTACTCGCGCCACGTCCACTTGCCCGCGGTCTGCGCGAAGCCGACGCGCAGGTTGCCGAGCGTGTACGCCGGCGCGGCATCGGTGTTGCGATCGTTGGCCTGCAAGCGCCCGACGTACTGCACTTCGGCCGCGGCGCTGAAGCCGGCCCAACCCCCCGGCGTCCACGTCACCACGCCGAAAGCCTGTTTCGGCGGCACGCCGGGCAGCCGCGTGCCGGCGGGCACGACGACGGGCGGTGATCCGGTGGAGAAGCTTTCGCTGAAGGTCGCATCAAGCCACGAATAGTTGGCGTGCAGGTTGAAGTGCGTGCCGAAGTCCGCGTCCCACGCGGCCTCGAATCCTCGCCGTCGCGTCTTGCCTGCGTTGCGATACGTCGTGCGGCCGCCGGTCGCGGTGTCGACGACGATTTCCTGGTCGGTGTCCGCACCGAACACGGCTAGGTTGAGGCGCTGCGTCGCCGTCGGCAGCCACTTGATGCCGGCTTCCAACGACGTCGACGTCGCCGAATCGAGCCCGAGGTTCAAGCCCGCCCCCGTCGGCCGGTACGCGAGCTCGGCGAGCGTCGGCGTTTCGAAGCCCTGCCCGTAACTCGCGTATACGTTGAGCGTATCGCTCGCATGCCACACGAGGCCGGCGATCGGGCTGGTGTCGCGGTACGTGCGCGATCCGCTGTCGTCGGGATTGGCGCCGACGATGTAGTGATCCTCCGAGTCGTAGTCCACGCGACTGGTGCGCAGTCCCAGCGTAAGCGACAGCGCGTGCAATGCATCCCACGTCAGCTCGGCGTAGGCGTCGGTGCTCTTCACGGTGTCGTCTTCGTTGCGCCGCAACTCGCCCTGCACGCCGAAATTGTTGACGAAGCCCAGGCGCGTCTCGCGCATGCGGTCGGCGTCGACGCCGAGCGTCAGTACCCACGGCCGGTCGGCCAGGGCACCGCGCAGGATCAAGCGCGCGCCCAGCCCGCCGAAATCACGATCGAGGTCCACCACGCCGCCCGACGATGTCGCCCCCACGCCCGTCAACGCGAGGAACTGCCGGATCTCGCGTCGTCCGTCGTAACCAGTGACGCGCAACATTCCATCGCCCGGCAGGTCCTGCTCCAGCGCGACGCCGCCCTGCACCATGTCCACGCTCTTACGCGTGTCGAACAAGGTTGCGACCGATGTCGCCTGTCGCGGATCCGCATCGACCTGCGCTTGCGTGAGCCCGAGTGGATCCTGCGATTCCGGCTGGTGCTGCGAACTTCCGATGACCGTGATGCGCGTGCGCGCGGAGGGCGCGAATGTGAACTTCGCGTTGACCACGTCGCGCGTCGCCGCGGAATGCTCGCGGTACCCATCGGTGTCGAAATGATTCGCCGCAACCACGTACCCAAGCTTGCCCGCGGTACCGTTGGCCTTGAGCTCAGCGTTGTAGGTCGCGTCGCTGCCCGCACTCAGCGCAAACCCGGCCACCGGCGACGCGCCGGGATCTTCGGTGAACACCGAAATGACGCCACCCGACGCATTGCCATACAGCGTGGAAAACGGACCGCGCAGCACTTCGATGCTTTTCGCCGACAGCAGGCTGAAACTCCCCGTCTGGCCCTGCCCGTCGGGCATCGTCGCGGGAATGAAGTCCTGGTACAGCCGCACGCCGCGCACGCCGAACGTCGCGCGCCCGCCGTAACCGCGCGAACTGACCTGGATGTCCTGCGCGTAGTTGTTGCGGTTGGCCGCGAACACGCCGGACACGCGCACCAGCGGTTCGGAGAGATTGATGCCGGGTTGGCCGTCGCGGATCGTGGCGCCGTCGACGACGTCGATGGACGCGGGCACATCGAAGCTGCGTTCGGCGCGCTTCGTCGCGGTGACGACCACCGTATCGAGCATCGCGGGCGTGGGCGCCGTCGTCGCCTGCGCGAAGGCCGCCAGCGGGCAGGCGAACAGCAGGGCGCCGGCCGGGAGTCGCGCGCGGCCCGCACGTGTCATCGCATCACCTCCGATCCGTTGTCCGCCACACTACACGCACCGATCTCCAGGCTCCGTCCATGCAAGACGACACGCGCCCCACCCCCGCCACGATCCTGCTGCACAAGCCCGTTGGCTTCGATGCCATCGAAGGCCGACGCCAGGCGGCGGGGCTCGTGAAGCCCGCGGCGCGCTGGAGCGAAGACCCCACCGGCATCGAACTGCTGGACCAGCATTTCCATCGCCTCACGCCGCTGGTGCCGCTGGATACCGAAGACAGCGGCCTGATGGTCTTCACGCAGGACGGGCGCATCTGGCGCCACCTCACCGAGGACATCGAGCGGATCGAGCAGGAATTCATCGTCGAAGTCGACGGCGAGATCGCGCCCTACGGGCTCATCAAGCTCAACCATGGCCTGCGTTTCGGCCGCCGCGAACTGCCGCCGTGCAAGGTGAGCTGGCAGAACGAAATCCGCCTGCGCTTCGCGATCAAGAACCCGGAGTCCGGGCAGCTGCGCGACATGTGCAGGCAAGTGGGGCTGGAGGTCGTGGCAATCCGCCGCATCCGCATCGGCAAGGTGCCGCTGGCGAAGATGCCGGTCGGCGATTGGCGTTACCTGCCGGCGGGTGAAAAGTTCTAGTGACCCGCAACGTCCTGTTCGTCTGCAGCCGCAACCGGCTGCGTAGCCCGACGGCGGAACACGTGTTCGCCGACTGGCCCGGCGTCGAAACCGCGTCCGCCGGCCTGGACCACGACGCGGACACGCCGCTGTCGCCCGAGTTGCTGCAGTGGGCCGACGTCGTGTTCGTCATGGAACGCATGCATCGCGCGAAGCTCTCGACCCGCTTCCGCGCGCACATCGGCGGCAAGCGCATCGTGTGCCTGGACATCCCGGACGACTACGCCCACATGGATCCGGCGCTGGTGGCGCTGTTGCAAACGAAGGTACCGCGCCACCTCTGAGCTGGTGCGATTACTTCACCACCGACAGCTTCACCGTCTCTTCGTGGTGGATGTTCATCAGCGACTCCAGCAACTGCTCGTCCGCGCTGGAGCACACACCCAGCAGCAGCGCTTCCTCGCAGCCTTCGGCGGCGATGTACGCATGGCCCATGTTGGAATCGATGTACACCGATTCGCCGGCCTCGAGCACGATCGGGTCGTAGAACTCGGTGTGCACTTCCGCGCGACCTTCGAGCACGTGGATGTATTCCTCGCCCGGGTGGCGCACGAGTTCGCCGAACTCCTCGATGCTCTTGGCGCGCACGCGCGTGAGCACGGGGATCATGCGTTTGCGGCGCAGTTCCGGGCAGAGATAGAAGTAGTCGTAGTTCGGCGTGGTGACGCGCACGGCGTCGTCGATGCGGCCGATGCTGCGGCGCGCGGTGATCGCCTGTTCGTGCACGTCTTCGTCTTCGGCGAACAACTCCGACATGCGCAGGTTCAACCGCTGGCTGATCTGCAGCAGCTTGTCGTAGGTGAGGCTGAGGCGGTCGTGCTCGACCTTCGACAGCGTGGACAGCGGGATCCCGCAGCGCTGGCTCATCTCCTTGAGCGTCCAGTCGTTCCTGGCGCGCAGGGACTTGAGGAGGCTGCCGATGGTGGGGTGCTGTCGGGTCATGCCGGTCATTGCTCCTGGTAAGAGGGCCCCTTCCTGGGGCGCCACAAAAGTACAGCTTCGGGGAGATTCTAGGTCTACATGACCAAAGTAGGTTGACAATTCTCCGATCAGGATGGTTATTCTCCTGAACGGCTCATTGGGCGCAGGGGGCGCCCGGGGCCACCGACATTTTCGAGGGGAGAGGAACCAGATGCACCCGATCAAACGAGGTCCGCTGTCCGCCGCGCTGCTTGCGTTCGGGCTCGCGTGTACGACCGCCATGGCGCAGCAGTCGCCCGTGGTCCAGCCCGCCGCAACGCCGGTGGTGCCGCAGGCACCGGCCACGTCCGCCGCACCGCCGCCGGCCGACGCCATGCCCGCGCCGGCCGAGCGCCTGAATGCGACCGACCTGGAAGCCTGGCTCGATGGCTTCATGCCCTACGCGCTGGAGCAGACCGACGTCGCCGGCTCCGTGGTGGTCGTCGTCAAGGACGGCAAGGTGCTGCTGAAGAAGGGCTACGGCTTCTCGGACGTCGCCAAGCGCACGCCGGTGGACGCCGACAACACGCTCTTCCGCCCCGGTTCGATCTCCAAGCTGTTCACCTGGACCTCGGTGATGCAGCTCGTCGAGCAGGGCAAGCTGGACCTGGACGCCGACGTCAACCAGTACATCGACTTCAAGATCCCGCCGTACGAAGGCAAGCCGGTCACGCTGCGCAACATCATGACCCACACCTCCGGCATGGAAGAGGTGATCCGCGGCCTGATCGCCAACAACGAAAGCGAGATCCTGCCGCTCGACGCCACGCTCAAGCACTGGATCCCCGCGCGCATCTACGCGCCCGGCACCACGCCCGCGTATTCCAACTACGCCACCGCCATCGCCGGCTACATCGTGCAGCGCGTGTCGGGCGAACCGTTCGACAAGTACGTGGCCAACCACATCTTCGCGCCGCTGGGCATGCAGCATTCGTCCTTCAGCCAGCCGGTGCAGAAGAACTTCCACGACATGACGTCGAAGGGCTACGACACCGCCTCCGACGGCAAGGCCAAGCCCTACGAGTACATCAACCTCGCCCCCGCCGGCAGCCTGACGTCCAGCGGCGCGGACATGGGCAACTTCATGATCGCGCACCTGCAGAACGGCGCGTTCGGCGACCAGCGCATCCTCCGCGAAGACACCGCGCGCGAGATGCACGAAACCGGCCAGCAGTCGGTCGGCCCGCTCAACAAGATGATGCTCGGCTTCTACGAAACCACCGCCAACGGCCACCGCGCGATCGCGCACGGCGGCGACACGCAGTGGTTCCACAGCGACCTGCAGCTGTTCCTCGACGACAACATCGGCATCTACGTCTCGACCAACAGCTCCGGCAAGGAAGGCCACGCCCGCCTGATCCGCGACGGCCTGGTCACCGCCTTCGTCAACCGCTACCTGCCGCCGAAGACCCCGGCCCCGGAAGCCGCTGGCGTCGATGAAAAGACCGCCAAGCAGCACGCACAGATGATGGCCGGCTCGTACAACAGCAGCCGCCGCGCCGACTCCAACTTCATGAATCTCGTCTACATGCTTGGCCAGACGAAGGTCACCGCCAACGAAGACGGCACCATCAGCGTCCCGATGTTCGCCAGCTACAGCGGCGCCCCGAAGAAGTGGCGCGAGATCAGCCCGTTCCTGTGGCAGGACACCAACGGCGGCGATCGCCTCGCGGCCGACGTCGTCGACGGCAAGGTGACACGCTTCAGCGCCGAACCGTATGCCTCGATCATGGTGTTCCAGCGCGCTGCGTTCTGGCAGACGCCGCCGGTGTTCCTGACGATGCTCGTCGGCAGCCTCGTCGTGCTGCTGCTCACCGTGCTCGCCTGGCCGGTGTCGGCGATGGTGCGTCGCCACTATGGCGTGCGTTACGCGCTGGCGGGCCAGGATGCGCGCGCGCATCGCTGGATCCGCATCGCCTCGCTCGCGGTGCTCGCCTCGTTCGGCGCGATGTTCGGCCTGGTCGTCGCCATGCTGTCGAACTTCGACCTGATGACGCCCGCGCAGGACGGCATGATCGTCGCGCTGCGCTCGCTCACCACGATCCTGTTGCCGATCGGCGCCGTCATCGCGGTGTGGAATGCCTGGAAGGTGCTGACCAGCACGCGCAGGAAGTGGGCGAAGCTGTGGGCCGTCGTGGTCGCAGCCGCCTTCCTCTCGCTGCTGTTCATCGGATTCGCTTGCCACGTCTTCGGCTTCTCCGCCGACTATTGACGTACCCCCGCGCGGCGGTTCACGCCGCCGCGCATTTTTTCCGGGACTCCATCGTGATCCAGACCGACCGCGTCAAGCTGGTGCTGCGGAATGAACTGCTGCGCCTGTCAGAACCCTTCCGCATCTCCGGCCATGTGTTCGAAGCCTCGCCCGTCACGCTCGTCAGCCTGCAACAGGGCCACGCGATCGGCCGCGGCGAAGCGTCCGGCGTGTACTACACGCGCGACGAACCCAGCGACATGCTCCGCACGCTCGAATCGATGCGCGATCGCATCGAGGACGGCCTCACGCGCGAAGACCTCCTCGAACTCCTCCCACCCGGCGGCGCGCGCAATGCGCTCGACTGCGCCTTGTGGGAACTCGAAGCACGCGTGGCCGGCATGCCCGCGTGGCAACTCGCCGGCATGGGCAAGCCGAAGCCGCTGACCACCACTTTCACCGTCGGCGCCGATGCGCCCGAGGTGATGGCGCAGAAGTCGCTCGGCTACACGCACGCACGCGCCATCAAGCTGAAACTCACCGGCGACGTCGACCTCGACATCGCGCGCCTGCAGGCCGTGCGCGCCGTGCGTCCCGACACCTGGATCGGCGTCGACGCCAACCAGGGCTACGTGCCCGACACGCTGCAACGCCTGTTGCCCGCGCTGGTCGAGGCGAAGGTGTCACTGCTCGAACAACCCTGCCGCCGCGGCCGCGAACGCGAGCTCGACGGCATCGATCGCGTCGTGCCCATCGCCGCGGACGAAAGCATCCTGTCGCTCGCCGAGCTGGAAGAACGCGCGCAGTGGTTCGATGTCGTCAACATCAAGCTCGACAAGTGCGGCGGCCTAACCGAAGGCCTGTTGATGGCGCAGCGCGCACGGGAGATGGGCCTGAAGGTGATGGTCGGCAACATGGTGGGCACGAGCCTGGCGATGGCGCCGGCGTTCCTGCTCGGCCAGTTCTGCGACATCGTCGACCTGGACGGCCCGTTGTTCCTGCAACGCGACCGTTCGCCGGGCGTGGTGTATTTCGACGGCTACGTCGATTGCCCCGCGTCGGTGTGGGGTTCGCCGGACGTGCTGCTGTGAATGCAACGACGCAGCGGGTCGCCGGGGCCAGCTGGCTGAAACAGCCGCCGGGCCTGGCGATCCTGTTCCTCACGCAGATGTGGGAGATCTTCTCCTACTACGGCATGCGGACGCTGCTGGTGTACTACATGACGAAGCAGCTGCTGTTCTCGCAGCAGCATGCTTCGATGGTGTACGGCGCGTACATCGCGACGTTCTACTTCACGCCGATCCTCGGCGGCCTGGTGTCCGACCGCTGGCTGGGGCGCAAGCGGTCGGTGATCATCGGCGCGGCGATCATGTCGCTCGGCCATTTCCTGATGGCGTCCGAATCGCTGCTGTATTTCGCGCTCGCGGCGATCGCGTTGGGCAACGGCCTGTTCCTGCCGAGCCTGCCGAGCCAGATCGACGATTTGTATGCGAAGGACGATCCGCGCCGCGGTTCGGCCTACAACTTCTACTACGTCGGCATCAATGTCGGCGGACTGCTCGCGCCGCTGGTGTGCGGCACGCTGGGCGAACTGTACGGATGGCATTACGGCTTCGGCGCGGCGGGCGTCGGCATGCTGGCGGGCCTGGCGATCTACACGCTCGGCGGCAAGTGGTTGCCGCCGGAACGCCCGAAGGCGCAGGACCTTGCGCCCGCCGAACGCATGCCCTTCGCCGCGATGAAGCAACGCATCCTCACGCTGTCGGCCGTGGCGATCTGCGTGATGGTCTTCCGCGGCGCCTACGAACAATCGGGCAACACGATCGCGTTGTGGGCGGACGTGGGGCTGGATCGCCACGCCGGGAATTTCCTCATCCCGATGACGTGGTTCCAGTCGCTCAATCCGCTGCTCGTCATTTTCCTCACGCCGTTGCTCGTTGCGTTGTGGACGAAGCAGGCGCGCGCCGGCCACGAACCCGCGCCCGCGAAGAAGATGGCGATGGGCGCGTTCGGCGTATCGATCGCGTTCCTGCTGCTCGCGCTCGTCGATGCGAGCGCGCAAGGCCACGCGCACTGGGTGTGGCTGGCCGCGTTCTTCGTCCTGTTCACCGCGGGCGAGCTCTTCATCCTGCCGATCGGGCTGAGCCTGTTCGCGCGCCTCGCACCCGCGGGTTATGCCGCGACGTCGATCGCCGCCTGGTACTTCGCGTCCTTCGGCGGAAACCTGCTGGCCGGCGGCCTGGGCACGTTGTGGAGCGCGATGACGCACAGCGCGTTCTTCGGCGTCATGGCCGGCGTCGCCGCACTCGCGGGCGTCCTGTTGCGCCTGCTCCATCCCGCCGTCGTGCGTGCCGAAGTGATGAATGGCCGCAGCCCCGACGAGCGGTCGCAATAACGATCCTTGATGGATTGACAATTTTCCGATCAGGATGCTTACATCCTGAAAAGGTCACAGCACACCTTCTGGGGAGATAGGGAATGCACATGCACCACCACCGCGCGCCGATGCGCCGCCACACGCTCACGTCCGCGATCGCACTCACGCTGGCCTTCGGCATCGCCGGGCCGGCCCTGGCGCAGCAGGCCGCGCCCGCCACCGCGCAGCAGCCGACGGCCACGCCGCAGGAACTGGACGTCGTCACCGTCACCGCGAACAAGCGCGAGGAAAACATCCGCGAAGTCGCCGTCGCCGTGACCAAGCTGACCGACCAGCAGCTGGAAAACATCAACGCCACGCAGATGTCGGACTACGCCAACTACGTGCCGGGCCTGCAGGTCCAGGATTCGGGTTCGCCGGGCCAGACGCAGGTGTCGATGCGCGGCATCGCGCCGCTGTCGTCGGGGTCCACCGTCGGCACCTACGTCGACGAAACGCCGATCGGTTCCAACAACCTCTACCAGCAGGCCACGCTGTTCGCGCTCGACCTGCTGCCCTACGACGTGGACAGCATCGAAGTGCTGCGCGGTCCGCAGGGCACGCTGTACGGCGCCGGCGCGATGGGCGGCCTGATCAAGTACGTGATGAAGAAGCCCGACACCACGCAGAACGAATTCCGCGTCGGCATGGGCATCGCCGACACGCAGGGCGCGGACGGCGCGTCGATCAACTGGCGCATCGGCGGCAACCTGGTGCTCGCGCAGGACAGCGTCGCGCTGCGCGCCAGCTTCGCCAGCAACGAGCCCAACGGCTACGTCGACAACTTCGTCGACGGCCGCAAGGACATCAACGATTCCTCGCAGGGCAGCGGCCGCGCCTCGTTCCTCTGGAAGAACGACAAGGCCAGCGTGCAGTTCAGCGTGATGAAGCAGCAGATCGACAGCCCGAACAACGCGATCATCGCGCTGGATCCGGTGTCGCACGAGCCGATCTCGGGCCTTTCCAACTTCGTGTTCGTCGATGAAAAGTTCAAGAAGAACATCGAGAACTACGCGCTCACCGTCGACTACGACGCCGGCTTCGCGGACTTCCTGTCGGCCACCAGCTACTCCGACGTCAAGACCTCGATCACCACCGACCAGACGCTGACCTACGGCGACTTCACCACGCTGTTCGGCCTGCCGCCCGGCAGCGCGTACCTCACCAACGACCTGCAGCTGAAGCAGTTCACGCAGGAATTCCGCCTGATGTCGAAGGGCGATGGCGCGTTAGAATGGCTGGTCGGCGGCTTCTACGACGACGAGCGCGGCGACAACCACCAGTTCGTGCCGCTCAACCAGCGCAACGGCCAGCCGCTGCCGCCGCCGTTCGCCGCGGCCGTGGGTTCGCTGGGCGACCTGTACCTGCCGAGCACGTACGAAGAGAAGGCGGTGTTCGCCAACGGCGCGTACAAGTTCACCGACCAGTTCAAGCTGGGCGCGGGCGTGCGCTGGGCGTCGAACGACCAGGAGTTCACGCAGGACGTCGTGGCCGGCCTGCTCGCGCCGATCGGCACCGAGTTCAACACCTCCAGCGAAGACGTGTTCACCTGGAGCCTCACGCCGCAGTTCCAGGTCAACAAGGACGTGATGGTGTACGGCAAGGTTTCGACGGGCTACCAGCCCGGCGGCCCGAACATCGTCGCCAACGGCCTGCCGCGCCAGGTCGATTCCTCCACGCTTACCAGCTACGAGCTCGGCATGAAGTCCGCGTTCGACGACAACCGCGTGCTGCTGGATGTCGTGGCCTACCAGATCCATTGGCAGGACATCCAGGTCGCCTCGCTCGTCAACGGCGTCAGCGGCCTGGTCAACGGCGGCGAAGCGACGAGCCAGGGCCTGGAAGTGGCGGCGATGTTCCGCCCGATCGACGGCCTCACGCTCGGCGTCAACGCGGCGTACAACGATTCGAAGATCGACGAAGACTTCCCGCTCATCACCGTGCCCGCCGGCGGCGGCGCCAACGTGCTGATCAACACGGGCCTGAAGGGCGATCGCATGCCCTACGTGCCGGACCTCACGTGGTCGGCGACGGCGGATTACTACCTTCCGCTCTCCGGCGACTGGGGCATGAACGTCGGCGGCGGTTTCCGCTACGTCGACGATCGCGTCACGGCCACCACGCAGCGCCAGGTCGTCGCGGTGGGCAGCACGGTGCTCGACACCGAAATCACGCCCGGCCTCGACATCGACAGCTACTCGGCGCTGGACCTCTACCTGTCCTTCTCCAACCAGCACTGGTCGATCCGCGGCTACATGAAGAACGCAACGGACGAACGCGCGTATTCGACGATGAGCGACATCACCAACCAGGTCACCGGCGTCACGCACCACACCGCGGCCACGCCGATCATGCCGCGCACCTACGGGCTCGAGGTCGACTACCGCTTCTGAGCCTCGAAGAAGATCGCCGCATGAACGTCCTGTTGCCCCAGCCTTACCTGTTGTTCCTCGGCGAAACCACGGAACCCGGCTATGCGAAGACCGCTTTCGGTCTTCGCGACTGGTCCCCGCAACGTTGCCTCGGCGAGTTCTCGCTGCCGGGCGCCACGGTCAGCACGGGCCTGCCGTTCCTGACCCCCGTGCAGGCGCGCAACGCCGGCGCACGGGCCATGGTGATCGGCGTGGCGAATGCGGGCGGGTTCATCCCGCAAACCTGGATCGGCGCCCTGCTCGAAGCGATGCAGGCCGGGCTCGATCTCGTCGGCGGCATGCACGCCCGCCTGCGCGACATCCCGGTGCTGCGCGATGCCGCGATGCAATACGGGCGGCGCCTGATCGATGTGCGCGAACCACCCGCGAAGATCCCGGTGGCCTCGGGCCGGCGACGCACGGGTCGGCGCTTGCTGACGGTCGGCACCGACTGCGCGCTCGGCAAGAAGTACACGGCGCTCGCACTCGCGCGCGCCTTCCAGGCGCATGGCGAAGCCGCGACGTTCCGTGCCACGGGACAGACCGGCATCCTCATCGCCGGCGGTGGCATTCCGATGGATGCGGTGGTGGCCGATTTCGCCGCGGGGGCGGCGGAACTGCTGACGCCGGATGCAGACCCGACGCACTGGGACGTGATCGAAGGCCAGGGCTCGTTGCTGCATCCGGCGTACGCAGGCGTGTCGCTCGCGTTGCTGCATGGCAGCCAGCCCGACGTGTTCGTCGTGTGCCACGAACCGGGACGCGATCGCGTGCTAGGGCATCCGGACTTCGCGGTGCCCGACGTGCTCGACGTCATCGATCTCACGATCCGCTTGGGATCGCGCACGTCGCCGCACATCCGCTGTGCCGGCGTCAGCCTCAACACCGCGAAGATGGACACCGGTGCGGCGTTGCGCCTGTTCGATCGCGAAAGCGAACGCCTCGGCATGCCGGTCGGCGATCCGATGCGCGGCGGCAAGGCGTTCGAACGCCTCGTCAAAGCCTGCCTCGCATGAGCTCCCGCTTCCAGCGCTGGATCCTGCCGGGGCTGGCGTTCAAGGCCGCGGTGATCGGTGGCGGTTATGCGACGGGCCGCGAACTCGCGGAGTACTTCATCCCGAGCGGGCCGCAGGGCGGCATGGCGGGCATCGTCGTCGCGATGCTGGCGTGGAGTACGTTGTGCGCGCTCACCTTCGCGTTCGCGCATGCGACGCGCAGTCATGACTACCGCAGCTTCTTCGCGTCGCTGCTCGGGCCGTTCGCGTTCGTGTTCGAACTGGCCTATCTCATCTTCATCGTGCTGATCCTCGCCGTCTTCGGCGCGGCGGCCGGCGCGATCGGGCAAGCGATGTTCGGGTGGCACACGCTGGTGGGCACCTTGCTGCTGGTGGCGGGCATCGGCGCGTTCACCGCGTACGGCAACGAGTCGGTCGAGCGCCTGTTCAAGTGGGTGTCGTTCTTCCTGTACGGCGTGTACGTGTTGTTCTTCCTGTTCACGATCCTCAAGTTCGGACACCAGGCGTCGCAGCAATTCGCCACGCCGGTGCCCACGGACGGGTGGCTGTCGGGCGGCCTGACGTACGCGGGCTACAACATCGTCGGCGCGGTGATGATCCTGCCGCTGGCGCGCCATTTCCTGACGCGGCGCGATGCCGTGGTCGCGGGCGTGCTCGCCGGCCCGCTCGCGATGCTGCCGGGCCTGCTGTTCTTCACCTGCATGATCGCGTGGTACCCGGCGATCGGCGCAGAAGCGCTGCCGTCGGATTTCATGCTGCGGCAGCTTGGCATGCCGCTGTTCCACCTGTGCTTCCAGGCCATGATCTTCAGCGCGCTGCTGGAAAGCGGCACCGCCTGCGTGCATGCGATGAACGAGCGCATCGCGGTGGCGTGGCAGGCGCGGCGCGCAAGCGATTTGCCGAAGCGCGCGCGGCTCGCCATCTCGGGCGCGCTGCTCGTGGGCTCCATCTTCATCGCGGCACGCTTCGGCCTGGTCGACCTCATCGCGCGCGGGTATCGCGCGCTCGCGTGGCTGTTCCTCGTCGTTTACGTGGTGCCGTTGCTGACCGTCGGCCTCTGGCGCCTGCGCCAGCGCGCGCCGCGCGTCGTACCCGCGCCGCAATCCTGATCCCAACACTCCAATGAAAGGAAACGCCGTGATGCTTCGACGTCTCGTCCCGACCGCGCTCGCGATGGCCGCCATGCTGGTGGTCGCCAACGCGAGTTTTGCCGCGCAGCCGGCCGACCTCGATGCACAAGTGCAGACCGCGATGCAGTCGCACGGCGTGCCCGGCATGGCGATCGCGATCGTCGAGGACGGCAAGGTCGTCCTCGCCAAGGGCTACGGCGTGCGCAAGCTCGGCTCGCCCGAGCGCGTGGACGCCGACACGATCTTCCCCACCGGCTCGACCGGCAAGGCGATCACCACCGCGGCGATCGCGGTGCTGGTCGACGACGGCAAGCTGAAGTGGGACGACAAGATCATCGACCACATGCCGTGGTTCCGCATGTACGACCCGTGGGTCACCAACGAAATGACGGTGCGCGACCTGCTCACGCATCGCAGCGGCCTGGGCCTGGGCGCGGGTGACCTGATGTTCGTGCCGAGCTCCTCGCGCAGCCGCGCCGACACGGTGCGTGCGTTGCGCTACATCAAGCCCGCGACGAGTTTCCGCAGCGGCTATGCGTACGACAACCTGCTGTACGCCGTTGCCGGCCAGCTGATCGAGGAAGTGAGCGGGCAGACGTGGGAAGTGTTCGTGCGCGAGCGCGTGCTGAAGCCCGCGGGCATGACGAGTTCGGTGACCGAGCAGTCCGCGCGCTTCGCCAATCCCAACCGCGCGTGGCCGCATGCGCGCCTGGGCGGCCGCGTGCGCGGCCTCGGCGAGCAGCGCGTGCTCGACGAACGCAAGACGCTCGGCGACAACGCCGCGCCGGCCGGTGGCCTGTCGTCGAGCGCCAACGACATGGCGCACTGGATGCTGGTGCAGCTCGGCCACGGCACGTGGACCGACGCCAACGGCAAGCAGGTGAAGGTCTTCAGCGAAGCGCAGTCGCAGCAGATGTGGACGCCCGCGGTCCTCACGCCCACGCCGGCGTACCCCGGCAAGCTCGCGCCGTTCTCGCCGAAGTTCTCGTCCTACGCGCTGGGCTGGAGCGTGCGCGACTATCGCGGCGCGAAGCTCATCGACCACGGCGGCGCGGTGTTCGGCGTGCAGACCTACGTCGTGCTGATCCCGGAGCGCAACATCGGCATCACCGTGCAGATCAACGCCGAAGACTTCCAGGTGATGCGCGCGATCGCGATGGAGCTGGTCGATCATTACCTCGACGCACCGGATACCGACTGGATGGCGGCGTTCGACGAATTCGCCAACACGCGCATGCAGGGTGGCGTCGCCGCGCTCGATGCCAGCGCGAAGGAACAAGGCGCCGCGCCGGGCAAGGCCTCGTTGCCGATCGCCGACTACGCGGGCCGCTACAAGGACGCCTGGTACGGCCCGATCGACATCCGCAACGAGAAGGGCGGCCTGCGCATCGACTTCACGCGCACGCCGGGCATGGTCGGGCGCCTCGAACACGCGCACCACGACACCTTCCGCGCGATCTGGGACGACCCGAACATCGAACCGGCCTATGTCACCTTCGGCCTCGGTGCCGACGGCAAGATCGACCGCGTGACGATGAAGGCCATCTCGCCGATCGCGGACTTCAGCTTCGACTACCAGGACCTGCAGTTCGCGCCCGTGCGCGCGGACTGAGCCCATCGCACCGCCGGCGGCGTAGGATTCGCCAATCCGCGCCCGCCGGCGCCACGAGGGGAACCGCATGCGTCGTCTTGCCGGAGGCCTGGTGTGTTTCGCGGCTTGCCTGGGGGGCGCGCTCGCCACCCACGCGCAATCCGATCCTCCTGCACCGCCGGCCGCGCCGCCCATCGTGTTGCAGGCCGCGCACCTCTTCGACGGACGCAGCGGCAAGCTTGTCTCGCCCGGCCGCATCGTGGTGCGCGGCACGAAGATCGAATCCATCGGCAGCGATGCGCCCGCACCCGCCGGCGCACGCGTGATCGACCTCGGCGACGCCACGCTCATGCCCGGCATCATCGATGCGCACACGCACATCGCCGGCGACTACGACGCCAGCTGGACCAACGGTTTCTACAATTCGATGATGCGGCTGCCGGTGGAACAGTCGTACTACGCCGCGCGCAATGCACGCGCGACCTTGCAGGCCGGCGTGACCACCGTGCGCGAAGTCGGCGCCGCGGACCTGATCGACGTCGCGTTGCGCAACGCCATCAACGCCGGCCTCGAAGACGGGCCGCGCATGCTCGTCGCCGTGCACGCGATCGGCTCGACCGGCGGCCATTGCGATGCACCTGCCTTCCCGCCCGGCACCGTGCGCACGTTCGGCGAAGCGGACGGCGTGTGCAACGGCGCCGATTCCTGTCGCCGCGCGGTGCGCGAGCAACTCAAGTACGGCGCGGACGTCATCAAGATCTGCGCCTCCGGCGGCGTGCTGTCCGAATCCGATCCGGTCGACGTGCCGCAGCTCACGCCCGCGGAACTGTCGGCCATCGTCGACGAAGCGCACGCCTGGCGCCGCAAGGTGGCTGCGCATGCGCACGGCGATCTCGCGGCGCGGCTGGCGGTGGAAGCCGGCGTCGATTCCATCGAACACGGCAGCTTCCTCACACCGGAGACACTGCAGCTGATGCAGCGCAAGGGCACGTACCTGGTGCCGACGCGCATGGCGGTGAACTTCGTGCTGAAGCAGGCGGGCACGTATCCGCCGAAGGTCGGCGACAAGGCGCGCGCCGCGGCCGGTTCGCACGGCCGGATGATGCACGACGCGATGCGCATCGGCGTGCGGATGGCCTACGGCACCGATGCCGGCGTGTATCCGCATGGCGAGAACGCGCGCGAGTTCGGCGACTACGTCGACCTGGGCATGGACCCGGCGAAGGCGCTGATGACCAGCAGCGTGGGCGCGGCGACGCTGCTGGGCATCGACGCGGAGACCGGCACGCTGGAAGCCGGCAAGTTCGCCGACATCGTGGCGGTGCCGGGCAACGTGCTCGACAACGTGCGGGCGACCGAGCATCCGCGGTTCGTCATGAAGCAGGGCAAGATCGTGCGCGACGCGCCCTAGGAGCCTGACATGCAATTCAAGTGGATTGTTGCGTTGGTCACCGCACTCGTCGCCCTTCCCGCGCACGCGCAGGATGCCGTCGTCACCGACGGCGACAAGTACAAGGTGCTCCTCGAGAATGCGTGCGTGCGCGTGCTGGATTACCAGGACACGCCCGGGCAGATGACGCACCCGCACCACCATCCCTCGTTCGTGCTCTATGCGCTTGCGCCCTTCGAACGCGACATCCACTTGCCGGACGGCAAGGTGATCCATCGCAGCTTCAAGCAGGGCGACGTGCTCTGGTCGCCGGCGCAGACGCACACCGGCGAAAACACCGGCAAGACGCCGTCGCATGCATTGCTCGTGGAGAACAAGCCCTCGGCGGCGTCGGACCCGGCTTGCAAGGACGCGGGCGCGCCCTGACCGCCTCCGGTCAGGACCCAGGCAGCCGGCGCCTCACTCCTCCGGCGACCCGCGCTTGAACCGCGCCTCCGCATCCAGCAAATGGCTCACCAGGATGTGCGACATGATGTTGATGCCGATGCCACCGAACATCACCGGGAACAGGTAGAGCGCCAGCGACACTTCGGACCGGAAGATCTTGTCGTCCTGCAGCGACGGACTGCTGCCGGCGGCGTTGGCCAGGCTCTGCAACAGGTACACGTCGAGCCCCGAGATCAGCACGAGCACGAAGCCGAACAGCAGCACCGTGGCGCGCGAGATCGCGCGCTTGCGCAGCAGCGCGACGTAGATCCAGGTCGGCACCACGGCCGAGAAGACGATGAGCAGCCAGAACCGCAGTTCGGTGAAGATGGTGGCGTGCATGCAAACCTCGTCGTTGGGTGCGCGGGCGTCAGTGCGGACCTTGTTGCTCGATCCGCTCCAGCGCCGGCAGCGCGCGTTGTTCGATCGGGGACAACGATAGCGACAGGCGCCAGAAGAACACAGCCAGCAGCGCCAGCATCAGGCCCGCCGCGGTGATGCCGCGCCGCGTCCATTCCACGGGCGGCGGCACCCAGGCCGCGAGCAGCAACAACCCGCCCACGATCGTGATCGCATCAAAACTGGCGCGCTGCCAGTAGCTCCCGCCCAGGTGCAGCCACATGCCGAATTCATCGAACGTCAGCGCCAACCCGATCCCGTAACCCGCCGCTACCACGTCGCGCCATCGCCCGCGCGGTTGCGCGAACAACAACGCAGCGCCGACAACCGCGAGCACCACGATCCCGAAGTTGAGGTGGTGCACGTGCGTGCCGCCGACGTGCACGTACAGGTCCGGCAGCTTGCGCGCCATGATCAGCAGCACGAGCAGCCGCGTGCAGGCGAAGGTCACCACGAAGGCGACGAGGACGATCCGCTGGAGTCGCCGGGAAGGACGCATGAGGCCGAGGATAGGCCCGGCCTAGTGAATTCGCGCGAGCAGGGCGTTGAAGCGGGGATGGTCGTGCAGGGGGTCGAGGTCGCTGTCGTGTTCCATCCAGGCGCGGTCGCCCCAGCCGAGGCTGACGGCGCGTTCGAGCAGGTCGATCGCACGCTCCAGGTCGCCCTGTCCGACATAGAAGCACGCCACGTTGTAGAGCACGACGGGCTCATCCTGCGCCTGCTTGAGCGCCTGCTCGGCCATCGCGCGGGCCTTTTCGTTCTCGCCGACGCGGTAGAGGTTCTGCGCCGCGAAATACAACGCGCGCGTGTCGTGCGGATTGAGCTTGATGTGCCGTTCCAGCGTGCCGAGCGCACCCAGGCGCACGCGCATCTCGTCCTGCTTGCGGCCCAGCGACGCCAGCGACATGGCCAGGAACATTGGCACCTGGAAGTCGTCCGGGTTCACTTCCGCGGCGCGCGCGTACAGGCGTGCGGCTTTTTCGAAGTCGCCGCGCGAGGAGCTGGCTAGGCCGTGGTAGTGCCACGCGTCGAAGAGGTTCGGGTTTTTGGTGGTCGCGGTTTCGAATTCGACCTCGGCCTCGTCGTAGCGCTCGCTGATCAGCAACGCCAGGCCGCGCGAGGCGTGGGCTTCTGCGGATTCGCGATCCAGCACGACGGCCTGTTCGCTGGCGCGGTTGGCGCGCTCCACGTTCTCGGTGGTGGCTTCGGCGTAGCGATACAGGTTGGCGTAGGCGTCGGCCATGCCGGCATAGGCCAGCGCGTATTTCGAGTCCACCGCGATCGCCTGCTCGAACATCCGGATCGCGTGTTCGTAATCGCGCCGCGCCATCGAATACATGTAGCTGCGGCCGCGCAGGTAGTAGTCGTAGGCTTCGGGGTCGGAGGTGGCGACCGACTGGATCGCGCGCCGCTCCTGCGGCGTCAGCGTCACCTGCAGCGCCTTGACGATGCTGTGCGCGATGTCGTCCTGGATCGCGAATACGTCTTTCAGTTCGCGATCGTAGGTTTCCGACCACAGGTGCGAATCGCTGTCGGTGTCGATCAGCTGCGCGGTGATGCGCACGCGGTCGCCGGCGCGGCGCACGCTGCCTTCCAGCAACGTGGTGACGCCGAGTTCGCGCGCGACCACCGGGATCGCGGCGTCCTTGCCCTTGTAGGCGAACGACGAGGTGCGCGAAGCCACTTTGAGCTGCGGCAGTTGCGTGAGCAGGTTGAGGATTTCCTCGGCGATGCCGTCGCTGAAGTATTCGTTCTCCGCATCGCCGCTCATGTTGACGAAGGGCAGCACGGCGATGGTGCGGCGGTCGTCGCGCAGGATGGCGCGTTGCGGCGGCGGATCGGGCGTTGCGGCGACGGGCGTTTCGGGTTCGGGCGAAGGCGATGCGATCGGCGCCATCGGCGCGACCGGCGCGGGCACGGCGACCGGGACTTCCTGCAACGGCAGCGTGCGCTCCAGCCCGCGCGGGCCGGCATCGAACATCCACGCCATCGCGAAGGCGATCGGGAACCCCAGCACCACCAGCACGATGACGAGGGTGACGGTCCAGGACGGCAGGTGCAGGCTCGGCAGCACCGTGGCCGCCACCTGGATCACCAGCCAGCCCGCGACCGCGTAGACGAGGGCAACGCGGAAGACGCGGCGTCGGCGGAGTTCGGCGAACAGGCCCGCGAGCATCGAACCGTCTCCCCGTGCGAATGCAGCGTCGATCCCCGGGCCAACGTGCCGCGCGCCGGCGAACGGACACTGCCGCTTTCCCGGCCCGTCCGGTCCCGGTTGGCATAGACTCCGGCCGTTCGGAGGAGCATGCGGATGGAAGCGATCGACCTGCTGGAAACCATCGAGGAAGAGACCGGGCCGGATCCGCGCTGGAGCGTGCTCTGGCTGCACGGGCTGGGCGCGGACGGACATGATTTCGTCCCGCTGGTGCCCGAACTGGTGCGCCATGGCTGGCCGTCGATCCGCTTCGTGTTCCCGCATGCGCCGGTGCGCGCGGTGACGATCAATGCCGGCATGCGCATGCGCGCCTGGTACGACATCCGCGATTTCGACCTGGCCAACCGCGCCGACGCCGATGGCGTGATGGTCTCGTCCGCGCAGGTGGGCGCGCTGCTCGATCGCGAACATGCACGCGGCATCCCGCCGGAACGCACGTTCCTCGCCGGGTTCTCGCAAGGCGGCGCGATCACGCTGGCCGCGGGCCTCAAGCGCACGCATCCCCTCGCCGGCCTCATCGCGCTGTCCACGTACCTGCCGATGTCCGAGCAGATGGCGCGCGAATCGGTCACCGATGCGGCCAAGCGCCAACCGGTGTTCCTCGCGCACGGCGATGCGGACCCGGTGATCCCGGTGCAGGCGGGGCATGCCACCGCATCGCTGCTGACGGGCCAGGGCTTCGATGTCACGTGGCGCACGTATGCGATGCCGCATGCGGTGTGCCCGGAGGAAATCCGCGATCTCGGGGACTGGCTCGAGCGCAGGCTCGCGGGCTGACGATGGAGGCCGCCCCCGGCGAACCCTGGTTGCCGGACCTGTGCCGCCTCGGGCGGCTGGCCACCGTGCTCGCGGTGGCCGAACTCGTGGTCGCCGTCATCGCGCTCTCGCCCTCGGCCGAAGCCGAATGGACCCTGGCCCGCTTCGCCTCGGCGAGCGGGTTCGCGTTGTGGCTCGCGCTCACGGTGTCGGTGGTGCTGTGCGTGTCCCGTCGCAAGCTCTCGACCTTGCGCCGTTGGGTCGGCGGGCCCGGCGCGGTGGTGCTGGCGGCGCTGATCGCTGCCTCCGGTGCCGCGCTCGTGCACGCGGTCGACCACGGCCTCGGGTCGGACCTGGTGCCCACCTCGGTCACGCTGCATCGCTTCGTGCTGGGCAGCGCGGCCATCACCTCGCTGATCGTGGGCGTGGTGCTGCGTTACCTGTACGCGGTGGACGGCTGGCAGGCGCAGGTGCGCGCCAGCGCGCGCGCCGAGGCCGACGCGCTGCAGGCCCGCATCAAGCCGCATTTCCTTTTCAACAGCATGAACACCATCGTCGGCCTGGTACGCCGGGACCCGGACGTGGCCGAGCGCGCGGTGCTGGACCTGTCGGACCTGTTCCGCGCGGCCCTGGGCGCCGGCAAGGGCGAATCGAGCCTGGCCGAGGAAGTGGAACTGGCCGAGCGCTACCTGTCGATCGAACAACTGCGCCTGGGCGACCGCCTGCAGGTCCGCTGGCGCAAGGCCGAACCCCTGCCCTGGCAGCTGCCGTTGCCCCGCCTGGTGTTGCAGCCCCTCGTCGAAAACGCGGTTTTGCACGGGATTTCAAGGCTCCCCGCGGGCGGCACCATCGACATCGAGGTGACCTGCGACCACGAACACCTGCAGGTCAGCATCCACAATCCGGCCCCCGCGCCCCGGGAGCGCGACATGTCCGGCGGGGGGCCGCTGGAGCCCCGCGCGGGCAGCGGGCACGCGCAAACCAACATCGCCCATCGCCTTGCGTATACCTTCGGACCCAAGGCGCGCGTGCACGGGCGTTGGCACGAGGGCTACTATCTGGCTGAGCTTCGAGTCCCGCTCCCTGCAGGAGGTCGATCGTGAGAGTGCTGATCGCCGACGACGAACCCCTCGCGCGCGAACGCCTGCGCGATCTGCTCGCCGCGCAACCCGGCGTCGAGCTGGTCGCCGAAGCAGGCGACGGGCGCGAAGCGCTGCATGCCTGCGCACAGCATCATCCCGACCTCGTGCTGCTCGACATCGCGATGCCCGGCATCGATGGCCTCGAAGCGGCGCGACATCTCGCTGCATTCGAACCACGGCCTGCGGTGGTGTTCTGCACCGCGTACGACGCGCATGCGTTGTCGGCGTTCGAAGCGGCCGCCATCGATTACCTCGTCAAGCCCGTGCGGGCCGAACGCCTGGCCGCCGCGATCGAACGCGCGCGCACCTTCGCCGCCGGCCGCACCAACGGCGACGGCGCGCCCGCCAGCGACCAGTTGCGCACGCACCTGTGCGCGCGCCTGCGCGGCAGCCTGCGCCTGATCCCGGTCGAGGACGTGCATTACCTGCAGGCCGAAGAGAAATACGTGGTCGTGCACCACGCGCGCGGCGAAGACCTGATCGAGGAATCGCTGAAGTCGCTGGAAGAGGAATTCGGCGACCGCTTCGTGCGCATCCATCGCAACTGCCTGGTCGCGCGGCATGAAATCGTCGAACTCAAGCGCGCGCCCGACGGGCACGTGCAGGCCGTGCTGCGGCACGGCAACCATCCGCTCGAGGTGAGCCGGCGGTGCGTGGCGCATTTGCGCGAGACGGTGAAGCACCTGTAGGGCAACGGCGGGAACGGGGAACGGGGAAAACCGGCTTGCTGCCGCGCTTCAGCCCCACCGGCCGAAGGTCGATGCGTTGCGCTTCGAATAGCTTGAGGGCGGACTTCGGCTCGCGCGGGGGCCGTCGCATCGAATGCTGTCTCCCTGTTCCCCATTCCCTGTTCCCGCTTTTCCATCGGCGATAATCCCGCCATGAATCACCCCCTCCGCATCGCCACCCGCAAGTCCCCCCTCGCCCTCTGGCAGAGCGAACACGTCGCCGACCGCCTGCGCGCCGCGCATCCGGGGCTCGACGTCATCCTCGTGCCCATGAGCACGCGCGGGGACGAAGTGCTCGACCGGTCGCTGGCCGCCATCGGCGGGAAGGGCCTGTTCCTCAAGGAACTCGAGATCGCGATGCAGCGCGGCGAAGCCGATTGCGCGGTGCATTCGCTGAAGGACGTGCCGATGGTGCTCGAGCCGGGCTTCATGCTGCCGGCGATCCTGGCGCGCGCGGACCACGCCGATGCGTTCGTGAGCAACCACTACGACGACCTCGACGCGTTGCCGCAGGGCGCGATGGTGGGCACGTCGTCGTTGCGTCGCCAGGCGCAGTTGCGCGCGCGGCGGCCGGACCTGGTGTTGCGCGACCTGCGCGGCAACGTCAACACGCGGCTCGCGAAACTCGATGCGGGCGAGTACGACGCGATCGTGCTGGCGTGCGCGGGGCTTGCGCGGCTCGGCTTCGAATCGCGCATTCGTGCGCGGCTGGATGCGCCGGCGTGGTTGCCCGCACCCGCGCAGGGCGCGATCGCGATCGAATGCCGCGACGACGCGCCGGAGATCCACGCGTTGTGCGCCGCGCTCGACGATGCGGAGACGCGCATCTGCGTGGAAGCCGAGCGCGCGATGAATCGTGCGTTGCATGGCAGCTGCCACGTGCCGGTCGCGGCGTTCGCGCGACGCGAAGGCACGCAGCTGGACCTGCAGGGGCTGGTGGGCTCGTCGCTCGACGGGCGCCTGGTGCGCGCGGCCAGCGAAGGCACGGATCCGGAAGCGCTGGGGATCGAAGTCGCCGAGCGCCTGCTCTCGCAGGGCGCCCGCGAACTCATCGACGCTCAGTAATAGAGCGTCACCATGTGCTTCGCTTCGGCGAAGAACAGCCAACGTTCGACGAAGGCGCCGGCCAGCGCGGACAGCGCGGCGGCCGTGTACCAGGGCGCGGTGTCCAGGTGCACGAAGACGAACACCGGCAGCAACGCCAGGATCGGCAGCACGGCGAACAGCACGATGGCCAGACGTCGCAACGTCTTCGCGTGCTTGCGCGCGACGACGAAGCCCATTTCCTTCGTGAGGTAGTTCGCCTCGGTGTGCGGGCGTTCGAAGACGGTGGCGGTGCGGTTCGGGAGGCCGATGGCGTCGCCGCGCGTTGCAGGCAGCGGCGCATCGATGTCGCGCCAGTAACGACGCTTCTGGTCCCACAGCAGCAGTGCGGCAACGATGGCGACGAGCGCGGCGACGTTGCGGACTTCGCGCCCCAGCAGCGTGGCGATGGCGCAGAACAACAGGCCGCCGGTGAACAGCGCGAACAGCACGTACACGCGTGGCACCAGGCGATGGCCCCACGCGGGGATCGGCTTGAGGGACGCGTAGATCATGGCGGTGCAGTAGACAGTCACGAGCGCGGCGATGATCGAGAGGGCGGCGACGCCCATGCCTGCGATTCCCAGCTGCACGGCCGAACCCGTTGCGTTGGCATCGAGCATGCCGGGCAACGCGGCTGCGCCGAGCAACAGGGCGATTCCGAATGTCAACATTGCGGCGACGCCTTCGCGCGACAACCACGAGGTCCGCCACTGCGAGAACGCGCGCCATGCGCGCATCGGCTTGCCGAGGTGCAGCGTCGAGCTGAGCAGCCCGATCGTCGACAGCACGATCGACACCGCGATGCTCACCAGGAGCGTGCGCGCCGAACTGACGCCCGTCAGCGCATGCCACGCCGCCCAGAACAACAACCCGTATCCCGCGCCCGACAGCGTGGTGAAGAAGATGACCGACAGCGCGGGATGCATGTGCGGCGTTACTCCAGCACGACCGCGGTGCCGGACGCGCTCACCATCAGCATGCTGCCGCCGTCCTGGATCTGGATGGTCTCGTAGTCGAGGTCCACGCCGACGACCGCGTTGGCGCCCGCTTCGCGCGCCTGCTCCATCATGTCGTTGACGGCTTCGGTCTTCGCCTTGCGCAGCACTTTTTCGTACGACCCCGAGCGGCCGCCCAGGATGTCGCGGATGCCGGCGAAGAAGTCGCGGAACATGTTGGCGCCGAGGATCGCGTCGCCGCCGACGAGCCCCTTGTAGGCCACGATGCGGCGGCCTTCGAAGGTGTTCGTGGTGGTGACGAGGATGGGGGTTTCATCGGCCATGGCGATTCCTTAGCGACGGAGGAGGCGATCGAGCCAGCGTTTCGGCGTGGCATCGACTTCGGGTTCTGCAACGACGACGGTTTCTTCGCCGCCGGCGCGACGCGGCCGCGGCGGCAGGTAACGATTGACGGGCGCATAGCCGAGTTCGGGCAGCAGCGGCAGGCCGCCGCGCTCGGCGACGAGCTTGGACACCGCCGATTCCGGATCGCCCAGGTCGCCGAAGTGGCGCGCGCGCGTCGGGCACACCTGCACGCACGCGGGCTCGCGCTCGGATTCGGGCAGGTTCTCGTTGTAGATACGGTCGACGCACAGCGTGCATTTCTTCATCACGCCTTCTACTTCGCTGTACTCGCGCGCGCCGTACGGGCAGGCCCACGAACACAGCTTGCAGCCGATGCACTTGTCTTCGTCGACGAGCACGATGCCGTCGGACGCGCGCTTGTAGCTCGCACCGGTCGGGCACACGGTGACGCACGCGGGCGTTTCACAATGCAGGCACGAACGCGGGAAGTGCAGCGTCATCGCCGGTTGCGCGGGCGCGCCGTCCGCGGCGGGCACCTGCTCGAGTTCGTAGCTGTGCACGCGGTTGAACCACACGCCCGACGGATCCTTGGCGTACGGCTGTTCGTCCGTCACCGGGCCGGCCATGCCGCCGCTGTTCCATTGCTTGCAGCCGACGGCGCAGGCCTGGCACCCGACGCACGTATCGAGATCGATGACGAGGCCGAGCTTCTTCGTCGACGGGGGCGGCAGCTGCGTCATGTCTTGCTCGCGTTCGGCTTGCTCTTGCCGGGATGTTCGAGGTTGCGCAGCGCGGCGCCGTAGCGCAGCGGGCGTTCGTCGGCTTCGCGGTACGGCAGCGGCGGGAATTGCGGCGCGCTTTCGCCGGCCTGGTCGCTCTTGCGGATGCGCACGCGCAGGTCGAACCACGCGGCCTGCCCGGTCACCGGATCGGCGTTCGCGTAATCGCCCTTCGGCGTCACGTCGGAAATCAGGTGATTGAGCAGGAAGCCCTTCGTGCCTTCCGGTGCGTCCTTCGCCAGGCGCCACGCGCCGCGCCGCTTGCCGATCGCGTTCCAGCTCCACACGGTGTCGGGCTGCACGTTCTTCGCGAAACGCACTTCGACGGTGATCGTGCCGTGGTGCGAATCGACTTCGGCCCAGTCGCCTTCGGCCAGACCGTATTTCGCGCCCGTGGCCGGATGTACGTACAGCGCGTTGCGCGCCTGGATCTGCCGCAGCCACGCGTTTTGCGATCCCCACGCGTGGTACATGTACATCGGGCGCTGCGTGATCGCGCTCAGCGGGAAGGCCTCGCGCGAGGTCTCGTCGTGCTCGAACGGTTCGTACCAGATCGGCAGCGGATCGAAATACGTGGCGACGCGCGTGCGATGGCGATCCGGCGGTTGCATGGTGCCGTGCCCTTGCGCGGCGAGGCGGAACTTCTGCAACGTCTCCGAATACAGCTGCATCACGATCGGCTGGTCGTTGGCGACGAAGCCGAGCTTGTGCGCCCACTGCAGGTAGTCGCGATTCGCCATCTTGTAATAGCGCCCCGCCTCCGGGACCGGCGTGTGCCAGAAACCGCCGTGTTCGATGTAGCGCTTGAGCTGGTCGGGATTCGGCGCGCCCTTGCCTTCCTGCGTACCATCTTCGCCGCGCCAACCCGCCAGCAGGCCCACGCCGGGCGCGCGCTCGTGGCGGACGATGTAATCGGCGTAGTCGCGATATTGCGGCGAACCATCGGCGTGCACCAAGCCGGGTAATCCGAGGCGCGCGCCGAGATCGAGCAGCACCGACTGGAAGCCGCGCACGTCGCGCGGGCGGTTGTCGTCGGTGGGTTGCGTCGCCGCATCGAAGATCGGATGGCGGATCGCGTCGCTCGCGCCGTCGGCGTCGGAGATCGGGCGATCGAGCAACGAGATCGCATCAAAGCGTTCGAGATACGTGGTGTCGGGCAACACGAGGTCCGCGTAGGCGACCATTTCCGACGCATACGCATCGCTGTAGATGATGCGCGGGATGCGGTACTCGCCGCTCTCGTCCTTGTCGGTGAGCCACTGCATGGTCTCGGAGGTGTTCATCGCCGAGTTCCAGCTCATGTTCGCCATGAACATCAGCAGCGTGTCGATCTTGTACGGGTCGCCCGCCCACGCGTTGCGGATGACGGTGTGCAGCATGCCGTGCGCGGCGAGCGGGTACGCCCAGGAATATGCGTGGTCGATGCGGCGCGGGGCGCCTTGCGCGTCGACGACGAGGTCTTCGGGCGTGTGCACGAAACCGAGCGGTGCGGCGTCGAGGCCACCATCGGGCCGACGCGTCTTGCCGGGGCGATTCGCCGGCGGGATCGGCTTCGGGAACGGCGGCTGGAAGCGGAACGAGCCCGGCACGTCCACCGCGCCCAGCAGCAACTGCAGCAGGTGCAGCGCGCGGCAAGTGTGGAAGCCGTTGGAATGCGCGCTGATGCCGCGCATGGCATGCATCGACACCGCGCGGCCTTCCATCGACGCGTGTTCGCGGCCCCAGCTGTCGGTCCAGGCGATCGGCAGCGAGAGTTTCGTATCGAAGGCGGCGGCGGCCAGTTCGCGCGCGATGCGGCGGATGGTGTCGGCGGGGATGCCGCAGCGTTCGGCGACGGCGTCGGGCGCGTATTGCGGATCGAGGTAGCGGTCGGCGACCAGGTGGAAGACGGGGACGGCGGTGCGGCCGTCGGGCAAGGTGTATTCGCCGATGACGACGGGCGCCACGTCCACGGCGTTCGCATCCACCGCGCCGCGTTCGCGATCCCAGCACAGCGCGCGGCCTTCGCCGTCGCGCGCGAACAAGCCATCGTCCGCGCCGCCCGGATTGCGCACCACCAGCCAGTGCGCGTTCGCGTAGCGCACCAGGTACTCCAGGTCGATGCGGTCGCTGCGCAGCAATTCGTGGATCAGCGCGAACGCGAACAGGCCGTCGGTGCCGGGCCGGATCCCGATCCATTCATCCGCGATCGCGCCGTACCCCGTGCGCACCGGATTGACCGCGACCACCTTGGCGCCGCGCGCCTTCAGCTTGCCGAGGCCGAGCTTGATCGGATTGGAGTCGTGGTCTTCGGCCACGCCCCACAGCATCAGGTATTGCGTGTGGTCCCAGTCCGGTTCGCCGAATTCCCAGAACGAACCGCCCAGCGTGTACAGCCCGCCCGCGGCCATGTTCACGGAGCAGAAGCCGCCGTGCGCCGCGTAGTTGATCGTGCCGAACTGCTGCGCCCACCAGCCGGTGAGCGCCTGCGACTGGTCGCGCCCCGTGAAGAACGCCAGTTCGTCGGGGTTGCGTGCGCGGATGGGCGCGAGCCACGACGTGGCGAGTTCCATCGCCTCGTCCCAGCTGATTTCCTTGAATTCGCCCGAGCCGCGCTCGCCCGTCCGCAGCAACGGGCGCGACAACCGCGCCGGCGAGTAGTGCTGCATGATCCCCGCCGAGCCCTTCGCGCAGAGCACGCCGCGGTTCACGGGGTGGTCGGGATTGCCCTGGATGTAGCGGATGCGGCCTTCGAGCGTCCACACCTTGATGCCGCAACGGCACGCGCACATGTAGCAGGTCGTCGCGTGGACGGCGTCGCCGGGCGACGGCGAAGGATTGAGCGTGGGCTCGCGCATGCGGCGCATTGTAGCGGCGGTCTTGCATAATCCCGGCCATGGACCGCTACGAACGCATCAACGCCCTGCACCGCCTGCTCAAGGCGGCGCGCTATCCGGTCACCGTCGCGCGGCTGCAGGAGGAACTGGGCTGCTCGCGCGCCACTGCCTACCGCGACCTGGCCTTCCTCCGCGACGGGCTGATGGCGCCGGTGATCGGCGACGGCGAGGCCGGCTTCCGCTACGACGCCGCCGAGAACGACCGCTTCGAACTGCCGGGCCTGTGGCTGAACTCGGAAGAGCTGCATGCGCTGCTCGCCGCGCAGCAGTTGCTGGCGCGCAGCGGTGGCGGCCTGCTGGCCACGGCGCTGGCGCCGCTGCAGCAGCGCGTGGAAAAGCTGCTCGAGGAACAGGCCGGCGGCAAGAAGTGGCCGGTGGAGCGCGTGCGCGTGATCGCCAGCCGCCCGCGCCGCCTGGATGAGCATGTGTTCCGCGTCGTCGCCTCCTCGGTGCTGGGGCGGCGCAAGCTGTCCTTCGATTACCGCGCGCGCTCCACGGACGAGAAGACGCGCCGCACGGTGTCGCCGCAGCGCATCACCCATTACCGCGACAACTGGTACCTGGATGCCTGGGACGAGGATCGCGAGGGCCTGCGCAGCTTCGCGGTGGACCGCATCGGCGCGGCCAAGCTGCTCGACGGCACGGCGCGCGACATCGGCGACGCCGACCTCGACGAACACCTGGCCTCCAGCTACGGCATCTTCTCCGGCCCGCCGAAGAACTGGGCGACCATCCTGTTCAGCGCCAAGGCCGCGCGCTGGGTGGCGGACGAACGCTGGCATTCGCAGCAGCAGGGGCGGTTCCTGCCGGACGGGCGCTACGAACTCAAGATCCCGTACAGCAATGCGCGCGAGCTGCTGATGGACGTGCTGCACTACGGCTCGGACGCGGAGATCGTCGAGCCGCCGGTGCTGCGCGAACAGGCGCGTTCGCTGCTGTCGCTGGCGATCTCGAACTACGATCGATGACGCCGCCCGCCGACGCACCCAGGATCCGCCCGGAAGAGAAGGTCGCGCTCGTCCTCGGCGCCGGCGGCGCGCGCGGGTTGGCGCAGATCGGCGTGATCGAGGCGCTGGAAGCCCGCGGCATCCACATCGTCGCGATCGCGGGATCGTCGAGCGGCGCGCTGGTCGGCGGGCTGCACGCGAGCGGCAAGTTGCCGGCGTATCGCGACTGGCTGCTCACGCTTGACCGGCGCGCGATGCTGCGGTTGCTCGATCCGGGCTTCGGGCGTTCGGCCCTGTTCGAAGGCGCGCGGCTGATCGAGGCGCTGCGCGAGATCGCGGGCTCGCCGCGGATCGAAGACCTGCCGATCGATTTCACCGCGGTGGCGGTGGATGTCATGCGCCAGCGCGAGGTGTGGTTGCGCGAGGGCGACATGTGGGATGCGATCCGCGCGTCGTTCGCGATCCCCGGCTTGTTCACGCCGCACATGATCCACGGGCGCGCGCTGGTGGATGGCGGGTTGCTGGCGCCGTTGCCGATCGCGGCCACGCGGCTGTCGGATGCGCATCGGTTGATCGCGGTCGACATGCATGGCTGGCCGCAGCGTCCGCCGGGCGAGCCGGCGCAGGAAGGTGCGCCGTCCGGCGACATGCCGAAATCCGGGGGGCCCTCGTGGTTCCGCGCGTGGTTGCGCAGCGACGATGCGACGTCGACGGCGGACGTCGCGCGCTCGCGCCTGGGCTTCACGGACCTGATGGCGCGTTCGCTCGACCTGATGCAGGCGCAGATCTCGCGCGTGCAGCTGGCGCTGGATCCGCCGGAGCTGGTGATCCGCATTCCGCGGGATGCGTGCCAGTTCTACGAATTCTGGCGGGCGAAGGAATTGATCGGGGTGGGGCGGCAGGAAGCGGACAAGGCGCTCGACGCGGCCGGGTACTGAGTTCCTCGCAGGGTCGCAGCCCGTGAGATGACCCCACGCAATGCTCCGTCGCAAGCCCAACGGAGCCATCGCCATGCACCGCACCGACGCCTCGCTCGCCAACCCCCGCATCGCCCGCGTCCTCCGCACCTGGCTCGCATGGGGCGCCGCCGCCGTGATCCTGCTGCCCTTCGCGCGTGAAAACACCACGTGGTTCGGCTACCTGCCGATGTGGCTCGTCGCCATGCCGGCGATGGCGCTGTGGGCGCTGCATCGTTTTGCACTGCCGCATTGGCCGGCGGCCGTCGCGCGGGGCGGCCAGTACAAGCGTCGTCGCACCGGGGCGCAGGCCATGCGCCGCCGGGATCGCGGCGCGCGTGCGCTGCGCGGGCTGCGCGCGGCCTGACCCCTCCGGCGGGCCTCCGGCAGGGGTCCGCCCCGCAGGTGGCGTGCTAGCGTTGGCGACTCTTTTTTTGTCGCCGGAGTCGCGCATGCCGAAGGTGTCGCCTGATCGTCTCGTCCTCGGGGCCGTGCTCGGCCTTGGCCTGGTTTCGATCGGTGGCGCAGCCTTCGCGGCGGACGGCACGCCCGCCAAGGAGGACGCCGTGGCCAACGATCCCTATCAATGGCTCGAGGACGTGCACGGCGACAAGCCGATCGCCTGGGTCCGCGAGCAGAACGCGCACAGCGAAGCGGAACTCGCGACCAAGCCGGAATTCCGCAAACTCGAGCGCGACATCCTCGCCATCCTCGATTCGACCGCGAAGATCCCGGGCGTCGAGAAGATCGGCGACTTCTACTACAACCTGTGGAAGGACAAGGACCACGCGCGCGGCCTGTGGCGTCGCACGACCCTGGCCGAATACCGCAAGCCGGACCCGCAGTGGGAAACGGTGCTCGACCTCGATGCGCTCAACAAGGCCGAGGGCAAGGCGTGGGTGTGGCACGGCGCGGATTGCCTGAAGCCCGACTACACGCGGTGCCTCGTGGCGCTGTCGAACGGCGGCTCGGATGCGGACGTGACGCGCGAGTTCGACCTGTCGACGAAGCAGTTCGTCCGCGACGGCTTCTTCCGTCCCGAAGCGAAGGGCGGCCTGGGCTGGATCGACAAGGACACGGTGTACGTCTTCACCGACTTCGGCGGCAACAGCATGACGCCCTCGGGCTATCCGCGCATCGTGAAGCAGTGGTCGCGCGGCACGCCGATGGCCGCCGCGACGAAGGTGTACGAGGGCCAGCCGGAAGACATGTATATCTCCGGCTTCCGCGACCAGACGCCGGGGTTCAAGCGCGATTTCGTCAGCCGCACGATCGCGTTCTACAACGACGAGCTGTACCTGCGCGGCAGCGACGGGAAGCTGGTCAAGATCGATGCGCCGAATTCGGCGAATAAATCCGTGCACGGAGCGTGGTTGTTGCTTGAACTGCGCGATCCCTATGAAGCCGGTGGCCAAACGTATCCCGCGGGCGCGCTGATCGCGACGAAGTTCGACGACTTCATGGCGGGCAAGCGCGGTTTCTTCCAGCTGTTCACGCCCGATGAGCACAGCTCGCTCGCCGGGTATGCGTGGACGAAGAACGCGCTGGTGTTGAACGTCATGCGTGATGTGCGCAATGAATTGAGCGTGTTCCGGTTCGCTCCGGGCGCGCGCGACCTCGACGAAGGATTCATTTCCCATCCGCTCGCTGGCGCCCCGACGCTCGGCACGGTCAGCGTTTCCGCGGTCGATTCCGACACCAGCGATGCGGTGTGGATCACCTCCACTGATTACCTCACGCCCACCAGCCTGATGCTTGCCGACGTGTCGACGAACACGCCGCCGGAAGTCCTCAAGTCCAACCCGCAGTTCTTCAACGCCGACACGCACGTCATCGAACAGCACTTCGCCACGTCGAAGGACGGCACGAAGATCCCGTACTTCCTCGTGCGCCCGAAGGCGATGAAGGCGGATGGCTCGACGCCGACGCTGCTCTACGGTTACGGCGGCTTCGAAGTCTCGATGACGCCCGCCTATTCGGGCAGCGTCGGCAAGGGCTGGCTGGAGATGGGCGGCGCGTATGCGGTCGCCAACATCCGCGGCGGCGGCGAGTACGGCCCGCGCTGGCACCAGGCGGCGCTGAAGGCCAACCGCCACAAGGCGTACGAAGATTTCGCCGCGGTGGCCGAAGACCTCGCCAAGACCGGCGTGGCCGACAGCAAGCGCCTCGGCATCATGGGCGGCAGCAACGGCGGCCTGCTGATGGGCAACATGCTCACGCAGTATCCGCAGCTGTTCGGCGCGATCGTGGTGCAGGTGCCGCTGCTCGACATGAAGCGTTACAGCCACCTGCTGGCCGGCGCGTCGTGGATGGCCGAATACGGCGATCCGGACACGGCGGACTGGGAGTACATCAAGACCTTCTCGCCGTACCAGCTGTTCGATCCGGCGAAGGATTACCCGCCGACGCTCTTCCTCACCTCTACCGCCGACGACCGCGTCCATCCGGCGCACGCGCGCAAGATGATGGCGAAGATGCTGGAAGCGAAGAAGGACGTGCGCTACTTCGAGAACATCGAAGGCGGCCATGGCGGCGCGGCGAACAACGCGCAGTCCGCGCACATGAACGCGCTGGCCTACACCTTCCTGTGGCAGACCCTCTCGAAGTGATCCGTCTTTTCCGCTGCTGATCCCGTGCTAACGGAGCCCGCATGAAAATCGCCCCCTGCCTGCTTTCGATCGCCCTCATGACAACCAGCCAACTGCACGCCGCCGACCTCCCGCAACCGCCCGACGTGGCGAAGAAACCGCATGTCGTGAAGGCGCCGCACGGCGCGGAGCGCAATGACGAGTACTACTGGCTGCGCGACGACACGCGCAAGAACCCGGAGATGCTCGCGTACCTCAACGCCGAGAACGCGTACACCGACGCGTACATGGCGCGCCTGAAGCCCGTGCAGGAAAAGGTGTACGAGGAGATCGTGGGCCGCATCAAGCAGGACGACAGCTCGGTGCCGTACCACGAGCGCGGCTGGTGGTACTACTCGCGCTTCGAGACCGGCAAGGACTATCCGATCTACGCGCGTCGCAAGGGCACGATGGATGCGCCGGAGGAAGTCCTGCTCGACGTCAACGTGATGGCCGCGGGCAAGAACTACTTCAGCGTGGGCGACTGGGAAGTCAGCCAGGACAACACGATGCTCGCCTGGGCCGAAGACGCCGTGGGCCGCCGCCAGTACGTCATCAAGTTCCGCAACCTCGCCACCGGCGAAACCTTCAGCGACGAAGTGCCGGGCGTGTCGCCCAACCTGGTCTGGGCGGACGACAACAGGACGCTGTTCTACGTCGAGAACGATCCCACCACGCTGCTCACCACCAAGGTGAAGAAGCACGTGGTCGGCACGCCGGCGAAGGACGACGTGCTGGTGTACGAGGAGAAGGACGACAGCTTCTACATGGGCGTTGGCCGCACGCGCGACGACAAGTACCTGTGCATCAGCGTGGACAGCACGGTGTCGAGCGAAGCGCGCTGCGCGCCGGCCGCCGATCCGAAGGAATTCGTCGTGCTCGCCCCGCGCCAGCGCGACGTGGAATACGAAGCCGACCACCATGGCGGCCGCTGGGTGATCCGCACCAACGCCGACGGCGCGAAGAACTACAAGCTCGTCACCGCACCGGACGGGTCGACGTCGCGCAAGGACTGGAAGGACTGGATCCCGCACAGCGACAAGGTGTTCATCGACAGCTTCGAGCTGTTCGACGATTTCGCCGCGATTTCCGAACGCAGCGACGGCCTGGAGCGCCTGCGCCTCCTGCGCGCCGACGGCAAGTCCGAATACGTGAAGGCCGACGAACCCGCGTACGGCATGGGCCTGTCGGTCAACGCGGAGCCCAACACCGATTGGCTGCGTTACACCTACACGTCGATGACCACGCCGGCCACGGTGTACGAACTCAACACGAAGACCGGCGAGCGCAAGCAGCTCAAGCGCGATCCGGTGATCGGCTACGACCCGTCGCTGTACACGACCGAACGCCTGTGGGCGACGGCGCGCGACGGCACGAAGGTGCCGGTGTCGGTCGTCTACAAGAAAGGTTTCAAGAAGGACGGCACGGCGGCGCTGTTGCAGTACGCGTACGGCAGCTATGGCTCGTCGACCGATCCGGGCTTCAACCTGCCGGTGGTGAGCCTGCTCGACCGCGGTATGGTGTACGTGCTCGCGCACATCCGCGGCGGCCAGGAAATGGGGCGCCAGTGGTACGACGACGGGCACCTGTTCAAGAAGAAGAACACGTTCACCGACTTCATCGACGTCACCGATTTCCTGGTCAAGGAAGGCTATGCGTCGAAGGACCGCGTGGCGGCCTACGGCGGCAGCGCCGGTGGCCTGCTGATGGGCGCGATCGCGAACATGGCGCCGGACCGCTATCGCGTGATCCTGTCGCAGGTGCCCTTCGTCGACGTGGTGACCACGATGCTCGACCCGAGCATCCCGCTCACGACGAACGAATACGACGAGTGGGGCAACCCGGAGAAGAAGGACTACTACGACTACATGCTGTCGTACTCGCCGTACGACAACCTGAGCAAGCAAGCGTATCCGGCGATGTTCGTGGGCACGGGGCTGTGGGATTCGCAGGTGCAGTATTTCGAACCGGCCAAGTACGTGGCGCGCCTGCGCGACCTGGACACCTCCGGTCCGGAGCACCCGGTGCTGTTCCGCATCAACATGGATGCGGGGCATGGCGGCAAGTCGGGGCGGTTCCGCCGGTACAAGGAACAGTCGGAGATGTACGCGTTCCTGCTCGACCAGCTGGGCGTGGCCGAGGCGCCCGCCCAACACGCCGCCGCCACGAAATGACACACTGCGCGTCATGAAACCGATCCGACTCGCTTCCCTGCTGCTCCTCGTGTTGCCGCTCGCTGCGTGCGGCAACAAGGGGCCGTTGATCCCGGTGCCCAAACCGCAGACCCCACCGGAAACGCCGGTCCAGTCGATGCCCGCGGAAGCGGCGAGCACCATGCCCGCCGAATCGGCGAGCACGATGCCGGCGGCCCCCGCGACCACGATGCCGGCGACACCGCCGTCCGCCGAAGACGACGATGGGACCCCCGGCAAGCCCCGCTGAGCCCGCACCGATGACGCAACCGCACGCGGCAGGCGGGCACGGCCTGCGTTTCAGCAAGATGCACGGGGCCGGCAACGACTTCGTCGTGGTCGACCTCCGCCACGGCCAGCCGGCGCCCGATGCGGCGCTGTGCCGGCGCCTCGCCGATCGGCACGCGGGCGTCGGCTGCGACCAGATCCTCACCATCGAGCCGCCGCGCAGCGCGAACGCCGCGGCGAGCTACCGCATCTGGAATGCGGACGGCTCGCAGGCGCAGCAATGCGGCAACGGCGCGCGTTGCGTTGCGGCGTGGCTGGTGCGCGATGGTGTCGCGCGTGCGCCGCGGTTCGAAGTGGACAGCCCGGCCGGGACGCATGCAGTCGATGTGTTGCCCGACGGGCGCTATCGCATCGCGATGGGCGTGCCGGACTTCGAGCCCGCGCGCATCCCGATGCACGGCGTGGCCCAGGCCGCCGACGAATATGCGGTGCACCTCGACGGACAGGCGCTGCACATCGGCGCGGCGTCGATGGGCAATCCGCATGCGTTGCTCGTGGTCGACGATGTCGACACCGCGCGCGTGGGCATCCAGGGGCCGGCGTTGCAGCGCGAAGCGTTGTTCCCGGAATCGGTGAACGTGGGCTTCGCGCAGATCGAATCGCGCGACCGCATCCGCCTGCGCGTGTACGAGCGCGGCGTGGGCGAAACCCTCGCGTGCGGCAGCGGCGCGTGCGCGGCGGCGGCGATCCTGATGCGCCGCGGGCGCGTGGATCGCGACGTCGTGGTGTCGCTGCCCGGCGGCGAGTTGCAGGTGGCGTGGCCCGATGAAACGGGCCCGATTTTCATGGCCGGTCCGGCCACGTTCGTCTTCGAAGGGGAGTGGTTGCCATGATCGACACGACCGAGAAACTCGGCGCGCACGAAGTCGCCGCCTGGCTGCGCCGGCATCCGACGTTCCTCAAGCAGTTCCCCGACCTGGCGCTGAGCCTGGTGGTGCCGCGCGAGGAAGGCCCCGCGGCGTCGCTCGCCAGTTACCAGCTGGAAGTGCTGCGCGACAAGAACCGCGAACTCGCACGCCGCCTGCAGGAACTCTTCGCGAACGCGCAGGAGAACGAACGCCTCGCCGTGCGCACGCACCAGCTCGCGCTGGGCTTGATGCGGCAGGACAGCGCGGCCGGTACTTTGCGCGCGATGGCGGCGGCGTTGCAGGAAGATTTCCAGGGCGACCTGGTGCGCGTGGTGTTGTTCAAGCCGGTCGCCGGACTGGACGACGCGGACTGGTTGCAGGTGTTGCCGGCGGATGACGTGCGCCTTGCGCCGTTCCGCGATGCGATCAGCGCAGGCGAACCGATCTGCGGGCGCCTGCACCCCGACAAGCACGCGTTGCTGTACGGCATGCGTGCGGACGACGTACAGTCGAGCGCGTTGCTGTCGATCGACGGCATCGGCCTGATCGCCGTAGGCAGCCGCGACGCCAACCGCTTCTTCCCGGGCATGGGCACGCTGTTCCTGCGCATGATGGGCGACGCACTCGCGGTCGCGCTGCAACGCTACCCGGGCTGACGCGGCGCACGCCGCCATGTCGATCGACGACTACCTCGCGCACCTGCAAGTGGAGCGGCGCATGTCGCCGCACACGCTGGACGGGTATCGCCGCGACCTCGATGGACTGAAGGCGTGGGCGGACGCGCAGGGCGCGGAGGTCCAGACCCTGCACACGGAACAATTGCGCGCGTTCATCGCGAGCGAGCATCGCCGCGGGCTGTCGCCGAAGAGTTTGCAGCGGCGGTTGTCGGCGTGCCGGAGTTTCTATCGCTGGTTGCTGAAGCATGGGCGCATCCAGGCGAATCCCGCGCAACCGATCCGTGCGCCGAAGGCGCCGCGCAAGTTGCCGCAGGTGCTGGATCCGGACGAAGCGAAGGCGCTGGTCGAAGTACCGACCGATGCGCCGCTCGGGCTGCGCGATCGCGCGTTGCTGGAGCTGTTCTATTCGTCCGGCCTGCGCCTGTCGGAACTGTGCGCGTTGCGCTGGCGCGACCTCGATCTGACCGTCGGGCTCGTCACCGTGCTCGGCAAGGGCAACAAGCAGCGCAGCGTGCCGGTGGGCTCATTCGCGCGCACGGCGTTGTCCGAGTGGAAGGCGGATCAACGCGCGGATGGCGACACGCATGTCTTCCCCGGCCGCAACGGCGGGATGTCGCCGCGCGGCGTGCAGGCACGGTTGCGCACGCTCGCGCAGCGACAAGGGTTGTTCAAGCGCGTGCACCCGCATCTGCTGCGACATAGTTTCGCGAGCCACGTGCTGGAGTCTTCGGGTGACCTGCGTGGCGTCCAGGAACTGCTCGGCCACGCAGACATCTCGACGACGCAGATCTACACGCACCTGGATTTCCAGCACCTGGCGAAGGTGTACGACGGGGCGCATCCGCGGGCGAAGCGGAAGAAGTAAGCCCGTTACTTGCAGGGAACGATGCGGAACTCGACGCGGCGGTCCAGCACGTCGATGGCATCGTCGGTCCCGCTGCCGATGAGGTTGTGCCGCGATCCCATGCCGCTGACGTGCGTGCGCGCGGCGAGCTCGCGCGACTCGGCGACCAGGCGGCGCTGGATGTCCTTCGCGCGACGCAAAGACAGCGCGTCGTTGACCGACGCCTTCCCGGTGCGGCTGGTGTGGCCGACGATGTCCATGCACACCTTCGCCTCGGTGCTTTCGCGCGCGATCTGGCGCAACCACATCGGATACGGGCTGTTGATGCGCGGATCGATCCAGAACTGCGTGGTGCCCGGGCTGAAGAGGAACTTCACGCTGAGCTGGCGATACGCGATGCCCATGGCGACCACGCGGCCGAAGGCCTGTTCCGCTTCTTCCGCGCGGCCCAGCTTCGCCGTCGCCAGGTAGATGCCGTTGAGCACGCGGAGCTGTTCGCCCGCCGGGGCCGCGAGCGCGCTGCGGTATTCGCCCAGCGCTTCGCGATAGCGCGCCTGGTTGTAGAGGTCGGTGGCTTCTTCCACCTGCGTGGCGGTCGCGATGCGATCGAGGTAGTACGCGTCGCCGCGTTGCCCGCGCGGCGTGGACGCGGTGCGCACGTAGCCTTCGATGACCTGGTCCTTCACCAGCACCGGGCTGTCGCGGTAGTACGGCAGCGGGGCGTGGTCGAGGGCTGCGTCCTGCGCGAGGATCGAGGTCTGCGCGACGACGGTGCCGGTCTTCAGTTCGACGAGCGCGAGTTCCAAGCGCAACGCGGGGCCGCTGGCGTGCGCGGCGCGTGCCATCGTGCTGGTGAGCAGGTAATCCGCGCGAGCGAGGTTGGCCGAGCGGAACGGCAGCACGTCGAATTGCTTGTAGCGCGCACCGATGTGCGCGGCGATGGCGGTGTCGAGCTGGCGCGTCACGCCGGTCTGCTGGCCGCTTTCTGCGTCCAGCGTCGGGTCGTGGACGACCCCGCGCGATCCGAACGACAGGAACGCGGGGCCGGACTGGGCTTGCGCCATGAGGGCATCGGTCGCCTGTGTCACGGCTTGCGGAAAGGGCAGCGGTGTCGCGGGTGCAACGGGTTTCGTCGCGCACGCGGACAACAACAGCATGACCAGCAGTGCGAATACGTAATTCACGGACATCGTTTTCATCGGATACACCCCTGTCTCAAGAGATCGAGTTCGTCGGAATCCAGGGCCTCGAGCGAGGCCTTCTGCAGCAGGCCGACGCATTGCGCCGACATTGCGTGTGTGTCGGGCAGCGCTTGCGCCATTGCGTCGTGTGCTTGCGGCATCGGCGTGCGCGGATCCATCACGGCCTCGTAGGCCAGCGACATCGGATCGATCGGCTTGCCGCCTTCGCGCACTTCGAAATGCAGGTGCGGGCCGGTGGCCAGGCCCGTGCTGCCGACCGTGCCGATCGTGTCGCCCTGCCTGAGGTGCTGGCCCTTGCGCACGTCGATGCGATCCAGGTGCGCGTACACGGTGGTGCGACCACCAAGACCATGCTCGATGTAGATGACGTTGCCGTAGCCGGACTGCGTGCCCGCGAACGCCACCACGCCATCGCCCACCGTGCGGACCGGCGCGCCGTGTCGCGCGGCGAAGTCCACGCCGGCGTGATGGTGGCGATGCTTCTTGATCGGGTGGCGACGCATCGCGAAACCTGAAGTCACGCGCGCAACTTCGAGCGGCATCGCCAGCAGGGATTGCACGAGATCGACCACCGGCTTTGCACCCGGGACAAGGCCGCCCGACGCGGCCTTGTCGGGCAGCGCGCGGGCGTCGTCTTCACCGGGAGGCGCGGCGACGGCAGTTGCAATGCAGCCGCCGAGCAGGAGCGCGGCCGCAGCAATGCTGCGCCAGGGATGGCGCAAGGGCGTGGAAGTGGGCATGCGAAAAAGTTTGCGGGACCCGTCCCGGCCTGCCTCGCGGAATTTACGCCGAGCGGTTGGCGGCTTTTCGTCAATTTTTCCGTCGCGGATATCGGAATCGTCCCTACCCAGGCCTGGGCGCAAGCGACCGTGGCCGCTTGATCCCCTCGCGCCCGTCCCCAACTCAGGCAGACCCCCACTGGAGCCCACCCCCCATGGACCCCACCCGCTTCCACGCCACCACGATCGTGTCCGTCCGCCGCGACGGCAAGGTCGCCGTCGGTGGCGATGGCCAGGTCACGCTCGGCAACACTGTGATGAAGGCGAACGCCCGCAAGGTGCGCCGCCTGGGGCGCGACGGCCAGGTGCTCGCCGGTTTTGCAGGCGCGGCCGCCGACGCGTTCACGTTGTTCGAACTGTTCGAATCGAAACTCGAAAAACACGGGCAACTCACCCGCGCCGCGGTGGAATTGGCCAAGGACTGGCGCACCGAGCGTCGCCTCGGGAAGCTCGAAGCGCTGCTGGCCGTGGCCGACAAGGAAACCTCGCTGATCATCTCCGGCACCGGCGATGTCATCGAGCCCGAGGACGGGATCATCGCGATCGGTTCCGGCGGCCCCTACGCGCTGTCCGCGGCGCGCGCGCTGGTCGGCCACACGACGCTGGACGCGAAATCCATCGTCACCGAATCGCTCAACATCGCCGGCGACGTGTGCATCTACACGAACCGCAACATCGTGGTGGAAGAACTCTGATGAACAACCTCGCTGCGCACACCTCCTCCACCATGACGCCGCGCGAGATCGTGCAGGAACTCGACCGCCACATCATCGGCCAGCAGGCCGCCAAGCGCGCCGTCGCCATCGCGCTGCGCAATCGCTGGCGCCGCATGCAGCTGGAGCCCGACCTGCGCGATGAAGTGATGCCGAAGAACATCCTGATGATCGGTCCCACGGGCGTCGGCAAGACCGAGATCGCGCGCCGCCTGGCGACGCTCGCCAACGCGCCCTTCGTGAAAGTGGAAGCCACGCGCTTCACCGAAGTCGGCTACGTGGGCAAGGACGTCGAACAGATCGTGCGCGACCTGGCCGACACCGCGGTGAAGATGTATCGCGAACAGGCCAAGCAGCGCGTGCGCACGCAGGCCGAAGAGCGCGCGGAAGACCGCCTGCTGTCCGCGCTGCTGCCGAAGCGCCAGGTCGCCACGGTGTTCGGGTTCACCAACGACGAGCACGCCGAGGAAGTCTCGCCGGAAGAAAATGCCACGCGCGCCAAGCTGCGCAAGCAGCTGCGTTCCGGTGCGCTGGACGAGCGCGAGATCGAACTGGAAGTCGCGGTGAACGTCGGCGTCGACATCATGGCGCCGCCCGGCATGGAGGAAATGGGCCAGCAGCTCCGCCAGATGTTCTCGCAGGTGGCGGGCGGCAAGACGCACGCCAAGCGCCTGACCATCAAGGCCGCGCGCCCGCTGCTGATCGAAGAGGAAGCCGGCAAGCTGGTCAACGAAGACGATGTGCGCGCCGCCGCGATCGACGCGTGCGAACAGCACGGCATCGTCTTCATCGACGAGATCGACAAGGTGGCCAAGCGTTCGGAAGGCTACGGCGCGGATGTCTCGCGCGAAGGCGTGCAGCGCGACCTGCTGCCGCTGGTCGAAGGTTCGACGGTGAGCACCAAGTACGGGCCGGTGAAGACGGACCACATCCTGTTCATCGCCTCCGGTGCGTTCCACCTGGCCAAGCCGAGCGATCTCATTCCGGAAATGCAGGGCCGCTTCCCGATCCGCGTCGAGTTGTCGGCGCTGAGCAAGAACGACTTCGTGCGCATCCTGACCGAACCGCGCGCCGCGCTGACGCGCCAGTACGTGGAGCTGCTGAAGACGGAAGGCGTGGCACTGACGTTCTCCGACGATGCCATCGAGCGCCTGGCCGACATCGCCGAACAGGTGAACGATCGCCAGGAAAATATCGGCGCGCGCCGCCTGCACACCGTGCTGGAGCGCTTGCTGGACACGCTGAGCTTCGAGGCGCCGGACAAGGACGGCACGTCGCTGACGATCGACCGCGCCTACGTGGACCAGCACTTGGGCGAACTGGTGCTCGACCCGGACCTGTCGCGTTACATCCTCTGAGCTTCGCAACCTGCGCGATCGCTGCTAGCGTTCGCGCATGTCCTTTCCCGAAGCGGGCCCGCGCCGCACCGTCCTGGTGATCGGCGCCAATGGATTCCTGGGTGGCCACGTGGCCGCGGCGCTGCGGCGCGCGGGGTTCGGCGTGGTGCTCGGCGTGCGGGTCAGCGGTCGCGCACCCGCCGCGGACGAACGCCCCATCGACCTCGCCACCATGACGCGCCCGGAAGATTGGGTGCCGGTGCTGGCCGGCGTCGATATCGTGGTCAACGCGGCCGGCATCCTGCGCGAAGCCGGGCCGCAGACCTTCGATGCCTTGCACGTGCGCGGGCCGTTGGCGCTCGCGGAAGCCTGCGTCGCGTGCGGCGTGCGGCGCTTCGTGCAGGTGTCCGCGCTGGGGGCGCCGGAAGACGGCGCGTTCATCGCGTCGAAACACGCCTTCGATGACGCATTGCTGGCGTTGCCGCTCGATGCCGTCGTGCTGCGACCGTCCATCGTGTATGCAGCGGCGGGTTCGTATGGCGGGACGTCGTTGCTGCGCGCGCTGGCCGCCTTCCCCGGCGCGCAATGGTTGCCCGGGCGTGGCGAATGGGCGATCCAACCGGTGGCGATGGACGATCTCGCCGAACTTGTCGTCGCGGCGGCAGGCAACACCGTGCGAGGTGTCTTCGAAGTCGGCGGCCCTGTTCCGATGCGGCTCGCCGATTACCAGGCGACGTGGCGTCGCTGGTTGCGCATTCCCGGCACGCGCGAAGTGCATGTTCCCGGGGGCCTGGTCAGCGCGCAGGTCTGGTTGTGGGAACGCCTCGGCCGCGGGCCGGTGGGCGAGACCATGTGGCGCATGCTCCGGCGCGGGAACGTCACGCAGCCGGATGCGCATGCACACGTGCGCGATGCTTTCGGCGTGGCGCCGCGCGCGCTCGATGTCGTGCTCGCGGGCGCGGCCAGCCAGGTGCAGGATCGCTGGCAGGCGCAGTTGTATTTCCTGGCGCCCACATTGCGCGCGTCGATCATCGCGCTGTGGGTGCTGTCGGGGATCGCGGGATTGCGCGCCACCGACGCACAGCTCCATGCGATGGCGTCGGGGTCGTGGCTGGGCGACGCCGTCTCGCTGGCGCGCGCGAGTGCGTGGCTCGACTTGATCCTCGCGGCCTGGCTCGCGATCGGCTGGCGGCCGCGCCTCGCCCTCGGGTTGATGGGGCTCAGCGTGCTCGCTTACACGCTCGTGTTCGGCATCGCCCTGCCCGCGCTGTGGCTCGAACCGCTGGGCGGCCTCGCGAAGAACCTTGTCGTCCTGCCTGCGCTCGCGGTCGCGTGGGTGCTGGCGGACCGGAGATGACATGACGGCCTACCTGCTCGTGAAATGGATCCACGTGCTGTCGTCCACGCTGCTCTTCGGCACGGGCCTCGGCATCGCGTTCTTCTTCTGGATGGCGCACCGGCGCGGCGATGCGAAGGCCATCGCCGACACCGCACGCACGGTGGTCATCGCCGACGCGTGCTTCACCGCGCCCGCCGTCGTCGTGCAACTCGCGAGCGGCCTGTGGCTCGCGCATGCGCTGGGCATGCCGCTGTCGGTGTACTGGGTGCGCAGCGCCCTGTTCCTGTTCGTGTTGGTCGGCGCGTGCTGGTTGCCGGTGTTGTGGTTGCAGGTGCGCGCGCGCGATCTCGCGCGGCACGCCGCGCAACACGACGCGCCGCTGCCGCCGGCCTACCACCGCGCGATGCGGTGGTGGTTCTGGCTGGGATGGCCTGCGTTCGCGTCGGTCATGGCGATCTTCTGGTTGATGATCGCCAAGCCGGTGGGCTGACTCAGGGCTTGGCGTTGCGCGGATCGTCCTTCGGATCGACGTAGGTGATCTGGAACGGTCCAGTCGAGACCACCTGCACGACAGCGCCGCCCTTCGTCGACGCGGCGTGCTGCATCTTCGCGGGCAGGTTGACGTAGTCGCCGGCGACGAAGGCGCCGTCATGCACGTTCGCGCCCTCGCCCATCGACAGGGCGAAGTCGCCTTCGATCACCGTGACCTGCTCATCCGTGGGATGCCAGTGACGCGGCACCTTGCCGCCGGCCGGGAATTTCAGGCGGATCGTGAACGGCCCGGCCTTGCCGGGGTCGCCGTAGAGCACGGCGGCCTGCGTGCCCTTCGGCAGGGCCGGCGGCGCCGGGCCCCACTTGGTGTCGGCGGCATGGACCATCGCGTGCGTGTTGGCGGCGTCGGCCATCGCGGGCTTGTCGGGCGGCGGCGGCTCGGGGGGCGTGGACTGGGCCAGGGCGAGCGCCGGCACCAGCGCGGCGGTGAAGAGCATCGACGGTTTCACGGCGTTCCTCCTCCGGGGTGGGGTGTGCGGATCAACGCAGCACGCGCAGACGACCGGCCGCGGGCGATAATCCGCCGCATGAACGAACCCAGCGATTCGCGCGGCACCACCCACTTCGGCTTCCGCGAAGTCCCCACCGGCGAGAAGCAGAAGCTCGTCGGTGAGGTGTTCTCGTCGGTGGCCGGCAAGTACGACCTGATGAACGACCTCATGTCGCTCGGCATCCACCGCGCGTGGAAGCGCTACTTCGTCGGCACTGCGCAAGTCGCGCCTGGCGATCGCGTGCTGGACCTCGCCGGTGGCACCGGCGACATCGCCGCGTTGCTGCGCGATCGCGTCGGCGACGCGGGCGAAGTGGTGCTGGGCGACATCAACGGCGCGATGCTGCGCGTGGGCCGCGACCGCATGATCGACCGCGGCAGCGTGCGCGGCCTGTCGTACGTGCAATGCAATGCCGAGTCGCTGCCGTTCCCCGACGCGAGCTTCGATCTCGTCACCATCGCCTTCGGCCTGCGCAACGTGACCGACAAGGACGCCGCGCTGCGCGAGATGCACCGCGTGCTGAAGGTCGGCGGCCAGGCGCGCGTGCTCGAGTTTTCCGAAGTGCAGGCGCAGTGGTTCAAGCCGCTCTACGACTTCCACTCGTTCAAGGTGTTGCCGAAGCTCGGGCAGTTGTTCGCGCAGGATGCGTCGAGCTACCAGTACCTCGCCGAATCCATCCGCAAGCATCCGCCGCAGGACCAGCTGAAAGCGATGATGGACACCGCGGGCTTCGTGCGCACGTCCTACAAGAACCTCAACGGCGGGATCGTCGCGATCCACACCGGCTACAAGGTCTGATCGATCAGGGCGCCGGCGTCGGCGCCGACACGAGCTTGAACCCCTCGCGCGCCAGGCGATCGGCGAGCGCCGTGTTGTCCAGCATGCGATCGATCGGCACGAGCGCCAGCACGCGATCGTGCTTCGCCAGCGACTTCAGCACCATCGCGTGCCAGGTGTCGTCGACCTTCGCTTCCACGTCCTTCAGGTCCACGAACTTCGCCACCGCGCTGTCCAGCCACGGCTTCATGCAGGTGAGGAAGTGGTCCTGCACCGGCAACGTGCGCAGCGTTTCGAGATCGCCGACGGCCCACGCGTCCGCGCGATCGGCCAGCGTGGGCAATTCGCGCTCGACGCGGCCCATCACCATGCGCAGGCACGCCACGTCATCCATGGTGCTGGCGTTGTACGCCTTCAGCGCTTCGCGCGGCTTGTCGAGCGTGAGGTTATAGGCGGCGCTTTCGATCGGGATGTCGCGATCCTTGGCGATGTCGAACACGGCGCGTTCGATGGTGTGCGACGCGGTGAGGCCGGTGCGCTTCGCCGCCGCTTCGAACAACTTGTCGGACGCCACCACGGGGCGGAAGCGGTCCGCGTTGCGATCGCCTTTCAGGAACGCATCGCGCAGCGCATTCCAGCGCGCGAGGTCGGCGGGCGGCAGGATGTCCGCCAGCGTCTTGTCGTCGGGGTTGTAGTCCACCTTGCGCATGCCGGGCAGCATCAGCGCCATCTGGAACAAGCCGGGGTTGGCGGTGATGCGCAATCCGATCGGCGTCAGCACGGCCTGCGCGCGCGCGACTTCGCGCGTGATCGCTTCCTTAGGCAATTGCTTGTCGGGCAGCGCGGGCGAAAGCGTGCCGAGGATGCGCAGCGTCTTGCCGTTGCGCTCGAACTCCCACACCGGCACCGCCTGCGGCAACGCGCGCACGGTGACGGCGGGCAGCGCGGCGGGTGCCGGCGCGGCGACGGGCGCGTGTTGCCCCTGCGCGCCGGCGGAGACGCTGGCGAGCAAGCCGCACCACACGATCCACTTCACGCGCCGGGTTGCCATGCGTAGCTCACCTTGAAGAAGAGACTGCGGGAATTGTCGAAGATGTCGCGGATCTCGTCGTCCGAGTAACCGCCTTCGGAATAGCCCGCGTACAACGCGCTGCGCGGGTTGAGCTTGTACGAATACAGCAACTGGCCCGCGACGTCGCGCCCGCGCTGCGGCACGCGCACGGTGTACAGGCCTTGGTTGCGATCGACCTGGCTGCCCTGCACCGACAGGCGCAGGCGCTGGCGCGGATCGAACTGCCAGCTCACGCGGCCGTCGACGACGCGCGCATCGAACGCGGTGCCGCCGTCGCGACGCAGGCGCTGCTGCGTGTAGTTGAGGTTGAGGTTGATGCCGCGGCCGATGTCGACTTCCACGAACGGTTCGATCTCGAACACGCGCCCTTCGCGCGAAGCGACCAGGTCGAGGCGATCGCCGCCTTCGTACGTGCCGCCCACCTTCAGCGACGGCCACGGCGTCACTTCGAAATAGAACGACCAGAAATCCTCGTCGAACAGCTGGTCGTTCCAGAAGCGCACGCGCGAACCGCCACCGAGTTCGTAGTAGCCCTGGCGCGACGCGCGCGCGGACAGGTAGCCCTCGACTTCGCGTTCCAGCAGCTGGCCGTCGTAGCGATGCGTGATGTCCCAGTCGCCGTTGAACTCGATGCGGCTGACGGTGCTGCCCTTCGGCAGGAACCACGTGTGGCCGCCGCCGATCGTCGACTTGTCGTATCCGACCTGCGTGATGAAGCCCAGGTCCGACCGGAAGCCCGGATCGATCGCCACGTGAGTCGCGTTGCCGCGCCACGTGCGGTTGCCGTAGCTGTAGTTGAGGTACAGCGCGTCGCCCTTCGGTGCGGTGTCGGGTAGCGCGTGGCCGTCGGGATATTCGGATTCGCTGCGCAGCCACTGGCCGCGCAGCGTGTGTTCGTCCTTCTGGTAACGCGCATCCACGCCGCCGACGGCATTGTGGTAATCGTCGCCGCCGCGGTACGTGGCCACGGCGCCGATGCTGGTGTGCGCGTCGAGGTCGTAGCGATAGCGGCCGACGAAGTCGGTGGCTTCCTGGTCGAGGAACCGGAACGACGAACCGAGCACGCCCGGCACCAGCAACTGCGTCGTCGCGTCCTGCGCGGCGATCACGCCGTAGGCCTGCGATCCGTTGCGCCCGGTGACGCGCACGCCGTAGTCTGGATCGGCGATCTGGCGCGTGTAGAGCACCTGCAGCGGCGTGGTGAAGTAATCCGCGCCTTCGAGGAAGAACGGGCGCTTCTCCGGGAAGAACAACGCGAAACTCGTGTTGAGGTCGAGCTGCGCCTGGTCGGTTTCAACCTGCGAGAAGTCGGGATTGATCGTGCCGTTGAGCGTGAGGTTGGGGCTCGGCGCCCACGCCACGTCGACGCCGGGTTCGAAGCTGGTGCCGTCGCCATGCCATTCGCCGTTCGGGCGATCGCGTTCTTCGGCGTCGATGATCGTCAGCGTCGGCGTGATTTCGAGGTTCCTGCCCTGCTTCACGCCTTCGAAGCCTTCCACCTTGTCGAAGGTGCAGGTCAGGCAGCGCGAACCGCGTTCGACGCGATTGCTGAAGTACTGGTAGCGGAAGTCGCGCGGGCGGATGCGCAGGAACGTCGCGCCCCAGCGGCGCACGTCGTCGGTGTCGCGGAAGCGCAGCGTGGCGAAGGGGATGCGGATCTCGGCGTCGTAGCCCTGGTCCGTGATGCGCGCGGCGCTGGTCCACAGGCCGTCCCAGCTGTCGTCTTCGTTGCCGGTGGCTTCTTCCTTGATCAGGTCGGCCTGCACGCCCAGCGGGTTGACGAAGAATTCGTACGCGCGGCGCTGGTCGTCGAACGTATCCAGCATCACGCCGACGAAGTCGTCGCTGTACAGCGAATCGCGATCGCGCAGGAACGCGCGCACTTTCGACGGATCCGGATCCTCGGCGTGGAAGGCGATGACCAGCGCGTCGGTGGTGTACGCGACGCGCACCGTCGTTTTCACCGGCGCGGGCGTGTTGTCGTTGGGCGTCACCTCGAACGGCAGGTCGATGGTCGCGGCCTGCGCCCAGGCGGCGTCGTCCAGCACGCCGTCCACGACGATGTCCGTGGCAACGCGCGGGATCGCGCGCACGACTTTCTCGCCCACGGGCGGCGTGCCCGCCGGCGCGGACGCGGCCTGGGCGAGGGCGGTGGACGAAAACGCGGGCACGACCGCGATGAACAGGGCGAGCAGGCGCGCGCCCTTCAGGGAATTCGGAGGCATGCGCGGAGGATGGCGATGCAGGCGTCAATGCGAACGTGCCGGAAGTCGGGTGCCGGGATGGCTTGCGTTCCGGTACGAACTTTCTCGCCTCAAGGGCGCATGGGAGGCGCGGGGGCTGCGTGGTGTCATCGCGCCACGTGCCGAGAGCAGCGAGCGCCACCGACCTGCAGGGGTTTCGAAAGTTCCGCACAGCGCGTTGGTGAGGTTCATCACGTGTTGCGTGCCCTTGCGCAGAATCGCCGCCGCTCGACGCTTCGCGCCGAGTCCCCACAAAAAAGAGGTTCCGAATGAAGCGTTCCCTGCTTGCCCTGATGCTGCTTGCTGCCGTGCCGTTCGCTGCGTCCGCCGCCGACGGCATTTCCTACAACTACGTGGAAGGCGGTTACATGAAGACCGACACCGGCGGCGACGCCGATGGTTGGGCGGTCAATGGTTCGTGGGCCTTCCACCCCAGCTTCCATGTCTTCGGCGGTTACACCGACCAGAACGTGGACAACATCTACGGCGCCGATTTCGACCAGTGGCACCTGGGCGTCGGCTACAACCACACGCTGTCGCAGAAGGTGGACCTCGTTTCGCAGGTCGCCTACCAATCGGTCGACTTCGGCGGCATGTCGCAGAAGCACGATGGCTACACCGCCGAAGTCGGCGTGCGCGCCGCACTGACGCCGATGCTCGAAGGCTATGCGGGCGCGGGCTACGGCGACCTGGAACACAGCAACGGCGAGTTCTACGCCAAGCTCGGCACGCAGGTGAAGTTCAACCAGAACTGGGGCATCGCCGGCGACGTCAAGTTCGTCAGCGGCGACACGCAGTGGTTCGTCGGCCCGCGCCTGAGCTGGTAATCGCACCCACGGGATTCGCGACACTGCTCCCTCCCCCCTGCGGGGTCGCGAACGGAACCCGGCTTCGGCCGGGTTCTTTTTTTGCGCACGCTGAACGGAGTTCCGGCACTAGGCCGAAGGGCATGTTTGTTCTTGTGAACTTTTTGTTACCGTGCGCCCGCCGCCTAAAAGACGGTTCCAATCAAATCAAGGATTTAGTACCTAAATGAAGAAGACGCTTCTCGCGGCCGCCGTTTTGGCCGCCGCCTCCTTCGGCGCCTCTGCCGCCGAGAACACCGCCAACACCAACGGCATCAGCTACACCTACGTCGAAGGCGACTACGTTGCCCGCAACATGGACGTGGACATGAACACCGACATCGATTTCAAGGGCTGGGGCGTCAAGGGCTCGTACGAAATCGCCGACCAGTTCCACGTGTTCGGTGCGTACAACAAGACCAGCAACAACGACTTCATCGACATCGACCTCGACGAAACGCAGCTCGGCTTCGGCTGGCACAAGTCGGTCGCCGACAATGCCGACGCGATCGTCGAGCTGAGCTGGCTGCGCCAGGGCGTCGACGTGTCGCTGCTCGGCGTGAGCGCCGACGACCACGCTGACGGCTACCGCGCTTCGGCCGGTTTCCGCGGCGCGTTCAACGAACACGTCAACGGCACCTTCAAGGTGAACTACACCGACGGTTCGGACTTCAAGAGCGAGTTCACCCCGAGCTTCGGCGTGGAAGTGAAGTTCACCCCGATGTTCAGCGCGGTCGCCGATGCCGAAGTCGGCAACGGCAACAAGATGTACTCGATCGGCCTGCGCGCGAACTTCTGATCGCGTCGTCCCGATGAAAGAAAAAGCCCGGCATGCCGGGCTTTTTTTTCGTCAGCCGAACAGGCCGTCGGGATATTCGGGTTTCTGGTCGCGCGACAACAGGCGCTGCAGTCCCTCCGCCGGCGTGATTTCGCCGTGCAACACCGCACGCACCGCGCTGGAGATCGGCAGTTCGATGCCGTGCCGGTCCGCCTGGCGGATCACTTCGTCCGCGGTCTGGATCGATTCGACGACCTGCCCGATCTCGCGCACGGCGTCCTCGATGCTCTGCCCGCGCCCGAGCGCGAGGCCCAGCCGGCGATTGCGCGACAGGTCGCCGGTGCACGTGAGCACCAGGTCGCCCAGGCCCGCGAGGCCCATCAGCGTTTCCGCCTTGCCGCCGATCGCGGCGTTCAGGCGCAGCATTTCGTTGAGCCCGCGCGTGATCATGCCCGCGCGCGCATTGAGGCCGAGTTGCATGCCATCGGCGACACCGGTGGCCACCGCGAGCACGTTCTTCATCGCACCGCCGAGTTCGGCGCCCAGCATGTCGTCGCCCGTGTAGGCGCGGAATGCGGGGCCGTGCAATGCGTCGGCCACTTGTTGCGCGAAGTCGGGATCGGCGCCGTGCACGGTGAGCGCGGTGGGCAATCCCTGCGCGACTTCCTTCGCGAACGACGGCCCGGTGACGACGGCGAGCGGCACGCCGTCGCCGAGGACTTCGTTCGCGACTTCGTGCAGGAAACGCCCGGAGCCCGGTTCGAAACCCTTCGTCGCCCACGCCACGCCCGCGTGCGCGGGCCGGTGCGGCGCGAGCGAACGCAGCGTTTCAGCGAAGGCGTGCGAAGGCACGACGACCAGCACGAGGTCGCAATGCCGCAAGGCATCGCCGAGGTCGTGCGTGGCGCGCAACGACGCCGGCAATGCGATGCCGGGCAGGTAGCGTGCGTTTTCGTGCGTGGCGTCGATGGCCGCGACCGCTTGCGCGTCGCGGCCCCACAACACCGTGCGATGCCCGTGCCGCGCGATCAGCGCGGCCAGCGCGGTGCCCCAGGAGCCCGCGCCGAGGACCGCGATGGCGGGCAGTTGCGCCGGGTCTGCGGTCGCCATGGGCGGTCAGGCGTTCCCGACCGTCTCCGTGCCGCCCAGGTCGGTGCCGCCCGACAGGGCGCCCGCCTGCTGCGCGGCGCGCTGGCGCAGGTTTTCGGCGTACAGGCCGTCGAAGTTGATCGGCTGCATGAAGAACGGCGGGAAACCACCGGACTGGATCAGCTGCGACACGTTGGCGGCGGCGTACGGGTACAGCAGGTTGGGGCACTGCGTGCCGAGCATCGCGTCGATGCCGGCGTCTTCGAAGCCCGCCAGCGTGAACACGCCGGCCTGCTGCACTTCGGCCAGGTACGCGGTCTTGCCCGCGACGTTGCAGGTGAGCGTGATGCCGAGGATGACTTCGAACGCGCTTTCGCTCAGGCGCTGCACCTTCTGGTTGAGGTTCATCTGCAGCTCGGGCGCGCCCTGCTCGTTGAACACCTGCGGCGCGCCGGGCGCTTCGAAGGACACGTCCTTGACGTAGATCTTTTCGACGGTGAACGTCGCGCCGGCCGGGGCCGGGGTGGTGTCGTTGATGATGTCGTCGGCCATGGTGCTGCAACTCCGGAAAGCTTGGAAAAGAGGGCGATTATGGCACGCGACCCGGGGCGTCCCGGGTGGCGCGCGGTGTGTGAATCAAGGGCGGATCAGCGGCCTTTGACGAGCGGCAGGTCGGCCTGTTGCCAGGCGGCGATGCCGCCGTCCAGCCAGTACACCTGCTCGAAGCCGGCCTGCTTCAGCCGCTTGGCCGCCGCCGCCGACGCCTGGCCGGTGCGGCACACCGCGACGACCGGCAGCGACTTCGCGTTGGCGAGCTGCTTGTTCTCGGGATCGAACTGGCTCGGCTGCACGTTCTTGCTGCCGGGGATGTGGCCCTTCTCGAATTCCGCCGTCGAGGACAGGTCCACCACCAGCGCGTTCTCGCGGTTGATCAGCGCGGTCAGCGCAGCCGGGCGCAGCGCCTTGTAGCTGCGGAACAGGCGCGCGACTTCCATGTAGATGAGCGCGATGGTCAGGCCCACCAGGGCCATCGAGAGCATGGCGTGGCGGCCGGCGAAATCCAGCAGGGTTTCGAAATTCACGTGTGGGGGACTGCTTTGAAACGGGCGGGGATTGTCGCCCGCCCGGCTGCTGCGCGCAAAAGGCCCTTCCGGGCAGTCAGCCGCCCTGCCAGAAATCCGGCAGGCCGCCGACCAGCCACCAGGTCCCGGCGACCGGGTCGAAGCGCCAGCGCTCGGTGTAGCGCGTGGTGCGCTCCACGAGGGTGTGGCGGTTGACCAGGTTGATCTCGACCTCGCGGACGATGTCGCCGTCGGGCAGGGTCTGCGAGGCGAGGTCGTGGTACGCGGTGACCTGGATCTGGTTGTAGCGCTCCAGTTCCAGGTCGGTCATCGGGTGGGCCTTGCGGTATTCGGGGTCGGCCAGCTGCCATGCGCCTTCGAAATCGCCCCAGCGGATGGCGGCGGAATAGGCGTACTGCACGCGGTCGATGGAGTTGCGCTTGATGTCGGCGGCGCAGCCGGCGAGCAGGACGCACAGCGCCAGCACGAAAGCGCCGGACCAGGTGCGCAGCGTTGCATTGCGGTTCGACATGCCGTTCTCCTCGGGCGACGGCGAATCCTAGCCTTTTCGGAAGGCGACGAAACGTGCGCGCAGTGTCGCTGCGTCGGCGCCGTCGGGGAGGCGGACGCGGGCCAGCAGTTCGATGCGGGCGCGACCGCGGTCGGCGAGGGTGGACAGGAACACCTGCCAGTCGCTGTCGGGCGCGGCGTGCGCTTCGGCGTCCAGGTCGGCGTACAGCGGCGCGAGGTAGCGCACCTGGCTGTCGGCGACGAAGACGTCGGCTTCCATGCCCGCGCCCTGGATGCGCATCGTCGCGAGGCCCCAGCAGGCGAGCGTCATCAGGGACGACAGGCTGCCGCCGAACGCGCAGCCCTTGTCGTTGACGTTGCGATCCAGCGGGGCGAGGAGCGAGAGGCGTTCTTCGTCGAAGTGGTGGATCGACACCGCCATCGCCGCCACCGGGGGCATGCCCTGGTAGTGGGCGTCGAGGTGGGCGAGGCGATCGGCGAGGGAATCGGTCATGGCGGTGCGCATCGATGAGCGGTTGCGGCGCGGGGCGGCACGCCACAAGCTGCGCGCCATGCGTCCGAACACCCAACGCGGGACCGCGGCATGGTACGTGATCTCCCTGCGGCCGGTCGGCCAGCATGGCGCGTTGCGCCGTGCGGCGGCGAATGCGGGCGCGCAATGCATCGCGGTGTCGACGACACGCATCGCACCGCGGAACGACAAGGCGACGCGCGCAGCGTTGCGTGCAGCGCTGGCGGCGCCGGTCGTCGTGTTCACCAGTCCGAATGCCGTGCGGTGCGCGGCGATGTTGTCGCCGCTGCGGCCGCGGCGCGGACAAGTCGTGTGCGCGATCGGTGCGGGAACGGCCGCGGCGTTGCGGCGTGCCGGGCTGTCCGAGGTGGTGGTGCCGGCGCGCGCGGACAGCGAAGGCGTGCTGGCACTGCCGGCGCTGCGGGATGTCGCCGGCCGCACGGTGGGATTGGTGACCGCGCCCGGCGGGCGCGATCGTCTGGCACCCGGCCTGCAGGCGCGCGGCGCGAAGCTTGCGCGTGCCGATGTGTACGCCCGCGTGCCGATCGCCCCTTCGCCGCGCGCCTGGACTGCGTTGCGCACGCTGGCGTCGCGGCCGTGCATCGCGATGAGCAGCGTCGATGCGCTGCGCGGGTTGGTCGAGCACGCGCCGGTCGATCTCCGGGCGCGGGTGCTCGACTGGGACGTCGCGGCCGGCAGCGCGCGGCTCGCGGACGAGGCGCGGGCCCTCGGCTTCCGGCGCGTGCGGATCGCGGCCGGCGTGCGCCCGGCCGAGCTGGTCGCCGCGGCGCGTGATGGCGGCCCACGACGGTCCATCCGGTAGCATCTGCGCACCCCCCGCGTCATCGGCGACACCGTGATCGAACCCGACGCATCGCCTGCCCTCCCCTCGCGCCGCCGCGCCCCGCTCGCGTGGCTGGTGCTGCTGTTGTTCGCGCTGGCCGCCGCATGGGGCTGGCACGCCTGGACGCAGCGCCAATCCGCCGCGCGCGCGATGGAAATCGATGCGCAACAGCGCGTCGAAGCGCTGGAAGCGCGCATGGAATCCTTGCGCCGCGAACAGCGCGCGCAGGCCGGTCGCCTGCAACAGGCCGATGCGACGAACCGCGTGCTGCGCGACGAACTGCTCGGCGTCGGCCAGCGCGCGGCGCTGCTGGAAGACAGCGTGTCGAAGCTCGCCGATCCCGATCGCCATGGCGCGCAGGCGCTGCGCCTGGATGAAGTCGAGATGCTGTTGTCGATGGCGCGCAATCGCCTGGACATCGCATCGGACCTCGACGGTGCGCGCCGCGCGTATGCGTTGGCCTCGGGCATGCTCGACGGTATCGACGATCCGGCGTACCTCAGCCTGCGCCAGACGCTCGCGCAGGAGCGCGCGGCGCTGGAAGCCGTCGGCGTGGATCCGGCGCACGCCGCGGCCGCGAAGCTCGATGCGATCGAAACGCGCCTGCCCACGTTGCCGCTCGTGCGCGATGCGCGCGAGGCGTCGCAGCGTTCGTGGTGGGAACGCGTCGCGTCGCGCCTGATCGACGTCCAGCCGAGCGATCGTGCGCAACTGCGCGCGACGAGCGATCGCAGCGCGGGCATGGAAGCGCTCGCCATCGAGTTCACGCTGGCGCGCGCCGCGCTGGAACGTCGCGACCTGCCCACGTGGCGTGCGTCGCTCGGCCGCGCCGATGCGTGGCTGCCGCGGTTGTGGCCGGACACCGATGCGCTGCGTGCGCAACGTCGCGCGTTGCAGGCGCTGCGCGCGCAGTCGCTGGCGTTGCGGTCGCCGGTGCTCGGCAGTTCGCTCACGCAATTGCGCGCGATGCGCGCCCGCACGGAGGCGCCATGAACCTGTTCCGGAACCTGTTGTTCCTGCTCGTGCTCGCGCTGGTCGGTGCGCTGGTGGCGCAGCGGCTGGTGGAGGATCCGGGCCTGGTGCTGGTGCGCTTCCACGGGCACGACTACCGCAGCACGCTGGTCGTCGCGTTGTTGCTGGTCGTCGCGGGGCTGTTGGGATTGTGGTTGGCGTGGACGGTGCTGGCGCTGCCCTTCCGCGGGTGGCGGGGTTTCAAACGCAGGCAGGCGCGCGCGCGTTTGGTCGACGGGATGTCGGCGTTGCACCAGGGACATTGGTCGCGCGCGGAAAAGCTGCTCGACATGGCGGCCGAGCGCGACGCCTCGGCGCCGGTGGCGCGCGTGGCCGCGGCGCAGGCGGCGGAAGCGCGCGGCGATGTGGCGGCGGCGAGCCGGCAGCTGGAGTTATTGGGCGATCGTTATCCGGTCGCGTCGGCGCTGGCGCGCGCCGAGCGCACGTGGGCCGCGGGCGATGCCGCGGCGACGCTCGCGTTGCTCGACGCACCCGCGGCGCAACCCCTGCCGCCGCGTGGCCTCGTGCTCCGCGCGAATGCATTGGCGGCGCTGGGACGTTCCCACGAGGCCTACGGGATGCTCGGTGCGTTGCGCCAGCAGCAGGCGCTCCCCACCGCGGCGCTCGATGCGCTGCAGGCGCGCTGGGCCGCGGCGTCGCTGGCGGAATCGGCCGATGCCAACGCGCTCGCCGATCGCTGGGACAGCCTGCCCAAGCCGCTGCAATCGGAGCCGTCGGTCGTCGGCGCCTACGCCACGCGCGCGTCGGCGATGCGCTGGGACGATGCGGCCGCACGCAATCTCGAACAGGCATTGGCGACGCGCTGGGACGAAGGCCTCGTCGCGATGTACGGCAAGTTGCCGACGACGACGCCCGATGCGCGGCGCGCGCAGATCGAACGCTGGTTGCAGGCGCATCCGGAATCTCCCGCCGCCCTGCTCGCCCTCGCGCAAGTCCAGCGCGCCAGCGCGCCGTGGCCGGTGGCGGAAGGCACGCTGCACCGCGCGGTGGCCCAGGGGGGCGGGGCGCAGGCGTGGGAAGCGCTCGGCGAGGGTTACGCCGCCGCGGGCGATCCCGAGACCGCGCGCCGCTGCTACGCCAACGCGCTGCGCGCCACGCGCGGTGAAGCGCCCCAGCCGCTGCCCAACCGCGACCTGCGCCAACAGATCGTGGACGAGGCCGCCATCGAGGTCCGCGACGAACACGGCCTGCCCCGCCTCCGCGAATGACCGGGGCGGCGGGCCGCACGCGGCACCCTCGCTAGAATGCCGCGCATGACCGACGCGACGACCGAAGACGACGCTGGCTTTGCCCGCGTCCGCGATTACCTGACCGACCTGCAGGACCGCATCTGCGCGGCGATCGAACACGCCGACGGCGGCGCGCGTTTCGTCGAGGACCGCTGGCAGCGCGCGGAAGGCGGCGGCGGGCGCACGCGGATCCTGCGCGACGGGGCGGTGTTCGAGCAGGCGGGCATCGGGTTCTCCGATGTCTCCGGATCGAAGCTCCCGCCCTCGGCGACCGCCGCGCGCCCCGAACTGGCCGGCGCCACCTGGCGCGCTGTCGGCATGTCGCTCGTCTTCCATCCGCGCAATCCGCACATCCCCACCACGCATGCGAACGTGCGGCACTTCCGGGCGCAGCGCGACGGGAAGACGGTGGCGTGGTGGTTCGGCGGCGGCTTCGACCTCACGCCGTTCTATCCCGTCGACGAGGACGTGCGGCATTGGCACGCGACGGCACGCGCGCTGTGCGAGCCGTTCGGCGGCGAAGCGCGGTACGCGGCGCACAAGCGCTGGTGCGACGAGTACTTCTTCCTGAAGCACCGGGACGAGACGCGCGGCGTCGGCGGGTTGTTCTTCGACGACCTGCACGAGGATTTCGAACGCGACTTCGCCTATATGCGCGCGGTGGGCGACGGGTTCCTCGACGCCTACCTGCCGATCGTCGAGCGCCGCCGCGACACGCCCTGGGGCGAACGCGAGCGCGACTTCCAGCTGTATCGCCGCGGGCGCTACGTGGAATTCAACCTGGTGCTGGATCGCGGCACGCTGTTCGGCCTGCAGAGCGGCGGGCGCACCGAATCCATCCTGATGAGCCTGCCGCCGCTGGTGCGCTGGGAATACGGCTTTGCGCCGGAACCGGGCAGCCCGGAAGCGCGCCTGGCGGATTACCTGCGCCCGCGCGACTGGCTGGCCGAAGGCTAGTCCTTCTTCTTCGGCACCACGCTGATCCGGCCGTCGGTCTCGAGCAGCGCGAAGGCGACGTCTTCCATCGTCAGCTCGCCGTTCTGGCGCAGGGCTTCGTCGAAGTCGTTCTCGCTGACGAGTTCGCGGCGCAGGACCCGCTTGAACAGCTTGCCGTCGCGCGCCAGCAGGACGGGCTCGCCTTCGATCAGCCGTTCGGCGCGCCGGCTGCGGGAACTGACGTAGCCCACGAGCCAATTCAGGCTGATCAGGATCGCCGCCAGGAACAGCCCGCCCATCAGCGAGGTGTCCTCGCCGAGCAGCGAGTTCTGCACCGCGTTGCCGAGCAGCACGATCAGCAGGACGTCGAAGGGCGTGAACTGGCCCATCGTCCGCTTGCCCGAGATCCGGATCATCGCCAGCAGCACGACGTAGACCACCACGGCGCGCAGGATGAATTCCCACCACGGCATGGCGAGGTCGAACAGGTCGGTCATCGGGTTCCCCAAGGCTGCGTGGCCGCGTGGCGCGACTTTAACGCGTGGGCATGAAAACGAAGGCAATAAAAAGCCCCGCAGGCCAGGGGGAGACCGGCGGGGCTGGGAAGCGGGACTTGGGGAGGAGTCTTCGCTTCGGGATCACTCCAGGGGAGGGAGATGATCTGCGTCAGACCTTGCATCTGACGCGGGCTATGAGACCACCCGAAGCATGGATGGTTCGTGAAGATTTCAGTTAAGAACTCGTTGGATTCAGGATGAATTCATCGCGCCCGGAGCGCCCTCACAAACCGCGACTCATCAGTGGGCTTCATCCCAATTGGCGCCCTTGCCTGCATCGACCACGAGGGGCACGCGCAAGTCGGCGGCGGCGGCCATGCGCGCCTTCGCGCCATCGACCAGATCGTCCACGAATCCGTCCTCCACGTCGAACACGAGTTCGTCGTGCACCTGCAGGATCATCAGCGCGCGCCCGCCGAGGCCCGCGAGCCAGCGATCGATCTCGATCATCGCCCGCTTCACGATATCCGCCGCAGTCCCCTGCATCGGCGCGTTGATCGCCGCGCGTTCGGCGCCCGCGCGCAGGCCCTGGTTGCGCGAGGCGATGTTTTCCAGGTGCAGCCGGCGCCCGAACACCGTTTCGACGAAGCCGCGCTCGCGCGCTTCCTGCCGCGTGCGCTCCATGAAATCGCGCACGCCCGGATAGCGCGAGAAATACAAGGCGATGTAGTCCTGCGCTTCGCCGCGCCCGATGCCGAGTTGGCGCGCTAAACCGAATGCGCTCATACCGTACATCAGGCCGAAATTGATCGCCTTCGCGGCGCGACGCTCGTTGCCGGAGACCTCTTCGATGGTCTTGCCGAACACTTCCGCCGCGGTCGCGCGATGGATGTCGGCGCCGGAGGTGAATGCGCGCAGCAGGTTCTCGTCTTCCGACAGGTGCGCCATGATCCGCAACTCGATCTGCGAGTAGTCGCACGCCACGATGCTGCGCCCCGCCGGGGCGATGAATGCGCGGCGGATGCGGCGGCCGTCCTCGGTGCGGATCGGGATGTTCTGCAGGTTGGGATCGGAGGACGCCAACCGGCCCGTCGCGGCGCCCGCCTGGTGGTAGCTGGTGTGCACGCGGCCGGTGTTGCGGTTGACCATGTCCGGCAGCTTGTCGGTGTACGTGCTGCGCAGCTTCGCCAGGCCGCGGTACTCCAGGATGATGCGCGGCAGCTCGTGCATGTCCGCGATGGCCTCCAGCGCTTCTTCGTTGACGCTGGGCTGGCCGCTCGGCGTCTTCACCTGCACGGGCAGCTTCAATTCCTCGAACAGCAACTGGCCCACCTGCTTCGGCGAGTCCAGGCTGAAGGTGCGGCCGGCGAGTTCGGTCGCGCGCTGCTGCGCGTCGAGCATGCGCTTGCCGAGGTCCGCGGACTGGCGCTTGAGCTCCACGACGTCGACCAACACGCCGTTGGCTTCCACGCGCTCCAGCACGGGCACGAGCGGCATTTCGATTTCGCGATAGACGCGATCGAGCGTGGGTTCCGACGCCACCTTCGGGCGCAGCACCGAATGCAGGCGCAGGGTGATGTCGGCGTCTTCCGCCGCGTAGCGCGTGCCGTCTTCCAGCGACACCTGCGAGAACAGGATCTGCTTGGCGCCCTTGCCCGCGACGTCTTCGTACTTGACCGCGTCGTAGCCGAGGTAGCGCTTGGCGAGCGAATCCATGTCGTGGCGGCTCGCGCCCGCGTTCCACACGAAGCTTTCCAGCATCGTGTCCTCGGCGTAACCGTGCACGTCCATGCCGTGGCAACGCAGGACGTGCAGGTCGTACTTGCCGTGCTGCCCGATCTTGCGCCTGTTCGCGTCCGCGAACAGCGGACGCAATGCATCCAGCGTGTCGGCGAGCGGCAACTGCGCCGGCGCGCCCGGATAGGTGTGGCCGAGCGGGATGTAGCACGCGCGCCCGGCTTCCACCGCCAGGCTGATGCCCACCAGGTTGGCGCACAACGCGTCGAGCGAATCGGTTTCCGTATCGAACGCGAAGGCCTCGGCGGCCTGCACCTGCGCGATCCACGCGTCCAGGCGATCGCGCGTGAGGATGGTTTCGTATTCGCCCGGTTCCGACAGCTTCGGATCGATCGCACCGTCGGGCGCCGCGGATCCCGTGCGCGCGTATCCAGCTTCGGTGCCGCGCATCGAGGTCTTGCGCGCCGCCGCGGGCGCGGGCGTGCCGTCGAGTTCGCGCAAGGCCGCGTTGAACCCGTAGCGGGCGTACAGCACGCGCAGCGCATCGACGTCGCGTGCGCGCAGCTTGAGCGCCTTTGCGGGCAATTCCAGCGCAACGTCGGTCTTGATCGTCACCAGTTCGCGATTCAGCGGCAGCCGCGGCAACGCCGCGCGCAGGTTCTCGCCGATCTTGCCGCCGATCTTCGCCGCGTTTTCCATCACGCCGTCGAGCGAGCCGTATTCGGCGAGCCACTTCGCCGCCGTCTTGGGGCCGCACTTGTCGACGCCGGGCACGTTGTCGACCGCATCGCCCATCAGCGCGAGCATGTCGACGATCTGGTGCGCGTGCACGCCGAACTTGTCGAACACCTTGCCGTCGTTGTCGAGCACGCTGCCGCTCATCGTGTTGACGAGGGAGATCGCGCCGAGGCCGCCGCCCTGCACGCGCACCAGCTGCGCGAAGTCCTTGTCGCCGGTGGAGATCGTGACGTCCGCGCCGTCGCGCGCGGCTTCCAGCGCGAGCGTGCCGATCACGTCGTCCGCTTCCACGCCATCCACGCGCAGGATGGGGAAGCCGAGCGCCTGCACGATCTCGCACATGGGCGCGATCTGCGCGCGCAGGTCGTCCGGCATCGCGGCGCGATTGGCCTTGTATTCGGGATAGAGGTCGTCACGGAACGTCTTGCCGGGCGCGTCGACGACGAAGGCGGCGCAGTCCGGCTGCTCGGCCAGCGTGGCGCGCAGCATGTTCACGACGCCGAACAGGGCGCCCGTGGGCTCGCCGGCGCTGTTGGTGAGAGGGGGAAGCGCGTGGAACGCGCGATACAGGTACGAGGACCCGTCGATCAGGACCAGTCTTGGCATCCGGGGATTCTACGCCCGCATCGCGCCCGCCCCGACCACGTCGCCACAACATCCCGGGCGCATAATCCGGACCGGATGGAGCCAGGCAGGAGGTGTCGGATGGACGCGTTTCCCCGCCCCGCGCGACAAGTCGCGCTCGTGCTGTCGATCGCCGCGGTTTTCACCGGCGCGCTCGTCGCCGGCTGCAGTACCTATGGCGGGGCCGATGCCGGTGGGCCTCCCATCCCGCCCGATGCCGTGGCCAGCACGCGGACCGAAACCAACGGCGACGTCGTCACCGAGTACCGCGTCGGTGGCGCCATCTCGATGGTCCGCATCGTGCCGCCGCATGGCCCCACGTATTACCTCACCGATTCCGATGGCGACGGCCGCCTGGACCGCACGCCCCAGGGCACGCGCGACGCGCCCGTCTACTTCAAGCTCTATGGCTGGTGACCCCCGCCGCCTTCCCCCCGGAGGACCACGATGACCAAGCTCGACAAACCCATGCGCCGCGAACTGCAGATCGGAGACCAGGTGTACACGCTCACCATCGGTCCCGATGGCCTGAAGCTCGTGGAAAAGGGACGCCGCAAGGGCCTCGAGCTCGCCTGGTCGGCGCTGGTCAGCGGCGATGCCGCGCTCGCCAGCGCGTTGCAGGCGTCGGTGGCCGACGCACCGTAAGCGACCGTCAGGCCGGCTGCAGGTTGGCGTAGGCCAGCACCAGCCATTTCGAACCGGCGTCGTCGAAATTGACCTGCACGCGTGCGTGCGCGCCGGTGCCTTCGTAATCGATGACCACGCCAGTACCGAACGTCGGATGGCGCACGTTGGCGCCGAGCTTCACGGGCGCCGGATCCATCGCCGGCATCGCCGCGTTGCGCCGCCCCTGCGGCATGTAGGGACGCGAGACCTGCACGCGCGGCCGCACTTCGTTCACCAGCGGGCCGGGGATCTCGCGCAGGAAGCGCGAGGGGATCCCGTACATGTCCGAGCCGTGGATGCGCCGCGCCTCGGCATACGTGAGTACGAGCTTCTGCCGCGCACGCGTGATGCCGACGTACGCCAGGCGCCGTTCTTCCTCGAGGCGACCGGGCTCCTCGGAGGACTTCGTGTTGGGGAACAGGCCTTCTTCCAGGCCGGCGAGGAACACCAGCGGGAATTCCAGCCCCTTCGCGCTGTGCAGCGTCATCAGCTGCACGCCGTCCTCGCCGGATTGCGCCTGGCCCTCGCCCGCTTCCAGCGCGGCGTAGCTGAGGAACGCGACGAGCTCGCTCAACGCCGCCGATTCCTCGTCGTCGCCATGCACGAAGCGCGAGGCGACCGACACGAGTTCGTCGAGGTTGTCGGTGCGCGAATCCAGCTGGCCGCGTGATTCGTTCGCGTAGTGCTCGCGCAGGCCGCTGCGCACCAGCACGTGGTCGATCTTCTCCTGCAGCGGCAAGGCGTCGGTTTCCACCTGCAGGCCTTCGACCAGCAGCAGGAACCCCGCGATCGCGTTGCGCGCGCGCGCCGCCAGGCCCGTGCCTTCGGAGACGCGCTTGGCCGCTTCCCACAACGAGATCGCCTCTTCGCGCGCGCGACGACGCACTTCGTCCAGCGTGCGCTCGCCGATGCCGCGGGTCGGGGTGTTCACCGCGCGCTCGAAGGCGGCATCGTCCGCGCGATTGGTCACCAGGCGCAGGTACGCCAGCGTGTCCTTGATTTCCGCGCGCTCGAAGAAGCGCTGCCCGCCGTACACGCGGTACGGGATCTGTTCGCCGAGCAAGGCTTCTTCGAACGCACGCGACTGCGCGTTGCTGCGATAGAGGATCGCGCACTCGCCGTGGCTGCCGCCGTCGCGCACCCAGGCGCGGATGCGTTCGACGACGAAGCGGGCTTCGTCGATTTCGTTGTACGCCGCGTACAGGTCGATCGGCTCGCCTTCGCCGGCGTCGGTCCACAGCTGTTTGCCGAGGCGATCGGGGTTGTGCGCGATCACCGCGTTGGCGGCGTTGAGGATGTTGGACGTGGAGCGGTAGTTCTGTTCCAGGCGCAGCGTGGTCGCGCCCGGGTAGTCGCGCAGGAAACGCTGCACGTTCTCGACCTTCGCGCCACGCCAGCCGTAGATCGCCTGGTCGTCGTCGCCGACCACGAACACGTGGCCCGTCTCGCCCGCCAGCAGGCGCACGAAGCCGTACTGGATCGCATTGGTGTCCTGGAATTCGTCGACCAGCACTTCGCCGAACCGGTGCCGGTAATGCGCCAGCAAGCCCGCGTTGTCGCGCAGCAGTTCGTGCGCGCGCAGCAGCAGCTCCGCGAAATCCACCAGGCCCGCGCGTTCGCAACGCTCCTGGTAGGCCGCGTACGCCTTGCGCATCGTGTCCATGAACCAGTCGCTGCCCGGCTGGATGTTCTCGGCGCGCCGGCCTTCATCCTTCTGCGCGTTGATCCACCACGCGATCTGCCGCGGCGGAAACCGCGTGTCGTCGAGTTCCAGCTGTTGCACCACGCGCTTGACGAGGCGCAGCTGGTCGTCCGAATCCAGCACCTGGAAGCCTTCCGGCAAACCGGCGTCCTGCCAGTGCAGGCGCAGCAGGCGATGGGCGAGGCCGTGGAAGGTGCCGATCCACATGCCGCGCGATCCGTTGCGCAGCAGGTGCTCTGCGCGATGTCTCAGCTCGCCGGCGGCCTTGTTGGTGAAGGTGACCGCGAGGATGCCGTGCGGCGGCACGCCCATCACTTCGTTCAACCATGCGATGCGGTGCATCAGCACGCGGGTCTTGCCGCTGCCCGCGCCGGCCAGCACGAGGTAGTGGCCGGCGGCCGCGGTCACGGCCTCGCGTTGGGCGGGGTTGAGCGCGTCGAGCAGGTGGGAGACATCCATGCGCGCATTTTACGGGCGCGCGCGCGGTCCTGCGGTGGACGCGGGCAATCAGTGCGCGTGTGCTTCCTTCTCGCGCTTCACCGTCGTGCCCGCCATCAGCTTGTCGGTCCAGGCGATGCCGATCGCCGAGAGGATGAACACGGTGTGGATGATCGTCTGCCACAGCACGCCCGTGGCGGTGATGGTGGTGCAGGCCTTGAGGTTCTCGCCCGCGTCGATCAGCGGCTTCATCGCCACCATCGCCGCGATGCCGGCCTGCGAACTGCACAGCGGCAAGCCGTCGACCATGCCGACTTCGATGAAGCTCTTGAGCAGGTGGATCGAGGAGATGCCGATGATCGCCATCGCCAGCTTCACCTTCAGCACGCTCGCGTTGACGTGGCTCAGCCACTCCGGCTGGTCCGGGTGGCCCTCCAGCCGCAGGCGCGACACGAACGTCTCGTAGCCGCCCACGATCACCATCATCAGCAGGTTGGAGATCATCACCACGTCGATCAGGCCCAGCACGATCAGCATGATCTGCTGCTCGCCCAGGCGCGGCGTTTCGTGGATGAGATGGATCAGTTCCTTCGCGAACAGGAACACGTACACGCCCTGCGCCACGATCAGCCCCAGGTACAACGGCAACTGCAGCCAGCGCGACGAGAAGATCAGCGCGGACAAGGGATTGAGCGTGCTGTGGTGCGGGACGTTCGCCATGGGGGACCTGCGTGGGGGACAGCCGGCGAGGGTGCCGAGTCGCGCTGCAAAAAGAAAGCCGCCCTTGCAGGCGGCTTGTTGTCCTAGGCCAGCGAGCAGCTGGCGTACGCTGCTTCTGGCCTGCCTCCGGGGGACGTACCTGGCCGGAGGACTTGGAGCCCGGGATGGCCGGGGACGGCGCGGAAGTTACGCCGAAGTTCCAACGGGTGCAACGCGAATCACGTCCCCGCGGGACGGAATCCAAACGCGCGGAGGATTCCCGTCAAGTAACGGAATGCCCCAATAGCAATGCACGAAGCTCCGCTTCGAGTTCGGCGATGCGCGCACCGATGCGCGCGGTCTCCGCGTCTTCCAGGTGACCGAGGCCGTCGAGCAGACCACTGAGCTGGTCGAGGCGCGACTTTTGTTCCGCAATCACGTGGCGACGGCGGAACGCGCGCATGTCGCTCACGTTGTCGGCTTCGTCCGGCAGCGGCTGCCACAGGCGTTCCTGCAGCAGCCAGCGCAGGCGATCGGCGGCCGCGCGTTCGGCGTCGGACCACGGCAGGCTGCGGCCGCGCACGGTTTCGCGCCAGCTGGCGAAACTCTTGCGCGGTGCGATGCGCACGCCATCGTCGGTGGCCACCATCGACTTGTGCGGATCGCCCGCCCACACCACGTCTTCCACCTGCTCTGCGCGGAAGAACAACAACCAGTCATCGCGACGCCCGAACGACAGCGCGAGCACGCCGGCCAGTCCGTGCTGCGCACCGGGCATCGTCCATTCGCTGGCGATGTCGGTGGTCGGCACGCGTTCGGTGCCGTGCGCGCGCGCCCAGCCCACGGCGTGCGCCAGGCCATCGGGCTCCGGCGTGCGGCCGTGCGTCGTCCACTGTCCGTCGCTGCGCAGCGCCACGCCATCGCAGGGCAGCATCGATACGACGAGATCGAGCGCGTTCGCAAGCGACGCGCCTAGTTCGCCCACGCCCGCCGACAGCCGCAGTGCGAGGTGTTCGCGCGTGTCGCGCGCGCGGTCGTCCTGGCGCGAGGCGATGGACTGCTCGTCCACGGCCACGCGCATCGAAACGAACAGGCTGAACATGTCGGCCGCGGCGCGCACCGACGGCGGCACCAGGCGCGGTTCGCGGTGGTGGCAGGCGATCAGGCCCCACAGGCGCCCGCCGCTCACGATCGACAACGACATCGACGCCGCCACGCCCATGTTGCGGAGGTATTCGCAATGCACGGGCGAGACGCTGCGCAACGCGTGCTGGCTCAGGTCGAGCGGTGCACCGGATGCATCGACGCCCGGCAGGATCGGCACCGCGACGTAGTTGGCGTCGGGGATCACGCGGATGCGGTTGCGCACGTACAGCGTGCGCGCCTGCACGGGGATGTCGGAGGCGGGGAAGCGCAGGCCGAGGAACGGCTCGAGGTCGTCCGCGCGCGATTCGGCGATCACCTCGCCCGCATCGTCGTGGCGGAAGCGATACACCATCACGCGGTCGTAGCCCGTGAGGCGGCGGATCTCTTCCGCGGTGCGCTGGTGGAACCCGCGCATGTCGGGCGCCACGCTGACGCGCGCGATCATGCGCTGCGCCATCACCGTGGGCGTCTGCCGATTGCCCGATCCCGCGCGCGGCTCCAGCTCCAGGTGCACCAGGCCATTGGCGACGTGCACGCCGATGTCGCACATGTGCGCCAGCGCGCCGATGTTGCCGACCGCGGCGCGTTGCGGCGTCGCGCCCGGTTCGATCATTTCGATTACTTCGAGCAGCGGCTCCAGCACATCGTCCGCGACGTGTTCGCGCAGGCTGTGGCCGAGCACTTCATCCGGCGGAACGTCGAGCAGTTCGGCGACGTTGGCCGAGGCCTGGCGGATGGTCCAGTCCGGCAGCGTGCAACTGAGCAGGTAGCCGTGCGGCTGGATCGCGCCGCTCAGGTGGATCGGTTCCCGCGCGCATTCGGCGGCGCCGGCGGCGGCGGCCGCGGTGGCTTGATCGTGGTCCAAGGACGCTTCCTCAGCAGGCGGGCCGTGCGGACAGTTCGGCCCGGTGGAATTCGTGTTCGGCGGACGCGAACGTGCGTGCCGCGGCAATCATCATCGCGCTCTCGTCGCTGGCTTCGAACGCGGCGTTCTCGAGGCACCGCACGAAGGCGCGCCAGCGCACGCCGACACCGAGGCCGCCGTGGCGATGCAGGAAGTTGGCGCCCGCGCCGGCGGTGTGCCCCAGCGCCTGCGCATGCACGACCAGCTGCGTGGCGCCCAGCGCGGAGCCTTCGATCACGTACATCAGGCCCGCGGCTTCCGCATCGCTGGACACCACGAGCGCAGGGCCGGGTTCGAGCGGCGACAGGCCGAGGGCTTCAAGATCCGCATCGATCCAGGGCGTGCGCACCGGATCGCACCATGCGCGCCACGTCGGGCCGAGGTTGGCGGCCGACAGCGCCCGCTCGGCATTGGCGAGGAACGCCTGCATGCCGACCAGGTACGTGCGGTATTCCTGCGCGGTGCGCAGGCCATGGGCGAATCGTGCGTCGAGGCGCACATGCGCGGTGCCGGTGGCTCCGCGCAGTCGATCGCGATATCCGTTGTCGGCTGCTGGCGTCATCGGCGCGCAATTTACACCACGCCGATGACCCGTTCTTCACCGACCTACACCGTCGCTGACCGGCGGATTATTTCGCCGGTTTGATGGCGTATGCGGCCGGATGTTCAGCGCCCAGCAAGTGGTCGACGAAGTAATCCCAGCGCTTGCGCATCACGTACAGCGAGTACTCGCCGTAACCGTGGCGGGCGTTCGGCAGCAGCAACAGGTCGAAGTCCTTGTTGGCCTTGATCAGCGCATCCACGACCAGCAGCGTGCTCGACGGCGGCACGTTGTCGTCCATCAGGCCATGGATGAGCAGCAGGTGGCCCTTCAGGCCGGACGCATGGTTCTGGTTGGCCTGGTCGTCGTAGTTGGACTTGCCGTCCTTGCCCGACACCAGCAGGCCCTGCCACTTCTCCGCCCAGTCGTCTTCGTAGTTGCGGTTGTCGTGGTTGCCGCTCTCGGCGATGCCGACCTTGAAGAAGTCGCCATAGCGGAACATCGCCGTGCCCGTGGCGTTGCCGCCGCCGGAATGGCCCCAGATGCCCACGCGCGACAAGTCGATCCACGGATAGCGCGCGGCGAGCTGCTTCATGCCGGCGACCTGGTCGGGCAGCGTGTTGTCGCCGATGTTCTTCGCGTAACCGTCGTGGAACGCCTTGGAGCGGTACGGCGTGCCCATGCCGTCGATCGCTACGACCACGAAGCCCAGTTCGGCCAGGGCCTGGTTGTCGCCGTGCGCCGACAGGAACCCGTAGCTGCGCACCGAACCCACCTGCGGGCCCGGATAGACGTAGTTGATGATCGGGTACTTCTTGTTCGGGTCGAAGTTGGACGGCTTGAACAGCATCCCGTACAGGTCGGTCTTGCCGTCGCGCGCCTTCACCACGATCGGTTCCGGGGCGACCCAGCCGCTCAGCTTCAGGCGGGCGAGGTCGGCCTGCGCGACCTGCGCGAGCACCTTGCCGTCGTTGGCATCCCGCAACACGGTGACCGGCGCGACGGCGGTGGTGGAATACGTATCGACCACGCGCGTGCCATCGGGCGACAGGCGGAACGTGTGCTGCGCGTCTTCCGGCGACAGCAGCACGGGCTCGCCCGAATCCAGGTTCACGCGATACAGGTGCTGGTGGTACGGATGGTGGCCTTCTTCGCGGCCGACGCCGGTGAACCACGCGGTGCGCGTGGCGGTGTCGAGGCGCAGCAGTTCGGCGACGTTCCAGTCGCCCTTCGTCACCTGGTGCTTCAGCTTGCCGTTGGTCGCGTCATACACATAGAGATGGCCCCAGTTGCTGCGTTGGCTCCACCACAGGATCTCGTTGCTCTCCGACAGGTAACGCCAGTTGATCGCGTTGATGCCGGACTCGAACCAGTTCTTCGCGTCTTCCTGGAACACGTCGCGCACGGCGCCCGTGGCGACGTCGGCGATGCGCACCCAGGTCTTGGTGTGGTCGCGCGAGGTGGAGGCGAAGGCGATCGTCTTGCCGTCCTTCGCCCACTGTACGTCTTCCCAGCCGCCGAAGCAGCTCACGTCGTCGCACTGCGTCGAACGATGCTGGTCCGGCGGCGTCTTCAGGCGCAGCACCGAATGCGTGGGCACGTCGATGACGACGCGCTCGATCATCGTGACGTCCTTGTCGCCGACCAGCGGGTACTTCCAGGTCTGCACGTCCGGATGGCCGACCTTCGTCGACACGAGCGTCATCTCGCCCGTCTTGCGCTGGTCCTGCTGGAACGTGGCGATCTTCGACGAATCCGGCGACCACACCAGGATCGCGCTGTCGTCGTGCACCCAGCCCGCGTTGTTGGTCGCGTAGCCGAAATCCTTGATGCCGTCGGTGGTGAGCTGCGTTTCCTTGCCGCTCGGCAACTCGCGCACCCACAGGTTCCAGTCGCGGATGAAGGCTTCGCGCTTGCCGTCCGGCGAGGCATTGCCGGGGCCGTCGCCGTCCTTCGCCTTCGGCGCGGGCTTGGCCACGCAGTGCGGCTTCACCGCGTCGCACAGGTAATGCGTGTCGCGCACGGCGATGTCGAGGCGGCCGTCGGCGGTGCCGTCGATGCCCGAGATCACCCGGTCGAGGCGACGCGCGTCCACCGGCTTGCCGGTGGCGGCGGAGAGCGCCTTGCCCATGCGCACGTGGTCGAACGCGGGCGCGGCCTTGCCGGTGGCCGCATCCATGCGCTGCAGGTGCATGCCGTTGGCATCGGATTCGAAGTAGACGAAGTGGCCGTCGTCGAGCCACTTCACGCCGGTGACGGCGTGGTCCACGAGCGGGCCGGTGTTCTGGCCGAGCATGCGCTCGGCGCGGGCGTAGTCCGCTTCGGTGACGCGCGCGGGGGTTTGCGCGAACGCGCCGCCCGTGCACAGGAACAACACGGCGACCGATGCGCCCGCCTGCAACTTCAAACCCATGCCCCGCTCCCCGATCCGGATCAAGAGCCCGCGATCCTAGCGCACCCCGCGCGATTGGCCCCTGCAGGAAGTCCTGCAGGGGCGGGCGCGCATCCCGGTTCAGCGTGCGGGCGCGGGATCGGCGATGCGGATCCGGTCGGCCGCGGTGCGCGCGCGGGTGGTTTCGCCGTACATCAGCTCGGCCACGGCCGGCGCGGCGAGGTAGTCGCCGGTATTGCCGACGCGGGCGAAGTAGTGGATCTCGTGGCGGCCGGGCCACAGGTGTTCGGCATAGAACTTCGGGTTGCGGGGGTCGAGCTTGCGCTCGCGGAAGGCCGGGTCGCCTTCATCGGCGAGCGCCTGCATGTCCACGCCCGCCACGCCGGCCAGCGACAGGTCCGTGGGCCGCAGGCCGCCGGGGATGTCGTCGGTGACGGCCACGAAGTCCCGCTCGCGCGCATTGGAGACCACGAGCGTCACGCGGATCCAGTCGCCTTCACGCACGGGACCGGCGGCTGCGAGCGGCCTCCACGCGCGACCACGGAACACGGCGTACCGGCGCTCGATGGCGAATCCGATCGCCGTGCTTTGGGCCTGGCGCGCGTCTTCCTTGTAGTCGACGCGTGCCAGGTAGGCGACGGGCGAATCCGGACGCTCGCGCGCGACGAGCGTGAGTGCGCCGCGCGGTGCGTCGAAGCGCGTCGCATCGCCGTTCGCGCCCGCGTCGAGGGTGATGCGTTGCGTCCTGCCGCCGACGGTGGCATCCACCGCGATGGGCGCCGCATCCTTCGTGCCATCGGCCTGCAGCGCCATCAGGCAGATCGCGGCTTCCTGCGTGTCCGCATGCCCGCGACCGCCGGCGTACAGATCGGTCAGGCCGGCCTGCAACTGCACGTGCGCCTGCGCCGGGGCGAGTTGCGGATAGTCGCCGAACAGGCGGATCAGGCTGCATTGCTCACGCAAGCTCGAACCCATCCAGCGCGACCATGACGCCATGGGTGCAACCGCGCGGGCCTGTCCGCGCAGCGGCGCCGATTCCAGCAGCATGGCGAACGCGTCGCGCGCATCCGGGCTGCCATCGCGCGCCAATGCGCGGGCCGTCGCGATGCGTGCGGGCAGCGCAAGCTTGCCCCACGATTTCCACGGCGCCGCGTCCGCCCGCTGATACGGTTGCGAGACCACGCCTGCGGCGATCGCGCGGTCCTCGACCGACGACGTGAACACGCTGTCGCCCATCCGCGCCAGGTAGGCGCGCGCGTCCGTTTCCACGGCTTCCGGCACCACGTAGCCCAGGCGATGCATCGTCGCGAAGGCATCCAGCGTGTAGGCCGTCAATGCAATGTGTGGCCGGGCCCCGGACCCGTTGCTCCACCCGGCGACCTGGTCGGCGAAGTAATACATCTCGCCTTGCGGGGACTGGAACACGATCGCGTTGTCGAGTGCTTCCTGCACCACCGCCTTCGCATCGGGCCAGGTCGTGTCGCCGCGTTCGATCGCCAGCGCGGCGCCGACCGCGCGGCTGAGGATCTGTTCCCAGCAGCGATGCGGGTAGTCGCGCAGGTCTTCGGTCCAGCCGTGCAGCAGGCCGCTGTTGCCGCGCCATGCCTGGACCTGCAAGCGCACATCCGACGCGCTGGCGGGCACCGTGGGCATCGCGAGCGTGGTGGGCGCATCGCCGAGCCAGCCGGCCTGCACGCGTTGCGCATCGATCGCCGTGGAGGCGACCTCCAGCGGCGCGGAGACCGCATCACGTCCGTCGGCGTTGGCGGCCGCGGCCGTCAGCGTAAGCGCGCCCGGCGCCGACGGCGACAGCGATGCGCCGAAGCTCGCCTGCCCGCCCGGTGCCAGCGACAGCGTGGCCGGATGCGTGCCGACGTGCTCGCCCGATTGCACGCGCAGCAGGGCCTCGACCCGCGCCGGCGACGTGCCGGACTGGCGCACGTTGGCGGCGATGCGCGTCCGGTCGCCCGCGTACACGCGCACCGGCGCCTGCAAGCGCGCTTCCAGCGGAAGTCCGGCTTCCAGCGTCGCTTCCGCCATCGCAAAGTCGTCGCTCGCGTCGTGGCTCCACGCGATCGCGCGCCAGCGCGTCAAGTTGTCCGGGACTTTGAAGTCGAGCTCGCGCGTCTCGCCCGGTGCGAGCACGATGTCGGTGCGCCAGAGCGCGGTGTCGGCGAACGCGGTGCGAACGCGCGCCAGCGCGAGTGCTTCGGCGAACGCGCCGTCCGGGCGTTCCGGACGCGGCGCCGCGCCAGGTTCGCGTGGCGTCGGTACATCGACCGGCGAGGCCTCGTCGAACACCACGGACGGCTCGGCGGGCGGTGCCGGGGCTGCGTACGCGTCCTCCACGGTCGTGACGACGATGGGATTGGTGACACCGCTGCCGATCACGCTGACCGTGTCGAGCTCGTTGCCGGCGTAACCGAACGTCCGCCCCGGTGCAAGCAACGCCACGCTGGTGGTGTCGCGCGCCAGCGGGATCGCGCTTTCGTCGACCTCGGTGAAGATCGTCGTCGACTCCACGGAAGCGACATCGATCGGGCGGGTCTGCACTTCGCGGCGTGCGTACTTCCGGCATTGCGCCGGATTCCGGGCGCGGTCGCAGCGCGCAAGTTGCGCGAGCGAGGGCATGCGCCAGCGCCACGGATCGCGGTTCCATGTTTCGAACCCGATCGTTTCGAACTCGCCGGAGGCTGCATAGCCGCGCACCCAGGCCTTGCCCGGATCCATGCCCCGCATGTAGCTGGCGCCGAGCGCGTGGAGCGCATCGTCCATCACGGTGAGCGTGATCGCGCGCGGCACCGGCGCGTCGTTGCGCAGCTGCAGGCGCACGCTGTCCGCCGGCGCGGCGCGGGCCGGCGCGAACGCAATCGCCACGGGCGCGCCGGCGGCCGGCGGATCGAACTTCACGGCGAGCTGCGTGCTGGTCACCTTCACGGCAGTGCGGTACCCGGCAGGCGCGTCTCCGGCCTGGCCACCGCGGACATAGGCCGTGAGGGTGAAGCGTTGCGGCCACCGCGGACCGCTCGGCATGTCGATCACCTGCGTGGGCGAATCGAGCTGGACGACCCGGCGCGCGAGCACCGCGCTCCCCCATTCGGCGACCAGCAGCACCTGCGCCTGCGCGAGCGGCTGCTTGAGCATCACGCGGAGGTTCCCGCCGCGCGACACGTGCGGGTCGACCAGTTCGAGCTTCGCTTGCTGCGTTGCATCGATGTCGGACGTGCGACTCCACACGTACTGGTCGTGCACGACCGGCGCGGCGTCACCGCTGCGCGCAGTGATGCGATAGACGCCCGAATCCCGCCGCGGGAACGTGCAATCCGAGGCACGCCCGGCCTCGAGCTTGCAGGCATGCAGCGGGCGAAGGTCGGCCGTCGTCTTTCCGTAGGCGACCTCGACATCGATCCTGCCGCCGTCGATGCGCTGGCCGTCGGCGGTGGCAAGGATCGCTTCCATCGTCACCGGCGAGGTGGCATCGAGCCAGGCGGGGGCCACCTTCAAGCCGACGTATCGTGCAAAGCGCGCATACGGGATGCGCACCGTGTTGCTGGTGGTGCCTTCGCGATCGCTGATCTGCGCTTCGGCGGTCAGCAGGAGTTCGCCGAATGCGGGCAGCTTCGCACCGTCTTCGAACGCCACCGGGAGCCGGGCGTGCGCGCGGCCTTCGGCGTCGGTGGTCAACGTGAGCGCATCGGCGCCGCGCAGCGCAGGGCGATCCTCGCTTTCGTCGCCCGCGAAGTCGTAGTCCGCCAATGCGGGATGGACATCGCCGAGGTCCGCCGGGCGCAAGCGCGCCTGCACGCTGTCGATCTCGGCGCCGGCCGCGACGCCGCCGGAGTAGTACCCGGCCTCGAGGTCGAACGCCACCACGTCGCCGTCGCGCAGCGTTCGCACGGGCGCGCTGGCGCGCATCCACAGGTCCTGCGCGCGATAGGTGCCGACGAAGAAACATGCGCCGCTGTCGAAAGACGATCCGATGCAATAGCGGCCGTCGGGAAGGTGGATCGGCAGGGTCGTCGTGCCCGCGACGGCTCCCATCGCGTCCAGCGCCCCGTCCCACGAGAACACGGCACGCGAACGGTCGTCGTCGCGCAGCACCAGGTGCACGACCGCACCGGCCGGCGGAAGGCGGATGCCGCCTTCACCGACTTCCCTTGTCCAGATGCGCCAGGACACGCGATCCCCGGCGCGGTAAAGCGGGCGATCGGCGACCCCCCATGCCTTCGTGTCGGGCGTGCCGCGTTCCAGCGTGCCGCCCCAGCGGTTCACGGTGAGCGGCAGCACCGCACGGGATGCACCGCGCCGCGCGCCGGATTGCACGCGCACGTACCAGTCCGCGCGATCCTCGTCTTTCTTCGGCTGCGCGAAATCGCGCGGGAGTTGCAGGAGGGCGGTCCCGTCTTCCGCGGTGCGTCCGATGGCCACCGTGCGGGGCGCGCCGGTGGCCGCCAGCGAAATGAGTTCGACCTGCGCGCCCGCGATCGGCGCACGCCCTTCCCACGCGTTGGCCCACACCAGCACGTCGTTGCGGCCGGCGACGGCGTAGACGTCGAAATCCGGCGCCGCCGCGATCATCGCCGCCTTGGGATCGAGGTTGTCAGGCAGCGAGAACGTCGCGATGCCACCCGCCTCCAGCGCGCGGCGCGCGACGGCCGAGGCAACGCCCTGCGGTGTCGCGCCGGAAGCAGGCGTTGCGACGCGTTCGTCTTCGACGGTGCCCGCGAACCCGCGCACCACCATCGCGTCCGGCGGCAGGTTGCGCACCTGCACGACGGGCGTGGCGGGGTCCCCGAGGAGCGCATGCTCGTAGGTCGCGGTGAACGACGGGCGCGCCGCCACGGTCGAGGCGCGTGCGGCGATCGTCGTGGCCAGCGCTGCACCGTCCCGGGCGCGCACGCCGGCAATCGGGAACGTGGCGGTGGTGTCCGGCGTTTCGATCGTGAATTCGATCCAGCCGCCGGGCGAACGCCTTGGCACCGCGCGCTTGAGGTCGCCCTCCGTATCGAATCCGTATTCGGTTCCGCTTGACGCGAATCGCATGGCCTGCGGCCACTCCGCGACGAACGCCTTGACCGCGGCGTCGTCCAGTTCCCGCGAGAACTGCACGCGCATGGGCTCGCCGGGCACGCACCCATCCAGCGCGATGCGGCCGTCGACCACATGCGCGAGGATCGGTGACGATTCGCCCGCACAGACGGCATTTCGCAACTGGAACGCTTCGCCGACCCGCGCCAGCAGCAGTGTCTTGTCGTCCCGGCCCGTGAGCGGACCATCGAGCGCCTTCAGCCCGGGGACGATCGACAGCTTCACCGTGGCATCGGTGCGCGTGGGCGGCAACTGCAGGATGAATCTCGACTTGAAGGCGTCGTAACGCTCCGCCGGGGGCGTCACCAGGGAAACCGGTACACGGTTCCCGTCGATCTCCAGGCGCAGCACGGCCGCGGCGTCCCGCGCGTCGATACGGTGCAGCGAACGCAACAGGATGTCGGGAACGCCGGCCTTCCAGCCAGAGATCTCTGCATGGAGCGCCGGGCGCGGCGTTTCGCCGACCAGCGTCACGCCGGCGATTGGCGTGCCTTGCGTCGTCTTGAGTCCGTCAGCGAGCACGACCCGGAAGCGGGTCGCCATCGGCGCCGGGGACTCGAATTTGCAGTCCAGCTGCGCGTCGTCGGTCCAGCTGCAGGTCATCGCGCGGGCCGGCGCCACCGACACGAGCGATTCGGTGCGCGCGTTGTCGAGCACCTGCACCGGTTCGCTGAACTTGAGCGCGAAGCCCTGCTGCGTCACGTCGAGCCCGGGCTTCTGTGCGAACGCACTACCGGCCACGCACCACAACGCCAGCCCCCAGCCGATCGCGCGCATCCGAGCTTCCTTTCCCATGATCCCCGCCCCGAGTGTTGGCACAGGCGCAGGGGAACGGCAAGGCGAGGAATTCGGGGTCAGGTCACCCGGGCGAGCATGCGCTGGCTGCCGATCAGGCGCGCCCAGCGGGTGCCGAGGTCGGTCCAGCAGACGAAATACGCTTCGGCGGCGATGCGCCACAACGTGGACGGGCCCATCGGCAGGCGCGGTTCGGCGGCGCACAACTCCCAGTCGTAGCCGAGCTGGCGGGCGAACAGGGCGCAACGCGCCAGGTGGTAGCGGTTGCTCAACAAGGTCACGCGGCGTGCGCCGTTGTTCGGCAACAGGCTGCGGGCATTGCGCAGGTTCTGCAGGGTGTCGCGCGATTCGGCTTCCATGCGCAGCGATGCGGCATCGGACACGCCGCGCGCGAGCAGGGCCGAGCGCGCGACTTCGGCTTCGGTGGGTTCGTCAGGCGCGCCGCCACCGAGCAGGATGAAGTCGGCCGGCGGGCGCTCGCGCCACAGGGCAGCCGCGCGCTCCAGGCGCGCGTCGAAATCCGCATCGATGCGCCCGCGCGGCGCGTGCTTGCCGAACAGCAACACGCATTCGCCGCGTTCCGGCGTGCACGGTGCGCGGCGGGCCACGCGCAGCACGTGCAGGAAATACCCGAGGTACACCAGCCCCGCGCTGAGCACGCACGCGGCCAGCGCCACGAGCCCGGTCTGCAGGACATCGAGGTCGGCGGCGAGGCGCAGGCGATGGGCGATGCGGGTGGGCATGCCGGGGCTCGGACGGGGGAAGGGCGTGCGGGGTTCCGCACGACGCGCATTTTAAGTGCGCGACGTTCCGCGGGCCTGCGGCCTGGTCGGCGAAACGGCAACGTGCTGCCCTGCATTCATCCATGTGTATGCGGCAGGGCCGCGTCGTCTGGTCGTGCACGGGGCCGTGGCTATACTCCAAAGCCATTCGGACCCGAGAGCCCCGCGTGCCCGCACAACCATCGACGCAAGGCACCCACGTCCCGATCCCGCCGCTGGCGATCCGCCACTACACGGCGACCACCGCCCTCGGCCCCGGCCGCGATGCCCTGCTCGCAGGTTTGCGCGAACGTCGCGGCGGCCTGCGCCGCAACGACTTCGGGAACGACCGGCTGGATTGCTGGATCGGCCGCGTCGACGGGCTGGAAGACGCGGCACTGCCGCTTGAATTCAGCGATGCCGAATGCCGCAACAACCGCCTTGCGTGGCTCGCGCTGCAACAGGACGGGATGTTCGGCGCCGTCCAGGCCGCGAAGGCGAAGTACGGCGCCTCCCGCATCGCGGTCGTGCTGGGGACCTCCACGTCCAGCATCGGCGCGACAGAAGAAGCGTACGCACGCCTGGAACCGGGCGACGACGGCCAACCCGCCTTCCCGCGCGACCTGCGCCAGCCGATGGTCCACACGCCGCATTCGCTGGGCGCGTTCGTGCAGCGCGCCACCGGATTGACGGGCCCGTGCGTGACGGTCGCCACCGCGTGTTCGTCGAGCGCGAAAGTCTTCGCGCAGGCCGCGCGGCTGATCCATGCAGGACTCGCGGACGCCGCCCTCGTGGGCGGCGTCGACACGTTGTGCGGCAGCGTGCTGTTCGGGTTCAACGCGCTGGGCCTGGTGTCGCAGGCGCCGTGCAAGCCGTTCGATGCGACGCGCGACGGACTGTCGCTGGGCGAAGCCGGCGGTTACGCCTTGCTCGAACGCGCCGGCGACGACGACGCGCTCACCCTGCGCGGCTACGGCGAATCCAGCGACGCGCACCACATGTCCGCGCCGCATCCCGAAGGCCTGGGCGCGCGCCTGGCGATGTCGCAGGCCCTCGCGCGCGCGGGCATCGACGCCGCCGACGTCGGTTATCTCAACCTGCACGGCACCGCCACGCCCGCCAACGACACCGTCGAAGCGCAGGCCGTCGCGCGCCTGTTCCCCGACACGCTGCATGCCAGCTCGACGAAGGGCTGGACCGGACACACGCTCGGTGCGGCGGGCATCGTGGAATCGGTGATCGCGATGCTGGCGCTGCAGCACGGCCTGCTGCCGGGCATCCTCAACAGCGCCGAACGCGATGCCGCGTGCGGCGCGCAGATCCGTTTCGACAACGCCGAGCGCCCCATCCGGTACGCAATGAACAATTCCTTCGGCTTCGGCGGCAACAACTGCTCGCTGGTGTTCGCCGCATGAGTGCACTGACCGCCACCATCGAAGGCATCGGCTTCTGGTCCAACGGCCTGCCCGACTGGGACAGTGCACGCGCCTTCGTGCGTACCGGCACGTTGCCGGACGCCGCGCCCGCGCGTCCGTCGCCGGAACTGCTCGCGCCCAACGAACGCCGCCGCGCCCCGGAAACCGTCGCCGTCGCCCTCGACGTCGCGCTCGCCGCGTGCACGCGCGCCGGCCGTGCGCCGGCCGACCTGCCGTCGGTGTTCGCATCCACGCACGGCGACCTCGGCATCACCGATTACATGAGCGCCACGCTGGTGGACAACCCGCGGTCCGTGTCGCCCACGCGCTTCCACAACTCCGTGCACAACGCCGCGGCCGGTTACTGGACGATCGGCGCCGGCTGCACGCAGGCGACCACCGCGATCAGCGCGTACGCGGCGAGTTTCGCCGAAGGCCTGGTCGAAGCCCTGGTGCAACTCGATGCGGGCGAAGACGCGATGTTGCTGGTCGGCTACGACGGCGCCGCCACCGGGCCGCTCGCCTCCGTCGCGAAGACCAGCGGCTTGCTGGGCGGCGCCCTGGTGCTGTCGCGCGCGCCGCGCAACGATGCGCCGCGACTGCGCGTCGAAATCCTCGAAGGCAACGCGCCCGTCGCGACCGGGCGCCTGGCGATGCACGCCGGCCGCAACGCAATGGCGCCCATGCTGCCGTTGTTCGACGCGCTGGCCAGCGGTGAATCCGTTGCAACCCTGCACGCCGGCCCCGGCCGCATGCTGCGCATCACGCTGACGCAGGGCGCGACGATGGCTGCGCCCGAAGCCGCGGGAGTCGCCCATGCGTGACGCCGCTGCCCTCGCGCAACGCACGTGCGTCGTGATCCCGGCGCTCAACGAACAGTTGCGCATCCGCGAAGTCGTGGAAGGCGCGCTCGCGCAATGCCCCAATGTCATCGTGATCGACGACGGCTCCGACGACGGCACGTCCGACCGCATCGCCGACCTGCCGATCATTCTCTTGCGACACGAAGAACGCCAGGGCAAGGGCCACTCGCTGCGCGAAGGCTTCGCCGAAGCGATGCGCCGCGGGTTCGACGGCGTGCTCACGATGGACGGCGATGGCCAGCACCTCGCGGAAGACCTGCCGCGGTTGCTCGACGCCGCCGTGCGTTTCCCGGGCGCGCTGGTGATTGGTTCGCGGTTGCGCAAGCGCAGCCAGCAGCCGTTGTATCGCCGATTGGCGAACGAGTTCGGCGACTGGGGCATCTCGATCGGCTGCGGTTACCAGATCTCCGACACGCAGAGCGGCCAGCGCTATTACCCCGCCAACGTGTGCGCGCTCGACGACGTGCCCGGCGAAGACTTCGTGTTCGAAGCGCAGATCCTGATGTCCGCCTCGCGCAAGCTCGGCACGCGCGTGGTGTCGGTGCCGATCGAGTCGCGCTACCAGAGCCCGGAAGTCGGCGCGCTCCGCAAGAGTCATTTCCGGCCGCTGCGCGACCTGTGGCGCATCACCTCGCACGTGACGCGGCACATTCTGAGTTATGGCCAGTTGCGCGCGGACTGGCGCAACACGCGGGCGCATCCGCCCGTCATCCACGATCCGACGGGCGAATTCGCACCGCCGCCCCCTTCGCTGCACCAGGCCTCCTTCCAGGAACGCTCATGACCCCGCGCGCCGACGTCGTCATCCTTGGAGGTGGCCTCGCCGGCCTGACGCTTGCGATCCAGCTGCGGCAACGTGATCCGTCCACCGCGGTCACGGTGCTCGAGCGACGCAACCACCCCGTGCGCGAGGCCGCGTTCAAGGTGGGCGAATCCACGGTCGAGATCGGCGCGCATTATTTCTCGCACGTGCTCGGGTTCCGCGAGCATCTTGAAACGAAGCAGCTGCGCAAGTTCGGCTTCCGCTTCTTCTTCAGCGAAGGGCGCAACGACGTCGACGATTGCACGGAACTCGGTGTCAGCGAATTGCTGCCCACGCCGTCGTGGCAGCTCGACCGCGGGCGCTTCGAGAATTTCCTCGGCGAACAGGCGCGCGCGCTCGGCGTCGCGTTCGTCGACGGCGCAACGGTGCGCACCATCGACCTCGCCGAAGGCGAAGCCGACCACCGCGTCACCTACCAGCACGACGGCGAGACGCACGAGATCGCGTCGCGCTGGGTCGTGGATGCCGCGGGCCGCGCGAGCCTGCTCAAGCGCAAGCTCGACCTCGCCCAGGCCAACGACCACGACGCCAACGCCGTGTGGTGGCGCGTGGATGGCTACATCGAACCGCAGCAGTGGTCGACCGACGCCGAATGGCTGGCGCGTTGCAACCCGCCCGCGCGCTGGCGTTCGACCAACCACATGTGCGGGCCGGGCTACTGGTTCTGGCTGATCCCGCTGGCGTCGAACGCGCATTCGCTCGGCATCGTGTGCGACGCGAAGATGCATCCGCTCGACACGATGAACACGCATGCCAAAGCGATGGACTGGTTGCGCGAGCACCAGCCGGCGATGGCCGAGGCGATCGACAAGCCGGAACACACGCTGCAGGACTTCCTGTTCTTCCGCCACTTCTCGTACGGCTGCAAGCAGGTGTTCTCCGGCGACCGCTGGGCGCTGACGGGCGAGGCCGGGCTGTTCCTGGATCCGTTCTATTCGCCGGGCAGCGACTTCATCGCGATGAGCAACACCTTCATCTGCGACCTGATCGGCAAGGATCGCGCGGGCCAGAACTTCACCGCCTACGCGCCGATCTACGAGCAGCTGTACGTGTCGTTCTACGAAAACACGCTCACGCTCTACCAGGACCAGTACCCGATCTTCGGCGACGCGCAAGTCATGCCGTTGAAGGTGATCTGGGACTACACGTATTACTGGGCGCTGCTGGCGCCGCTGTTCTTCGGCGAGCGGCTCACGTCGATCCCGTTGCTCGGCCGCCTGCGCGATGCCTTCCTGCAGGGCCGCGACCTCAACCTGTCCATGCAGGCGCTGCTGCGCACGTGGTACGAGCGCAACGCCGCGCCGGTCGAAGCACGCCCCGACGGACGCTTCCTCAACCAGTGGTCGATCGACTGGTTCCATGAAATGAACCGCGCGTTGAACGATCCGCTGGACGACGCCGCCTTCGAAGCGCGCCTGCGCGACAACGTGGTGCGCATGCGGTGGCTGGCGGCGGAGATGCTGCGCGAGGCGCGCATCGACCATGCGGACATCGACGACCACGGGCTCGATGCGTTGCTCGCGCCCTATGCCGAAGCGGACGCGGACGCGCCGCGTTCGCTGGCGCCGGCGTGGTATGCGCGCTCGGTGCGGGCGTTGCATCGGGATGTCGAAGCCGAGGCGCTCGCTCCATGAGCCATTCGCTCCTGTTGCTCCAGCTCGTCGTCATCCTCGCCACCGCGCGCCTGTGCGGCTTGTTGCTGCGCTTCCTCGGGCAGCCGGCGGTGATCGGCGAGATGGCGGCGGGGCTGGTGCTGGGGCCGATCGTGTTCGGTGCGATCGCGCCCGACCTCCACGCGCAGTTGTTCTCCAAGGCTTCGCTGGGCGGGCTGTCGTCGTTGTCCACGCTGGGCCTGGTGCTCTTCATGTTCATCGTCGGCGCGGAGTTGCGTGCGCCCGATGGCGTGCGTGCGCAGGTGCGCGCTGCGGGCCTGGTTGGCGTGCTCGCGGTGGCGTTGCCGATGGTGGCGGGCTTCGTGATTTCGCCGTGGGTGTATCCGCTGGCGCCGGCCGGTGTCGCGTTCCTGCCGTTCGCGTTGTTCATGGCGGCGGCGATGTCGATCACCGCGTTCCCGGTGATGGCGCGGATCCTCAAGGATCGCGGCATGACGCAGACGCGCCTGGGACGGCTCGCGTTGAGCTCGGCGGCGATCGCGGACGTGTTCGCCTGGATCATGCTGGCGTGCGTGCTCGCGCTGATCGGCACCGAGCCCGGCGGGCTGCTCCGCACGGCTGTCGGGATGGCGGTGCTCACCGCCGTCGTCTTCGGTGCGTTGCGGCCGTTGTATGCGTGGCTGCTGCGGCGCTTCGCGCCGAGCGGCGAGCCCACGCAGATGCTGCTGGCTGCGTTGTTGTTGGGCATGCTGGCGTGCGCATTCGCGACGGAATGGCTGGGGCTGCACGCGGTGTTCGGGGCGTTCCTCTTCGGCGCGTGCCTGCCGCGCGACGAGCGCTTGCTGCGCTACCTCGTCGAGCGCCTGGAATACCTGGCCATCGTGCTGCTGATGCCGATCTTCTTCGCGCTGGCGGGCTTGAACACGACGGCCGATGCATTCGTCGGCGCCGGCATGGGCGCGCTCGCGCTGGTGCTGTTGGCGGCGATCTTCGGCAAGGTCTTCGGCGGTGCGCTCGGTGCACGCGTGGCCGGCTATGGCTGGCGCGAGAGTTTCGCGACCGGCGCGCTGATGAACGCGCGCGGCCTGATGGAGCTGATCGTGATGAAGGTGGGCCTCGACGCCGGCCTGATCGGCCCGTCGTTGTTCACGATGCTGCTGGTGATGGCGTTGGTGACGACGGTGATGACGTCGCCGTTGCTTACCTTGTTTGCGGGGCGCGCGTTGTTGCGGGAAGACGCGCAGGTCCGCGCGCCGGATCCCGCGCGCTAGCTCATCCCGCCGTCGACGCCGATCACCTGGCCGTTGACGTACGCGGCCGCGTCGGAACACAGGAAGCGCACGACCGCCGCGATCTCGTCCGGCGTGCCCGCGCGACCGGCCGGGACCATCTGCTTGACCATCTCCGGCGCGAACGCCCCATCCGCCATCGCGCCGGCGACGACGCCGGGCGCGACCACGTTGGCGGTGATGTTGCGCGAGGCCATTTCGCGCGCGAGGGATTTCGTCGCGCCGTGCAACGCGGCCTTGGCCGCGGCGTAATTGGTCTGTCCGCGGTTGCCGAGCACGGCCGCGACGGACGAGACGCTCACGATGCGGCCCCAGCGCGTGCGCGCCATCGGCAGCAGCAGCGGTTGCGTCACGTGGAAGAAGCCGTGCAGCGAGACGTCGACCACGCGCTTCCACTGCGCGTCGGTCATGCCGGCCATCGGCGCGTCGTCGTGGATGCCGGCGTTGTTGACGACGACCTGGATCGGGCCGTCGGCGAGCAACGACGCGATGGCCACGCGCGTCGCCTCGCCGTCGGCCACGTCGAAGGCGATGGCGTCCGCGCTGCCACCCGCTTCGCGGATCGCGGCCACGACGGCGTCGGCACGCGCGACGTTCGCATTCGCATGCACGATCACGTGCAGTCCGTCGGCGGCGAGCTGCCGGCAGATCGCACCGCCGATGTCGCCGCTGCCGCCGGTGACGAGCGCGCGTCGTTGCTGGGTCATGCGGGGCTCCCGGGTTGCAGCATCACCGCCGCGCGCCCTTCGGCGAGCAGCGTGCCGGCGTGGTGGATGGCGAAACGATACTGCTGCGCGGTGTCGCTGGCGACCAGCGCCTCGGCTTCGCATTCGATGGCGCCCGGCAGTTCGTCGATGCGCGCGACATGCAGCACGACATTCCGCAACGCGACCAGCATTCCCGGTGGCGCGACGCCACCCCGTTCGCGTGCCAGCAGTCCGCCGTGCACCGCCATCGCCTGCGCGCCGTATTCGCACAGGTGCACCGCGCGCAGGCGGCTGTCGCTGCGCAAAGGATGCGCCGGATCGCGATGCCCGAAGGCTTGCAGCACGATGCGCTGCGCATCCCAGTGCGTGACCGAATCCCACAGGCACATCGCGCCCGCATGCGGGACGAGCGACGCGATGGTCGCGCGATCGACGATCACGCGGGCTCCTTGTGCGGATGCCGCGCGATCAGCAGGCCCAGCACGAAGTTGGACAGCACGCCCAGCGCCACCGTGGTGCCGATGGCGCGCAGCACCGGGATCGACGACCACGCCAGCAGCGCGAACACGAGCAGCGTCATGAGGCTGCAGACGATCAGCGCATGCAGCGTGCGCAGCTGCTCCTCGCGATCGTCGCCGGCGTGCTCGAAGAACAACGCGTAGTCCAGGCCCAGGCCCGCCGCCAGGATCAGCGCGACGAGGTGGAACAACGTCAGCTCCACGCCCACCGCGCGCAATGCGGCCAGGATCAGCACGGTGCTCAGCGCCATCGGCGCGAGCACGCGCCACACGCGGCTCGGCGTGCGCAACGCGATCCACACGGTCGCAGCAAGCAGCAGCGCCGCCAGGCCGAGCGCCCACAGCACGCGTTCGCGATAGGCGACGACCAACGATTCCGATGCCTGCTTGAGGTCGAGCAATTGCGCGCCTTCCGCGGCCGCGATGCGCGCGACGGCGTCCGGTGCCAGCAGGCCGTTCAACGACACGAGCGCGGTCGCGTGGTCGGGGCGCTGCAACAACAGGCTGTCGACGCGCACCTGCAACGGCGTGCCGGCGAGATCCTTCGGCACCAGCGGCTTCGCGTTGCGCGCGGCGGCGACGTCGGCGAGGAACGGTTCGAACACATCGGCGCGCAACGGCGATTCCGCGACCGCGGCATCCAGCGTGCTGCGCAGCGTGGCCGCATCGGGCAAGCGCGCCTGGCGCTGGCGTTGCGTGCGCTGGCTCGGCAGGTAACGCGCGGGATGATCGAAGCCATCGAGCACGCCGCCCTGCGCGCGCGCCGTTTCGAGGCGTGCCGCGACGCGCTCCGTGCGTTGCAGCACCGATTCGATGTCACTGCCCTGTACCGCGATCACGTAGCGCACGTCGGGCGCGCCGAGTTCGGTGCGCAGGTGCGCATCGCGGGCGAGCGCATCGGTTGGCACCGGCGTGAGCTTCGACAGATCGTTCTGCCAGAACGGGCCCGGCGCGAAGGCGGCGATGGCGATCCCGATGACGCCGAGGACCAGCAGCGACCAACGCGGTTGCGGTACGCGCGCGATCCAGGCGCGCAGGCTTTCGAGGCGTGGCGATGCGGCGGGGTCGCGCAGGTCCGGATCGACCAGCGCGGGCAACAGGAAGCGCGTCGCGAGCGCGGCCGTGGCCAGCCCCGCGATGGTAAACACCGCGAGTTGCTCCAGCCCTTCCACGCCCGACACGAAGAACGTCAGGTACGCGATGCAGGTCGATGCCACGCCCGTCGCCAGCGTGGGCCACAACGCGCGCACGCTCGCCCACGGCGCCACGCCCGTGCGCTGGTGGCTGAAGAAATGGATCGGGTAATCCTGCGCGACGCCGATCAGCGTGAAGCCGAACGCGACGGTGATGCCATGCACGCCTTCGAACAGCAGCGCGACCGCACCAAGGCCCGCCAGCCCCGCGCTCGCCAGCGGCAAGGCGCCGAGCAGCGGGATCTTCCAGTTGCGGTACGCCACGAACAGCAGCAACAGCAGGCCGATCGAATCGACCATGCCGATCCAACCCGCTTCGTGCTGCGTGCGGCCGCCGATGTCGACCGAGAACGCGCCCGGGCCGCTCAGCAGGATCGCGCCATGCGTCTTGCCGCGTGCCTGCGCATACGCGTTGCGGATCGTGTCGACGGCCACCTGCTGCCCGGTAGGATCGAACCCCGCCGCGCGCGTCTGGATCGCAAGCAGCGCTTCGCGGCCGTCGTGGTCGAACCACACGCCGTGCAGGCGTTGCGGTGCGTTCGCCGGTTCCCACGCTTCGGCAAGCGCCAGGGTCTCCAGCGTCGGATCGCTCGGGACCAGCGGTTCGATGAGCGCTGCGGCAGGCGAACCGAGGTCTTCGACGCGCGCCTGCAATTGTTCGCGCAGGTAGGAGGCGTCGAAGCGATGCGCATCGAGCGTCGGCGACAACAGGTAACGATACGGACGCAGGCGTTCCGGGAAGCTTTCGAGCCCGCCTTCGCCGTTGGCGACCAGCGCGAACTTCGGGTCGCGCGCGAGGCGCGCATGCAGCGCGCGCGATTGCGCGGCGAGGGTTTCCGCATCCGCGCCCGACAGCGACACCAACAACAGGCGCGAGCCCGGGCCTTCGCCGAGTTCGTCGATCAGCAGTTTCTGCGCGGGCGTGCGTGCGCTCGGCATGAAACGGCGCAGGTCGCCGCTGAGCTCGAGCTGTCCCGCGATCCACCAGCCCGCGACGGCGAGCAACGCGAGCCACAACAACGCGAGCGCAAGCCGCGTGCGCGGGCGCAAGGCCGGCGGCGATGGATCCGCAGCGGGCTCCGTCATTGCGGACGGCACAACTTGGCGAGCGCGGCGGCGTCGGTCACGCCGGTGGCGCTGCGCGCGGCGCCCGCGAGCAAGGTGCGCTGCAGGTCGCCCTTCACCGGGCGCGTTTCGATGCAGCGCAGTTCGGCGCCGCGGCCGAGCAGCACGATGTCCTGCACTTTCGCCGCGAGTGCCTTGTCCTTCGGTGCCAGCCGCAGTGACCACTGCTGGCGCGTGCCGCTGGCTTCGATGCGATAGAAGCGTTCGAGTTGCACGCGGTCGCCGGCGAGCATCGCGCCGAAGCTCGCCTGCAGGCCCTGCAGTTCCGGCGCGCGAGAGAGCGAGAACTTCCGCGCCTTGCCGCCGCGCGCGATCGAGACTTCCCCGCCGCGGATCGTCGTGGTCTCCGCGTACGGCGCGTGCACTTCGCGCACCAGCGTGTCGTCGGTCGGGCGCTTGTATTCGCCTTCGATGCGCAGCGGCGCCTTCAACAGGGGCGAGCCGCGCAGTTCGACGAAGTCGGTGCGCGTGGGCGAAGGCCGCTTCAGGCGCGCGAGGATCCAGCCCGCATCGGCGGGCTCAGGCGACGCGTCCGACGGGGCCGCTGCGCACGGCAGCGCCATGGCCAGCAGGAACATCGTCGCGAGTGCTGCGCGTTGGGTCGCGTTGTTCATCCGGCGTGGCATCCCGTGGGTGTTCCCAGAAGTCGTAGAAGTTGAACCAGTTGTACGGAGCGGCGCGTGCATGGTGCTCCAGCCGCGTGGCGTATCGGCGTGCCAAGTCGGCCAGCACCGCCGCGCGATCCTGCCGCGCGACCCTGATCGGCCCGCTAAACGGCTCGAACACCATGTCGTAGCGATTGCCGCCCCGGTACAGGCCGAAGGCGAGCAGCACCGGGGCCTGCAGCACCGCGGCGATCAGCCAGGGCGCGGCGGGCAGGCGCGCGGGCTGGCCCAGGAATTCGATGGGCAGCGACGACTCGCCCGGCTGCGTGCGGTCGACGAGCAGCGTGACGATGGCGCCTTCGGCGATGGCCTGCTGGATCGCGAGCACGATCGACGGTCCGTCCTGGCCCGCATCGATCACGGTCGCGGCGACGGCCGGATTGAGCGCGTCGAGCAACTGCGTCATCGCCGGGTTGTGCGCCTTGTCCAGCACCACGCGCACCTGGATGTCGGGCCGTTCGCGCGCGAGCACGCGCATCACTTCGAAACTGCCCAGGTGCGAGCCGAACAGCAGCACGCCGCCCTGGTCCACCGCTTCGTGCAGCGTGGCCAGGCCGTGCACTTCGAGGCGGAATCGGCGCAGGCGTTCGCCGAGCAGGAAGACGCGATCCAGGATCGTCGCGGCAAACGTGTGGATATGGCGCCAGACGTCGCGCAGCGTGGCCCGGCGACCGAGCACGCGCGTGAGGTAGTCGCGCGACGCGGCGCGTTCGGGCCCGCGCGTGGCGAGGAAATACAACACGATCGGATACAGGCACAGCCGCCCGATCGAACGCCCGCCACGGCGCGCGATGGTGCGGATCAGCCAGATCGCGAACCAGCCGCCGCCCTCGGGGCGCGTCTTCCAGTCCGCGCTCATGCCGCGACCTCGCCCGAGGCCAGCAGCACGCCGTCACGCAGCACGCGGAAGCGCCAGCGCGGCGCCTCGCCTTCCAGTTCGACCTGCGCCCGTTCGCCCGGCAACAGCGGTTGCACGAACTTCACCTGCGGCAGGCGCAGCGCGCCGAGCGGGCCGTACGTGGTTTCGATCGCCGCGAGTACGTGGTCGAGCAGCACGACGCCGGGCACGACCGGATGCCCCGGGAAGTGGCCGGGCAGGCTGGGATGGTCGAAGGGGACAACGAACTGCATGCAGGCGATCTTGGGTGGCGTTTCCGGACCGCGCGATTATGCAGCGCGCGCGGCGGCTGGGCCGTCGAGGCGGGGACCCCGCGCCAACGGTTCAGCCCCGCAGCGCATCGCGCCAGAACGCGGGCCCGAGCGCGGCCATCCGCCGCAGGAAATCGAAGAAACTCGAATAGCGTCCCGGGAAGCGCCGCACGCGGTACGCGTATTCGCCGATGAACAACGCGCCGACGAGCCCGTAGTTCACGCCGTTGGCGAACCACGACCACTGCGTGCGATCGAGCGTGAAGGGCGCCGCGATGCCCGCGCTCGCCAGCAGGCCGTCCGGCACCGCGCACAGCGCGAGCACCAGGTCGGCCACCGCCAGCGCTCCCAGGCTCACGGCCCACGTCGCCGTGAGCTTGCGCGTGTAGACGCGCAGTTCGGGGGCGAGGGCCTCGGGCGTGAGCTGGTCCATCGCGCACACGATGCGGGTGATCAGCGGCACGCGGCCCAGGCGCAAGGTGCGCCCGAACGTCCACGACACCAGCGCGACGATCGCCACCGGCACCAGCATCAACGGCAGCAATGCGTGCGGGGATCGTGCGAAGAAATACAGCGCCACCGCCAGCACCGCGGCCAGCAGCCACGCCCACGCGCGCCGGTGCGCGAGCGGTTCGAGCAACAGGATCACGGCGATGTCGCCCAGCGCGATGGCCGCAAGCCCGCCGTCATGGCGCGCGCTGGCGGCGTGCGCGAGCCAGGGATAGGCGAGCGCCAGCAGCAGGCGTGCCGGCGGCAGGGCGTTCAAGCGCGGGGGCTCAGGTCGTGCGGTTCGCTTCGACGTGCGCCGAGAGCGCGCGCAGCGAGGCGAAGATCTTGCGGTTGGCGTCGTTGTCCGAACGCAGCTGGAAGCCGTACTGCTTGGAGATGGCGAGCGCGAGCTCCAGCGCGTCGATCGAATCCAGGCCCAGGCCGTCGTTGAACAGCGGTGCGTCCGGGTCGATGCCGGCGGCGTCCACGCCTTCCAGGTTGAGGCTCTCGACGAGGAGCGTGGCAAGGTCGCGTTCGGCGGGGCTCTGGTCGGACATCGGGCTCTCGATCATGGGTGGGCGGCGGGCATTCTAGCGGCGTGCGCGCCCCTGGCAGTGCGCGGGCGCCGCACAACCGCCGCGCTATCATGCCGGCCCGACCCGCCCGCGACACGCAAGCCGCATGACCCACGAGAACTCGCAAGCCGCGGCGCCCGATGTGAATGCGCCTTCGGCCGCAACGATCGATGTCGCGGCCCTCGATGTGGATGTCCTCGTGGTGGGCGGCGGACCGGCCGGTTCCACCGCCGCCACCCTCCTGGCCCGCCGCGGCCGGAAGGTGCTGCTGCTGGAGAAGGGCCGCCATCCGCGCTTCCACATCGGCGAATCCCTGTTGCCGATGAACCTGCCGATCCTGCAACGCCTCGACGTGCTGGAGCAGGTGCGCGCGATCGGCACGCACAAGCCGGGCGCGGAATTCCCGATCGACGACGTCAACTTCAACACCTTCCGCTTCGAGCGCGCGATCGATCCGCAGTTCGGCTACGCGTTCCAGGTCAAGCGTGAGGAATTCGACCAGTTGCTGTTCGAACACGCGAAGGCCAACGGCGTGGACGCGCGCGAGGAAGTGAAGGTCGAGCGCATCGTGTTCGGCGCCGATGGGCGGCCGTGCGAAGCGATCGCCACCGATGCGGGCGGCGCCACGTTGCGCGTGCGCATGAAGTACCTCGTCGACGCCAGCGGGCGCGACACGCTGGTCGGTGCGCAGCTCAAGCTGAAGCAGAAGAACCAGAAGCACCAGTCGGCCGCGATCTTCAGCCACTTCACCGGCGTCGAACGCCGGCCGGGCGAGGACGCGGGCAACATCACCGTGCAGCGCTTCGACCACGGCTGGATGTGGCTGATCCCGCTGCAGGGCGATGTCATGAGCATCGGCGCGGTGTGCTTCCCCGAATACCTCAAGACCCGCCGCGGCGACAACGAAGGCTTCCTGATGCGCACGCTCGAATCCGAGCCGTCCGCCTGGAACCGCATGAAGGACGCGCAGCGCGTCGCGCCCGTGCATGTCACCGGCAACTACTCCTACACGTGCACGCGCATGACCGGCCCGGGCTGGGTGATGGTGGGCGATGCGTATGCGTTCGTGGATCCGGTGTTCTCCTCGGGCGTGTACCTGGGGATGAACAGCGCCGAGCAGGCGGCCGAGGTCGTCGACGGCGCGTTGACGGATCCTGCGCGCGAAGCCGCACTGCAGGCCGCGATGACCCGGCGCCTCAAGCGCGGCCTGAAGCACTTCCAGTGGTTCATCTACCGCTTCACCACGCCCGTCATGCGTCACTTGTTCAACAATCCGCGCAACGTGTGGCAGGTGGAGCAGGCCGTGATCTCGATGCTGGCGGGCGACGTGTTCGACAACCGCAAGGTGTTGCGCCGGTTGCGCATCTTCCGCGCGATCTACGCGTTCACCGCGCTGCAACTGGCGCCCGAGGCGATGCGCGGGTGGTTGCGCCGTCGCCGCCAGGTCGGCGTTTCGGTGAGCGGCGACACGCTGCAGCAAGGCAATCCGTGAGCGCAGTCCGTCCCCTGCAGACCGCGCCGCAGCTCCACGTCGACTACGTGGCGCAGTCCGACGCCGCTTCGATCGATGCGCAACTCGCGCGTCCCGACACGCTGGCGGTGATCGGTTTCGGCGATGCGATGCCCGCGCACGCGGATCCGCGTTGCCTGCGCGTGCCGTTGCAGGCCTTCGGGCCGGCGCCGCTGGAAGTCTGGCGTGCACGCGGTCCGGTGTCGTACGGCATGGACGGCGGCGTGCGCTGGGCGCAGGACGATGCGCTGCATTTCGGCGCGATCGAAATCCCGGAAGCCGCCGGCGGCCTGGAAGCCGCGAGCGCGGAGGCCTATGCGACGTTGTCGGCGTTCGTCGCCGCACGCGGGTTCCCGTCGCTGCTGCGCAGCTGGAACTACCTCGATGCGATCACCGAGGGCGACGACGACGACGAGCGCTATCGCCGCTTCTGCATCGGCCGCGCCGCGGGGCTGGGCGACGTCGCCATCGGCACGCTGCCCGCGGCCACCGCGATCGGTCGCCGAGACGGCACGCGCACGCTGCAGGTGTACTGGCTGGCGGCGCGCACGCCCGGCACGCCGGTCGAGAATCCGCGCCAGGTGAGCGCGTATCGCTATCCGCGCCGCTACGGTCCGCAATCGCCGAGTTTCGCGCGCGCGATGCTGCCGCCGTCCGACGACATGCCGCTGCTGCTCTCCGGCACCGCGAGCGTGGTGGGCCACGAATCGAAGCACCACGATTGCGTCGAATCGCAGCTGGCGGAAACCTTCGCCAACTTCGACAGCCTCATCGACGCCGCGCGCACGCTGCGCCCCACGTTGCCCGCGCGCTTCGGCGCCGCCTCGCGCCTGAAGGTCTACGTGCGCGACGCCGATGCGATGCCGCTGGTGGCACGGACGCTCGCCACGCACCTCGACCCGTCCGTTCCGCGCGTGCTGCTGCATGCGGCCGTGTGCCGCCGCGAGCTGCGCGTCGAAATCGACGGCATCCTCTGAACCCTCTCCTGGAGTAATGCGATGGGCCTGATCAGTCTGCTGTGGGGCGTGGTGTCGATGCTGTGGATGGTGCTCGCCCTGTTGCCGTTGCTCGGCTGGGGCAACTGGTTCCTCATCCCGTTCGCCGCGGTCGGCGCGATCATCGGGGCGATCGGCATCGCGATCACGTCGCCGGGCAACCGCGGACGTGCGAAGGCGGGCCTGGTGTTGAACGGCATCGTCATCGTGGTCGCCGTGTTCCGCCTGCACCTGGGCGGCGGAATCATCTGAACCAGTCATCACATGAATCGGTCATCGATCTGAACTCGATGCACGAACCGTGCCGTTTGGCCCCGAAACCCGACCACCCGTCGGGTTTCTTTCGTTAGGGCTGCGTGAGGCGCGCGCTGCGAGCCGCGCCGGTCCTCGCCGCAGCCAAAACGTACCGCCGGTTACTGCTGCACTGCGGCATGAAGTGTGATCTGCGTCACACGCATGATCGGCCCCGACCCGCCGATTTCCGCGACAGCACGGCCGGGCCCACCAACGTGATTTCTTGGCCGCCGACCATTCCGGCGGACGCAGAGTCTGTCGCGACAAAGAAAGGGGTTCTGACACATGAAGGGCAAGGCACTTTTGATCCTGGCCGGCATCACGCTGGCCAGCGGCGCGATGACCGCGCAGGCGGCGAAGCCGATGACGGACGCCGACAAGCAGGCCGCGGCCAAGGCCGTGGCGCAGAACCACAAGAACTTCAACGTCGTCGCGCCGCGCACGATGGCGCAGGCCAACGGCACGCTCCGCCAGACGCCGAGCGGCGGCAAGGCGATCAGCGTCCCGACCGAGTTGTGGAACACGCTGAGCGTGCAGAAGCAGGCCGACGGCTCGCTGCGCATGGTCGAAAGCGATGGCACCGCGCCCGCCACCAAGTCGGAGGGCCTGCCCAATGAATAAGTCCCTGCTTGCCCTCACCGTCGCGATCGGCGTCGCGCTCGCCGGCATCGCCAGCGCCGCCGACGTCATCCCCGTCAACTTCGACGGCGCCAACGAGGGCTACAACGATCCGACCCCGGCCGCGCCCGTCGCGGGCAACCCCGGCACCACCGTCGGCCAGCAGCGCCAGATCGTCGCGCAGTTCGCCGCGGACCTCTGGGGTTCGGTGCTCGTCAGCAACGTGCCGATCTACGTCGGCGCGCAGTTCAATCCGCTCGGCGCCAACGTGCTTGGCCAGGCCGGCGCGGCGAACGTGTTCTTCGATGAAACCGGCCTCCCCGTTCCCGGCACGCTGTACAGCGGCGCGCTCGCCGATGCGTTGCACGGCAGCGACCTGGATCCGGGCTTCACCGACATCAACTCGCAGTTCTCGTCGGACTTCGCGTTCTACTACGGCCTCGACGGCAACACGCCGGCCGGGCAGATCAGCTTCCTCGACGTGGTGATGCACGAGTTCGGCCATGGCCTGGGCTTCCAGAACTTCGAGAACGAAGGCACCGGCCGCTTCCTCGCCGACATCCCCGACATCTATTCCACCTTCACCCTCGACAACAGCACCGGCAAGCTGTGGACGCAGATGACGGTGAACGAGCGTCGCCTGTCGGGCATCAACTACGGCAACGTCGTGTTCAACGGCCCCAGCGCCACGTTCGGCGCCGGGCTGATCCTCGATCCGCGCACCGCGTTCCGCGTCACCGCGCCGTCGTCGATCGCCGGTGAATACAACTACGGCACCGCGAGCTTCGGCGCGCCGGTGACGCCGGCCAACTTCAACGGCAACGTGGTCAACGGCCTGCCGGCCGATGGTTGCGCGCCGCTGACCAACGCGGGCGCCGTCGCCGGCAACATCGTGATCGTCGATCGCGGCACGTGCGGTTTCGTCGTCAAGGCGGCGAACGCGCAGGCCGCCGGTGCGACGGGCCTGATCGTGGCCAACAACACCGCGGGCAGCCCGGCCCCGGGCCTCGGCGGCGCCGATCCGACGCTGACCATCCCGACCATCAGCGTCACGCAACCCGACGGTGCGCTGATCAAGGGCGCGACCGGCGTGCAGGTCGGGCTGGTCGTCGATCCGTCGAAGCTGCAAGGTGCGGACAACGCGGGCCACCCGCGCCTGTTCATGCCCAACCCGGTGCAGAGCGGTTCGTCCGGTTCGCATTACGACACCGCGACGGCGCCGAACACGCTGATGGAGCCGGCGATCAACGATTCGCTCAACGCGGCGTTGAACATCGACATCACGGCGAACCTGCTGAAGGACACCGGCTGGCACCTCAACACCGGCAACGCGGTGATCGCGGGGTGCGATACCTCGATCAAGATCATCAACGATGCCGGCATCATCATCGGTGCCAACGTGCAGGCGACCAGCAACCTGATCGCGGCGACCTCGCCGGACAAGGCGACGTACCAGAACCGCATGTCGCAGTACAAGGACCAGATGGTCGCGGCGGGCCTGATCACGGGCAAGCAGGGCGGCAAGATGATGCAGTGCGCCGCGAAGATCGTGAAGAACTCCAAGATCTGACTCCGCACCGCAGCGTTGCAACACAACGGCGCCCCCCGGGGCGCCGTTTTCGTTGGCCGGGCGTAGAATCCGCGCCCATGACCTACCCCTACGTCCGCCCACGGCGCATGCGCCGCGACGAGTTCTCGCGCCGCCTGATGCGCGAGCACGTCCTCACCGCCAACGACCTGATCTATCCGGTCTTCGTGCACGAACTCGCCGGCCGCGCCGCGGTGGGCTCGATGCCGGGCGTCGAACGCGTGTCGATCGAGGAACTGCTGCGCGTGGCCGAGACGGCGAGCGAGCTGCGCGTGCCGGCGCTCGCGCTGTTCCCGGTGACCGCGCCCGAAGCGAAATCGTTGACGGCCGAAGCCGCATGGGCCGACGACGGCCTGGTGCAGCGCGCCGTGCGTGCGTTGAAGCAGCGCTTCCCGGAGCTTGGCGTCATCACCGACGTCGCCCTCGATCCCTACACCTCGCACGGCCAGGACGGCCTGGTCGACGACAGCGGTTACGTCGTCAACGACGACACGGTCGAAGCGCTCGTGAAGCAGGCGCTGTCGCATGCGCGCGCGGGCGCGGATGTCGTCGCACCGTCGGACATGATGGACGGACGCATCGGCGAGATCCGCGGCGCGCTCGAGCTCGAGGGCCACGTGCACACGCGCATCCTCGCCTACAGCGCGAAGTACGCATCGAGTTTCTACGGCCCGTTCCGCGATGCGGTGGGCTCGGCCGGCGCGCTCGGCAAGGGCAACAAGTTCACCTACCAGATGGATCCGGCCAACGCCGACGAAGCGCTGCGCGAAGTCGCGCTCGACCTCGACGAAGGCGCGGACATGATCATGGTCAAGCCCGGCCTGCCGTACCTGGACATCGTGCGACGCGTGAAGGACGAATTCGGTGCGCCCACGTTCGTCTACCAGGTGAGCGGCGAGTACGCGATGTTGAAGGCGGCGATCGGCAACGGCTGGCTCGACGAGCGCGGCTGCGTGCTGGAAGCGCTGACGTCGATCAAGCGCGCGGGCGCCGACGGCGTGCTGACGTATTTCGCGCTCGATGCGGCGCGCTGGCTGCGCGAAGCGAACCCGTAACCGGCGGCGTGCGCCTCAGCGCACGCACCCATCCTTGCCGCCGGCCGCGGGAGCGCGCAGGCGGTAGATGTCGAGCTTGCCTGCATGCGGCGCCTTCGCCGCACCGCTGACCAGCAGTTCGCCCGGCTTGTTCCAATCGATCGCCGGGCCGAGCGTCCACGAATCCGTGGCATTGAACGACAACGCGAGCGGCGCGGCGTTCGCATACGTCGTGCCGTCGCAGCGCGCAACGAACAACTGGATCGGCGCGTCGTCCACGTTGGTCGAGCGCGCGAAGACGAGCGTGCGGCCATCGTCGAGCCATGCGGCGTCGAAATCATCGGCGGCGGTATTCACGCCGGGCACCGGGCGCGGATCGACGAAGGCCTTGCCGTTCCAGTGCGCGACGAACAAGTCGTGCCGCCCCGCGCCGCCGAAGCCATTGCTCGCGAACAACAGGTGCTGGCCATCGCGGCTCGGCGTGGGCGCCCACTCGTCGCCCGCGGAGTTGACGCCCGCGCCCAGCGATTCCACGTCGCCGAACGTCCCGTCGGGATGGACGGGCACGCGATACAGATCGTCGCCGCCGCGCCCGCCGGGTCGGTTGGAAAAGAAATACAGCCAGCGGCCATCGGCGGAGAACAGCGGGTCGAAGTCCTTCGCGGGCCCGTCGAACGTGGCCGGCTGCGGATCCACCCAGCGGCCGCCGTCGCGGCGCGCGATCCAGATATCCCATCCGCCGGGGCCGCCCGTGCGGTCGGGGCTGCCCCAGGCGATGTGCGTACCGTCCGGGCTGACCGACGCGCGGATTTCGTTGGCGGGCGTCGACACGGCATGCATGCCTTCGATGCCAAATTCAGCCAGGGCCCCGGCGCTGCCGGTGGCCAGGAGTAAAGTGGCCGCGCACCAGGTCCACGGACGTTCCATCGGCAATACCTTGCGTCGCAGGATGCGGCGCAGTCTAAGGGAGACGGCGATGAGCAGGCATTACGCGGTGTTCGGGCATCCGGTTGCGCACTCGCTCTCGCCGCGGATCCATGCGGCCTTCGGGCGGCAGACGTCGATCCCCATCGACTACCGCGCGATCGACGTGGAGCCCGGCCAGTTCACGCATGCGCTGATGGATTTCGTCGCATCCGGCGGCGCCGGCGCGAATGTCACGCTGCCGCTCAAGCAAGCGGCGTTCACGCTGTGCGACGACCTCACCGAACGCGCGCGCCGCGCCGGCGCCGTCAACACGCTCGTGCGCAACGGCGATACGTGGCACGGCGACAACACCGATGGCGTGGGCCTGGTCCGCGATCTCACCGAACGCCACGCACTCGACCTGCGCGCCCGCCGCACCTTGCTGATCGGCGCGGGTGGTGCGGCACGCGGGGTTGCGCCCGCGTTGCTCGACGCAGGGATCGGCGACTTGTTCATCGTCAATCGCACGCCCGAACGCACCGACCAGCTCGCCGATGCCCTGGCCGAACCGGACCGCGTGCATCCGCGCTACCTGGGCGATTTACAGGCGCTCGGCGAATTCGACCTGATCCTCAATGCCACCTCTGCTGCGCGCGACGGCAGCCACGTGCCGGCGATGCCGCGCGCGATCGTCGGCCGGCGGTGCGCCGCGGTGGACCTCAACTACGGCGAGGCGGCGATCCCGTTCCTCGCCTGGGCGCGCGCGGCGGGGTGCCACGATGTCGTCGACGGGCTGGGCATGCTGGTCGAACAGGCCGCGGAAAGCTTCGCGCGCTGGCACGGCGTGCGGCCGGAAACCGACGCGGTCTACGCGATGCTCAATTCGAACCACGATGCGCTGGTGACCGCGGACTGACCTGCGTCAGAGCGAACCGTCGCGCTTGATCGCCAAGTAGCGCTCCACCAGCGCGGCCGGCAATTCCGCGCACGTCACGTCCACCACCTGCACGCGATGCCGGCGCAACGCATCGTGCGCGGCGGCGCGTTGTTCGAGGTATTGCGCGGCCGCGGACGTGCGCAACGCCGAGGCCAGGTCCGGGGCATCGGCTTCCAGCGCCGCATCCACCGCGTCCTCGCGCAGGCTGGCCACGACCACCTGGTGGCGTCGCTGCAGCATGCGCACCGCGGCCAGCACGTCGTCGATGTCTTCGTCGCGCAGGTTGGTCACCAGCATCACCAGGCTGCGGCGCGCCTGGCGCGTGGCCAGTTCCGTCGCGGCGGCGAGGTAATCGGTGGCGACGGGGCGCGGTTGCAGGTCGTAGGTCGCGCGCAACAGCGTATCGATCGCGCCCAGGCCGCGTTGCGGGGCGACCCAGCATGGATCGCCGCCCGTCGCGAGCAGGCCGACCGCATCGCCCTGCCGCAACGCGAGGTACGACACCACGAGCGCGGCATCGAGCACGCGATCGAAGTGCGTCAGCGCACCGTCGCGCGCAAGCATGCGGCGACCGGTGTCGATCACCACGAGCAGTTGCTGGTTGCGTTCGTCCTGGTATTCGCGCGAGATCAGGCGACGCATGCGCGAGGTCGCCTTCCAGTCCACCTGGCGCAGGCTGTCGCCGACGCGGTAGTCGCGCATCTGGTGGAAGTCGGTGCCTTCGCCGCGGCGGCGCTTCACGTGCGCGCCCACCAGGCGCGAGGCCTGGTCCGCGCTGAGCAGCGCCAGCCGCGCGAGCGGTGCGAAGTTGGGATACACGCGCACGGACTGCGGCGCACCGAGCACGCGCGCGCGGTGCCACAGGCGCCACGGCGAGGCCAGGCGCACGTGCACGCCGTCGAACGCGAAGTCGCCGCGCGCTTCGGGGCGCAACCGGTAGTCGAACCGTGCGCTGGTCCCGGCGGCCACATGCAGCGTGCGCGGCAACCCGGTGCACGACCAGCCTTCGGGATGCAGGTCGTGCACGTCGGCGCGCAACGCGCGTGCACCGGCTTCGATGCGCAGGCCGATGTCGCGTTCGACGCCGATCGGGAACGCCTCCGGCACGATGCGCGACACGTCGGGCGGCGCCGCGCGCCACAGCCGCACGCCATCGAGCAACGCCGCCGCCGCGAGCGCGATGCCGGACCACGTCCACGTCGACGCAGGCACGAACTCGAGGCTCGCGAGCAGGCCGATCGCCGCCCACGCGAACAGGCACGCCAGCAGCGGCGGGGCCGGTCTCATTGGCGGGGCGCGTCCACCTTGGCGAGCAGCGCGTGCAGGACGTCGTCGGTCGCCTGTCCTTCGATCTGCAGTTCGGGCGCGAGTGCGATGCGATGGCGCAGCGCAGGCTTGGCGATGTCGCGCACGTCGTCGGGCGTGACGAAATCGCGCCCGGCCAGCACCGCCTGCGCGCGTGCGGTGCGCACCAGCGCGATGCTGCCGCGCGGTCCCGCGCCGAGCGCGATGCCGGGCCACGTGCGCGTGGCCCCGACGATACGCACGGCGTAGTCGATCACGGACGCATCCACGCGCACCGCGGCGGTGCCCAGCTGCAGGCCGATGATTTCATCCTGCCCGAGCACCTGCGGCACCTGCGACAGGTCGAAGTCCGACGCCATGCGCCCGTCGCTCACCGACGCGACCATCCGCGTTTCGTCCTCGAACGAGGGATAGCCGATCAGCACCTTGAGCAGGAAGCGATCCAGCTGCGCTTCGGGCAACGGGTAGGTGCCTTCGAGTTCCAGCGGGTTCTGCGTCGCCAGCGTCATGAAGGGCGGCGCGAGCGGGAAGCTCTGGCCTTCGATCGTCACCTGCTGTTCCTGCATCGCTTCGAGCAGCGCGGACTGCGTCTTCGCCGGTGCGCGGTTGATCTCGTCGGCGAGCAGCAGGTTGGTGAACACCGGGCCGCGGCGCACCTGGAACCGTTCGGTCTTCGGGTCGTACACGGCGTGGCCGCTGATGTCGCTGGGCATCAGGTCGGGCGTGAACTGCACGCGTGCATGCGCGCAGCCCAGGGCCTGCGCGAGTGCGCGCACCAGCAACGTCTTGCCGAGGCCGGGCACGCCTTCCAGCAATACGTGGCCGCTGGCGAGCAGCGCCACGATGACCTGGTCCAGCACGTCGTCCTGGCCGATGAAGGCGCGCGCGACGGCATCGCGCACGGCGGCGGCGCGCGCGATGAGGACTTCGCCCGAGATCGGGGCCGGGGGAAGGACGATGTCGTTCATAGGCGGTTTCTCAAGGCGATCAGGCGGGAAATGCGGGCGCGGAAATCCGCGGCGTCGAGGGTTCGGGGCGTCAGCAGTGCAGCCGCGATGTCTTCGGGCGCCAGGCCGGTGCGTGCGGCGATCGCGGCGACCTGGTCGTCGCCTTCGAGCGCGGCGGCGACGGGATCGCGACGGCGCAGGCGCGCGAGCACGTGGCGGCGCAAGGCGTCGTGCAGCACGGCGCCGCGGCCGTAGCGATACAGGTGTTCGCCGCTGGCCTGCACGTGTTCGAGCAGGGCACGGCGATCTTCGGGCGCCGACGGCAGGCGCGGCCCGAGGCGTTGCGCGCGCATCCACAACCAGCCAACGAGCAACAAGGCGAGCGGCACGAGGACGCGCCACGCGTTGTCGAGCAGCAGGCGCCACAAAGGCGGCATGTCGGACGCATAGACGAGATGGAACGTGCCCTTGCCATAGTTCGGCGCGAGCAGCTGGCGCGTGAACCCGGCGTTGAACACGCCGTTGATGCCGGCGTTGTCGAGGAAATCCGCGTCCGTCACGACGTCCACCGTGCCCGCGCCGTAGGCGATGCGGGCGAACGCATACCCGGGTTCCTTGTCGTCATGCCATCCAAGCACCGGCGGTGCGACGAGTTCGAAGCGGCGGCCGCACAAGGTGCGGTTCGAGTGCGCGTGCTCTTGCGGCCAGTAGGAGACACACCCGAAGGTGTCCAGTTTCGGCCTGACGCCCAGCGCCCCCAACAGCGGCACGTTGCGACCGGCCCTCGCGCGAGTCCCCCACGCCAGGGGCGTCAGCAGGTGTCCGCCGCTTTGCACGAAGGCCAACAGGCGCGCGACCTCGCGTTGCGACAGCGTGTTCGGATTGGCCAGCAGCACCACGGTGTCATGCGCGCCGAGCGGATGCTTGTCGAGCGCCAGCCGGCTGCGCGCATCCACGCGCTGGCCGTCGTGCTGCAACGCGACCTTCAGCAAGTACAGCGGATTGGTTGCGGCTTCGCCCTTCGGCGGCAACCAGTGGTCGACCGGCCGGCGTTCGAACGTTGCCGTCCACCACATGCCGATGGCAACGATGAGTACCAGCGCGACGAGTGCGGCGAACCCGGTCGTGCGCTTGTTCATCGCGACCACCCGAACCGCTCGGCCATGCGCGCCAGTTGCGCTTCGAACGTGGCTTCCTCCGGCAGGCGATCGGCGTACGCGGCGTATTGCCACGTGCGCACGACGGCGTTGAAGGCGTCGCGATCCTCGTTGTCCTGCAGCGCGCGCGCGGCGCGCAGGCATTCTGCCTCGGTGGCGCCGGGCACGAGGCGCGCACCGGTGCGCGCCACCATCGCCGCCACGCTGGCGCGATACAGCAACGCGAGCGCGGCCCGCACGCGGCCTTCGCGCCAGAGCGCGCGCGCGGCGGTGGGGATGTCGTCGGGCAGGCGTGCTGCGTGGACGAGCGGTGCGACGTCGATGCCGGAATCGGTGGACGTGGCGGGTTTCATGTCCTGCAACCACGGCAGCCAGCGCTTGCGCGAGACCAGCAGCAACAGCAGCACCAGCACCACCAGCAACCACAGCGCGGATTCGGCGAGCATGCCGAAGAAGTCCGAGATCGCGCGCAGGGCCGGCGATTCTTCGTACTCGACGGTGCCGGGCTTCGGCTTGTCGCGCCGCACCCATTCCTTGCGCGTTTCCTTGCGGCGGTAATCCGGGTCGTCGAGCGCTTCCTTGACGGCCTTGCGGAACGGGGCTTCCGACGCACGCCCTTCGCCGAACAACCGCGGCAACGTGGGAGGGCCCTCCTTCTCCTCTTCCTTTTCCTGCTTCGGCTTCACGACGGCCTTGTCGGGCACCGTGGTGTCCGCGCGCGCGGGCGGTGCGATCGCCAGCGTGCCGCCCACGACGAGCAGCAGTACCATCGCGGCGCCACCGAGGCGTTCGCGCAGGCGGCGGAACACCAGCTCCACGTCCCAGGCTTCCAGGTCCGTGCGCCGGTTGAGGTACAAGCCGAAGCCGGCGCCGACGTAGAACGGTTCCATCACGCTCATCGCGCCCCAGTACAGCGCATTGAACCCCAGGTGCGCCCAGGTTGGCGGGTCGCGCATCAACCACGACAGCAAGCCCAGCGCATCGCTGAACCGGTCGGGCGGTGCGAACAACGGCACCAGCCACAGCACGCCCATCAGCAGGGCGAATTCGAAGTTCGCGCACACCAGCGTCACCACGGTCGCCACGCCGCGCGCGGATCCGCCGACCACGCGACGACGCGCACTGCCGCTGTCCGCGCCTTCGAGCAAATCCACCGGCAGGTACAGCGCGCGCAACGGTGACAGGCGGCGCCACGTCAGGTGCTGGACCATCGCGCGCCATCCCCACGTGCGTTGCGCCGCCAACGTGGCACGCGTGTCGGGCGCATCGCCGAATACCGCGCGCGAGAGCACGAACAACGGCACGCGATCGAATACCGGCTTGAGCCACCACAGCACGAGCGGTGCGTACGCCAGCAGGTCCAGCCACCAGCCGAGCGCGTTGACCACGGCGAACACGGGCAGCGTGACCAGGCACCAGGGCCGCAGGATCGCGCGGAAGTGGCGGCGCACGAGCGCCATGCCCAGCTCCACCGCTTCCCAGGACGAACGCGGGCGCAGCACGATGCGGACCTGGTCAAGGCGCATCGGTCGCTCCCTTGCCGCCGCGCGCGAGCCACGTCAGCACGCCGGTCCACAGCACCGCACCGACGGTGAACGTGATGATCGGATCGCGCGTGCCGATCGACGACCAGAACGCCTCGACGAACGCGGCGACCAGCAACATGCCGAGCACGCCCACGCTGAGCAGCGCACCGCGGCGCCCGGCTTCGATCAACGCGTCGACGCGACGCCGCTGGCCGGGCGCCAGCAGGTCCACGCCCAGGCGCAGGCCCGCGGCACCGGCGATCACGACGCCGGTGAGTTCGAACGCCGAATGCCCGACGACGAAGCGCCAGAGGGGTCCGTCGAAACCCACGCCGTGCAGGTGCCCGGCGACCGCGCCGCCGTAGACGCCGTTGAACAGCAGCACGAACGCCGTGCCCACGCCGGCCAGCAACCCCGCGGCGAACGTGCGGAAGGCGATGCTGATGTTGTTGAAGATGTAGAGGCCGAACATCGCGACGTCGGTGCCGCTGGTGCGTCCGACGTCGACGTTGCCCGGGTCGTACATCCGCTCGAATTGCGCCACTTCCATCGGCGACAGCAGCGTGTGCACGAGTTCGGGATGCCACGTCACCGCGATGTACATCGCCACCGCGGGCACGACGAACAACGCCGTCGACAGCCACAGGCACACCGGGTCGGCGCGCACCAGCCGCGGGAAGTCCGCGAGGAAGAAGCGCAGCGCGCGGCGCCACGGCAACGGTGGCGGGCGGTACAGCGCCGTGTGCCCGCGTTCCATCAGCACCTGCAGGCGGTCCACCACCGCAGGGCTGTAACCGCGGCGGCGCGCGAGGCCGAGGTGCTGGCACACGCGCCGGTAGCGCGCGGGCATGTCCGCGTCCGATAGCCCCTGCCACGTGGCATCGGCGCGCGCGCGGCCGGGATGTCCGGCGCGCTTGTCGAGCCAGGCTTCCAGCGCGTCCCATTCCGCCGCGTGGCGGGCGATGAACTGGGCCTGCCTCATCGGCGCCCCAGCAGCCAGTTGGCGAGGCCGAACAGGCGCTCCACGCCTTCCGCACCCCGCGCCTGCGTCATCGGTTCCACCAGGTCGGCGAGTTCGGCCTGGCGCTCCGGCGTGAGCGTGGGCGCGCGTTCGGCGAAGGCGATGACCGCGGCTTGTTCGGCGGGACGCAGCACGATGCCCACGCCGTGCGGAGGCGCCTCGGCCAGCGGCGGACGCTTGCGCTCGCGTGCGACGTGCACGACGAGCGTGCGCGCCACGATGTCGCCCAGGCGCCGTCCCCACGGATCGGCGAGGCTCGTCACCAGGCCCGTTGCGTATCCGAACGGCAGCATGTCCACGGTGCGCAGCAGGTTGCGCGCGAACGCGGCCACCCAGCCGATCGGGCCGCCGTCCTGCGCGACGACGCGCAGTTCCATCACGCGCTTGCCGGGCGTCTGGCCGTTGAACAGGCCTTCGCAGACCACCGGATAGGCCCATGCGATGCCGAACAGCACGACCAGGTAGACGCCGTAGCCGGCCATCTCGAGGAACGAAAGCAGCGAACCGGCGGCGATGACCAGGCCGAGGCGGATGGCGAAATCGATGCCCCACGCGATCGCGCGCGGCACGGGCCCCGCGGCGGGCAGTCGCAGGGCGACGCCTTCGGGGGTGTGGACTTCGCGTACCGAGTCGAGCATCTGCAGCGATCCTTCGCGTGGTGGCCGGTCAGGCGTCGACGACGATGGTGTCGGCGAAATGATCGTGCAGGCAGCGCCGTCCCTCGCCGAAGATCGCGAGCGCATCCACCAGCAGGAACAACTGCCCGGCCACGGGCAACAGGCCGATCACGCCGGGCAGCAGCATGCGCAGCAGGAAGGTGCGCCCCAGGCCCGCGCGCGATCCGTCCACGCGCACGATGCGGATGCCGATCCATCGCTTGCCGAGCGTCTGGCCGTGTCGATGCAGCAGCACGACGTCGATGACGAGCACGACGGCGGAGACGACGGCCGCGGCCCCGAGGATGCCGACGATGGCATCCGTCACCATCATGCCGTTGAAGAACCATGCGAGGAACACGGGACCCAGCAACAACGTGTTGTCCAGCACCGCGGCGCCCAGGCGCGCGGCACGCGAACTGCGTTCGCCGCTGCTGGCCGAAACCGGTTGCTCGACGCGCGCCGCGGGCGCGGCGTACGGATTCGCGCCGATTGGATCCTGCATCCCTGGTTCCCCTGCCCCTGCTTACGGCCCTACTGTGACCGGCCCGCAGGATGCCCGCAACTCAGGCAACGCCACCCGCGAGGTACTGGTCCTTCAACCGCACGTAGTGGCCGGCGGAGTAATAGAGCGCTTCGATCTCCGCATCGGACAGCACGCGTACTTTCTTTGCCGGGTTGCCGAGCCACAGTTCGCCGCGGCCGACCACCTTGCCCGGTGTCACCAGCGCGCCGGCGCCGACGAAGCCGTGCTGTTCCACCACCGCGCCGTCGAGCACGATCGCGCCCATGCCGATCAGCACGGCGTCCTCGATGCGGCACGCATGCACGATCGCCTTGTGACCGATGGTCACGTCGTTGCCGATCACGGTGGCGAAACCGCCGAGTTTCGCGTGCGGGCCATCGTGGCTGACGTGCACCACGGTGCCGTCCTGCACGTTGGTGCGCGCACCGATGCGGATGAAATTGACGTCGCCGCGGATGATCGTGCCGGGCCACACGGAGGTGTCGTCGCCGAGCACGACGTCGCCGATGACGCTCGCGGCGGGGTCGACGTAGCAACGCTCGCCGAGGATCGGCAACTTGCCGAGATAGGGGCGCAGGGACATGGCGCGCATTGTAAGGGCGCGCGTCGGCGCGGGGGCGTGGCGCATACTTCCCCGCATGGATGCCGCACCCCACCTGACGATCGCCACCCCGCCCGCCGCCGACCTCCCGGCCACGCTCGAACGCCTGCGCACCGCATGGTTGGCGAACAAGCCCGGCCTGGAACAACGACGCGCGGACCTGGGCCGCCTGCGGCACGTGCTGTCCCGCCGCCTGGAGGCGATGGACGCGGCGATCCGCGCCGATTTCGGCCATCGCTCGACGCACGAGAACCTGATTTCCGAAGCGATGGTGACGCTGTCGGAGATCGACCTGGCGCGCCGCAAGCTGCGCCGCTGGGCGAAGCCGCGGCGCGTGGGCGTGGGCTGGAAATTCTGGCCGGCGCGCGCGGAGATCCGCCCGTTGCCGGTGGGCGTGGTCGGCATCATCAGTCCGTGGAATTACCCGGTGAACCTGGCGCTGGTGCCGCTGGTGTCGGCGATCGCGGCGGGCAACCACGTGTACCTCAAGCCGTCGGAGCACACGCCGCGCACGAGTGAATTCCTGCGCGACTTGCTCGCGGAAGTGTTTCCCGCGGATCGCGTTGCCGTGGCGATCGGTGGCGCGGACGTGGGCGCGGCGTTTTCCGCGTTGCCGTTCGACCATCTGTTGTTCACCGGTTCGACGGCCGTCGGACGCAAGGTGATGGCGGCGGCCGCGCCCAACCTCACGCCGGTGACGCTGGAACTCGGCGGAAAAGCGCCGGCCGTGGTCGCGCCGGATTTCCCGCTCGACCTGGCCGCCGCGCGCATCGCCAGCGGCAAGTGGTTCAACGCGGGGCAGACCTGCATCGGCGTGGATTACGCGCTGGTGGACGTGGCACGCCGCGATGCGTTCGTCGCTGCGCTGCGTGCGCAGGTGCAGGCGCGTTTCGGCGACTTCGCTGATGCGAGCAACTACACGCGCATCATCAACGCGGGGCAGTTCGACCGGTTGCAGGGCTACGTGGACGATGCGCGTGCGCGCGGATGCACGGTGGTGCCGCTGGTGGAGGTCGCGCCGGAGCGCATGCGCGCCGAGCGCCTGTTCCCGCCGACGCTGGTGCTGGATCCGCCCGACGACAGCGCGGTGATGCGCAACGAGATCTTCGGGCCGTTGCTCCCGGTACGCACGTACGCGCGGCTGGACGAGGCGCTGGCGTACATCGGCACGCACGATCGGCCGCTGGCGTTGTATCCGTTCTCGAACGACACGCGCACGGTGGAACGGATCATCGGTTCGACGCTGGCCGGCGGCGTCACGGTCAACGACACGCTCGTGCATTTCGCTGTGGACGGATTGCCGTTCGGTGGCAGCGGGCCGAGTGGCATGGGCGCGATCCACGGACGCACGGGCTTCGACACCTTCAGCAAATTGTTGCCGGTGTTCCGGCAGACGCGCTGGGCGGCGACGGATCTGTTGCGGCCGCCCTACAAGGGCTACGTCGACCGGCTGGTGCGCTTCCTCGCGCGCTAGGCCGGTTCGCGCGGGTGCACCCAGTTCGGTAACAACGTGTACGGGTCCAGCGCGATCTTCCGGTCGTAGTCGACGCGCGCGCCTTCGAGCTGCTGTTGCATCTGCCCGCTGCGCATCGCGTCGAACAACTCCGTGCACCCGCCGATGTGCGCGCCGCCGATGAAGATCTGCGGGATCGTCTGCGCGAACTGCTTGCGCAACACCGCGCGAATCTTCACGCCCAGGTCGCCCTGCTGGTACGCGACCGAATCCAGGTCGACGCTTTCGTAGTCAATGCCTAGCCGCGCGAACAACTTGCGCACCGCCCAGCAGAACTCGCACCACTCCAGCGCGAACAACACGACGGGCTTGTCGCGGATGACTTGCGCGACGAAGGCTTCGGCGCGGGCATCGAGCGGCTCTTCATCGGGCACGGGCGCGAGTCCGGGGATCGCGCACACCGGTGGCGGCGTGGGCCGATCGAAGCGATATCCGGGCGTCGAACGCGAGATGGCCACCTCGTCGTCGTTCATCGTTTCCGAAATGTGTTCGAACAGCGGCGTCGACATGTAGCGCTCACCGGTGTCGGGCAGCATGCAGACGATGTTGGTGCCGGGCGCGCTGCGGCGGGCGACGTGGAGTGCGGCGACCACCGTGGCGCCGCTCGACGGGCCGGCGAGGATGCCTTCGACCGTCGCCAGTTCGCGCGCCACGCGCAACGCATCGGCGCCGGCGATGGGGACGATTTCATCGACGAGCTGTTCGTCGCGCGCCGATTGCGTGAGGCGCGGGATGAAATCGGGCGTCCAGCCCTGGATGAGGTGCGGCTGGAAATGCGGATGGCTGCGGCTGGGCGCGCCGTTCGCATCGCGCGGTTGCGGAATGCCGCTGGCGAGGATCGGCGCGTTGTCCGGTTCGGCGACCACGATGCGGATGCGCGGATCGGCCTGTCGCAACACGCGGCCGACGCCGAGCAACGTGCCGCCGGTGCCGGTGCCGGTCACGAAGCAGTGCAGCGTGTCGCCTTCGAAATCCGCGAGGATTTCCCGCGCCGTCGTGCGCATGTGGACTTCGGCGTTGGCGGGATTCTCGAACTGGCGGCACAGGAACCATCCGTGCGCCTGCGACAGCTCCACCGCCTTGGCCAGCATGCCCGAACCTTTCTCCGCCGCCGGCGTCAGCACCACTTTCGCACCGAGGAACCGCAACAGCTTGCGCCGCTCGATGCTGAAGTTTTCCGCCATCACCACGACCAGCGGATAGCCCTTCTGCGCGCACACCATTGCGAGGCCGATGCCGGTATTGCCGCTGGTGGCTTCCACCACCGTCTGGCCCGGCGCGAGCGTGCCCGCGCGTTCGGCGGCTTCGATCACCGCGCGCGCCATGCGGTCCTTGACCGAGCCCAGCGGGTTGAAGGATTCGAGCTTGGCGAACACGTTGACGCCGGGGGGCGCGAGCTTGCCCAGGCGCACCAGGGGCGTGTTGCCGATCGTGTCGAGTATCGTGTCGTACCGCGCCATGCTGCCTCCTCCGGGGCCTTCCATCCGGGAAGAACGCGAACCCGCGCGCCAATGGGACTGCCTGCTTGAAGATCGCCAGCTGGAACGTCAATTCGCTCAACGTGCGCATGCCGCACCTGGTGCAGTGGTTGCGCGATGCGCAGCCGGACATCGTCGCGCTGCAGGAAACCAAGCTCGACGACGAACGCTTCCCCGATTCGCAACTCGCCGAACTCGGCTACCGCAGCGTGTTCTGCGGGCAGAAGACCTACAACGGCGTCGCGGTGCTGAGCCGCCTGCCGTTCACCGGGGAATGCGTCACCGCGATCCCCGGGTTCGAGGATCCGCAGAAGCGCGTGCTGGCGGCCACCGTCGGCGACGTGCGCATCGTCGACCTGTACGTGGTGAACGGCGAGGCCGTGGGCAGCGCGAAGTTCGAGTACAAGCTGCGGTGGTTCGAAGCTGTGCGCGAATGGCTGCGCGCCGAACTGGCCGCGCATCCCAACCTCGTCGTGCTGGGCGATTTCAACATCGCGCCGGACGACCGCGACGTCCACGATCCCAAGCGCTGGCGCGAGAAGATCCTGTGCTCCACGCCCGAGCGCGACGCGCTGCGTTCGCTGCAGGCGCTGGGCCTGCACGACAGCTTCCGCCTGTTCAACGAAGACGGCGGCCATTACAGCTGGTGGGATTACCGGCTCGCAGCCTTCCAGCGCGGCTGGGGCCTGCGCATCGACCTGGTGCTCGTCAGCGATGCGCTGAAGGCGCGCACCACGGCCGCCGGCATCGACCTGGTCCCGCGCGGCTGGGAACGGCCGAGCGACCACACGCCGGTGTGGGTGCAGATCGACTGATCCGCCTACCAGTCCGCGGGCTTCTTGATCCGAATTTCGGGGAATGCTTGAGGAAGCTGCGAGAGCCGCAAGTGCTTGGACTCGATCCGCCGCGTAAAGGACGCGGCGTTTCGAAGCTCTGCGTTCATCTGCACTTTGGGATCAGCACTCGGATTTGCGACGCCGACCGCCTTTCCCTTCCCTTTCGCAATGCGGATCGCCTCAGCGAGATCGCTGTCATTTGAAATCACCAGCGCTACATCGAATGCATTTTCACAAGCATCATTGACCAGGTGCACCGCAAGATTGACGTCTGAGCCTTTCTCTTCCGTCTTGACCACCTCGACGGTTCGCGGAAGCCCTGGAATGGGCTGGGCGAGGGGCATGCGCACAACATTGCGATAAAAGTGTCCTTCGTGGACCGCCAGGCAATCGATGTGGAACGAGATTGCCTGCAAGTACGCATCCTGGTGTACGTGCTGGTCTGGCTTGTTCGCATTCGGTTTCACCCTGGCAGTGAAGTAGCGGATGCGGTTGATTTGGTTCTCGGATCGCAGAAGCTGTCGAGACAGCGCCAGCAGGTCTAGCCAACGATGCGGCGTACCTTTCAGCGCTCGGTAGTAGGTAGTAGAGATTGAAGCCGTCCACGTAGACCGTGGTCCGCATTTTCCTTCCCCAGAAAAAGCCAAGGCCCCAGAGGGGCCTTGTACCCGCCCACCAGAAGTGGAACGGGGGAGTTTGGATTGGCCGGCGTTGTCCGGCGCGGGCGGACTATGGGCCCCCAGATGGGTGTCGTCAAGGCAATCGTGGGCCGTTTATCGGGCCCGCTCACTTCGTAGCCGGATCGGACCGAATCACAGCTGTTGCTTAGTTCCATGCAAAGAAAAAGCCCGGCGCGAAGCCGGGCTCATCCTGTCGCGGGGCGCAGTCATCCTTGACCGGCCCCGCATCCCATAGGCGTGCGCTTAGCGCACGCGTCCGCGGCGGAACAGATTGACGATGGCGAGCAGGATCACCGCGCCGACCAGCGAGATGATGAAGCCCGTGACGCTGAAACCGCTGTTGATGTTGGCGCCGCTGATGCCGAGCATCCCGCCCAGCCAGCCGCCCAGGAACGCGCCGACGATGCCGACGATGACGTTCAGCAGGATGCCCTGCTGCGCATCCGTCCTCATGATCAGGCTGGCGAGCCAGCCGACGATGCCGCCCACGATCAACCAGATGATGATGTTCATGCATCCACTCCTTTGTTGTTTACGCGATCCGAATTGAGACGCTTGAGACCAGCTTTGGAAGCTTGTCCGGCACCCCGGAACAGGGGGCACGAGTGGAGTTTCAACAGGCACGCGTGAAGGCGGAGTACAGGGGCGAATTCAGCGAATCGGGCCCTGTTTTTCCAGTGTTTCCGGATGCTTGCGCGCGCGTGCCCCGGCACGCGGCGGTGCGTTTCAGTGCGTTTTCAGAAGCTCGGCAAGGGCTTCGCGCGGCAACTTGCCGGTTTCGTTGCGTGGCAATTCAGCCACGCGCTTCAACGGACGCGGCAGGAACACCGGATCGATGGTGCGACGCAGCGCGGCGAGGATGTCGGCTTCGCACAGCGTCGGTGCCACCGCGAGCGCGGCGATGCGCCGCACGCCGGCATCGCCACCGTCGAGCTGGAACACGACGCCGTCTTCCACGCCCGGGATCGCCAGCAGCTTGCGCGTCATGTCGCCGAGCGATGCGCGCTTGCCGGCGATCTCGAGCAGGTCCGCATTGCGGCCGCGCAAGTGGAAGCGACCGTCGGGTTCGACTTCGACGAGGTCGGCCAGCACGACGGGCGCTTCGAGATGCGGCGCATGCACGGCGGTGCCGTCGGGTTGCGGTGCGACGCGCACGCCCGGCAGCGGCGTCCACGCGGTTTCGCACGCGGTGCGGCGGCGCGCGATGACGCAGGTTTCGGTGGAGCCGAACACTTCGCGCACTTCGCAGCCGAAGCGTTGTTCGGCTTCCAGCGCGAGCGCGGCGGACAACGGCGCCGTCGCGGACACGATCGCGCGCAACGGCGGCAACGTGCAGCCGGCGGCGACCAGCGCGCGCAGGTGCACGGGCGTGGTCACGAGGATGCGCGGCGCGCGCGCATGCGACAGCGCCTGCGCGACGTCTTCGGGAAAGAACGGGCGCGCGGCATGCACGGACACCGGACCCAGCAGCGGCAGCAGCACGGACATCTCCATCCCGTACATGTGCTGCGGCGGCACGGTGGCGACGATGTGCGCATCGCCCTCGGGCCACAGGTCCGACAGCGCGGCGAGGTTCTGCGCGGTGCTGCGGCGGAAGCTGCCCCAGGTCTTCGGATTGGGATGCGGGCGGCCGGTGCTGCCGGAGGTGTAGCCGATCGCGACGAGGGCATCGTCGTCGAGCATGGGCAGGTCGCCGGCGCGTTCGGGCAACACATCGGGAAGGCGCAGGTAGCGCGCGGGGGCGGGCGAGAGGGCGTCGTCGCCGATGCAGTAGCTGTCGGGATGCGCGGTCATCGCTTCGTCCACCGCGGCGGGCGCGCGCGACGGCGGCAGCAGGTTCACCTGGCCGCGCAGCGCGACGGCGCAGAAGGCGACGAGGAAGCGATAGCGGTCTTCGCACAGGTTGATGGCGTGGCAACCGGCCGGCAGCCATTCGGCCACGCCGCGCACCTGGTCGAGGAAGCGCGACAGCGCGACATCGCCGGCGGCGCTGAAAACCACCGAGCGGTCGCCTGCACCCGATGCGATCGGCGTGGCTGATGGCGGTTGTGCGCCCGGTTCGATGACTGCCGACATGTGTCCTCTGCGTCCTTTGCGGCCGGAACCGCCCCCTGCCTGTACTTTACGCTGACCGCCCAGCGCGCTGCCGACGGCCTTTTCACGGATCCCCATGCCCCCGCCGAGCCTGCCATCGCCGACCACGGCCGGCCTCCCGCGCTGGACGTGGATCGACCACCGCCGCGGCACGCCGGCCGAACCGCTGGTGCGCGCGTGGCTTGCGTCCGAATTGTCGGTGCGCGCCGAAGCGATCCCGCTCGTGCGCGCTGCGCATGGCCGGCCGCGCCTCGGCGATGCGCTGCGTGCGCTCGACGTGAGCTGGAGCCACAGCGGCGAAGGCTTGCTGGTCGCGCTGGGCGAAGGCGTGGAAGTGGGCGCGGACCTCGAACGCGCGCGCCCCCGCCCACGCGCACTCGAAGTGGCGGAACGCTTCTTCCATCCGGAGGAATACGCCTGGCTGCGCGCGTTGCCGGAACCGGATCGCCACGAATCGTTCCTGCGCCTGTGGTGCGCGAAGGAAGCGGTGCTGAAGGCGCACGGGCGCGGGATCGCGTTCGGGCTGGACAAGTTCGGGCTGGCCGAATCCGACGGCACGCTGGCCGTGCGCGAGGCGCATCCGCACCTCGGCGGCCCGTGGTCGCTGCATGAATGGGCGCCGCGGCCGGGCTATCGCGCCGCACTCGCCTGGCGCCCCCGATAACATGCGCGCCGGATGAACACCCCCGACCCCGCCATCGAATCCCTGCGCCCCGAGCTCGAAGCGGGCCTGCGCGCGCTGCACCTGGATGCCGCGCTCGCCACGCCCCTGCTGGCCTATCTCGCGTTGCTGGTGCGCTGGAACAGCACCTACAACCTCACCGCCGTCCGCGATCCGCGCGAGATGGTCGCCAAGCACCTGCTCGATTCACTGGCGATGCATCCGCACGTGGCGTCGATCGCGGCCGAGGGCGGCGCGCTGGCCGATCTCGGCACCGGCGCGGGCCTGCCGGGCATTCCCCTGGCGATCGTCCATCCCGGGTTGCAGGTCGCGCTGGTGGAGAGCAACGGCAAGAAGACGCGCTTCCTGCGCGAAGCCGTGCGCAAGCTGGGCCTGGCCAACGTGCGGGTCATCGAATCGCGCATCGAACGCGTCGCCGAGCCCGGCCGCTTCGATGCGATCACCGCCCGCGCCCTGGCCACGCTGCCGCTGATCGTCGAACTCGGGGGCGCGCTGCTGCGCCCGGGCGGCGTGCTGCTGGCCATGAAAGGCGCCTGGCCGGTCGACGAGATCGCCGCGCTGCCGGCCGGCTGGCAGGTACGCGGCGCCGCGCCGCTCACCGTGCCGGGCCTGGACGCGGAACGGCATCTGATCGTCGTCGAACGTGCAGGCGACGCGCCGGCCCGCGACCCGTTCCCGGACGACGCACCGGCGGACGCCCCGGCACGCACCGATTCGTGAGCCCCGCGCGGAGCGGGCACGCCGTCCCGGACAAGCGCTCCGGCTGCGGCATAATCCCGGTCCGCACGCAGAGATCCCGCAGCCGTGCAGACCACCCCTGGGGAACTTGACGCCGTGACGGCCCGCATCATCGCTGTTGCCAACCAGAAGGGCGGCGTCGGCAAGACCACCACTTCCGTGAACCTCGCGGCCGCGCTCGCGCGCACGCCCAAGCGCGTGCTGCTCGTCGACCTGGATCCGCAGGGCAACGCGACGATGGGCAGCGGCGTGGAGAAGCGCGGGCTGCGCGCGTCGACGACGGACGTGCTGCTGGAAGAAATGCACGCGTCCTCGGCGATCGTGAAAACGCCCGAGGGCTTCGACATACTGCCCGGCAACATCGACCTCACCGCGGCCGAGATCGAGCTGATGGACGAGGAAGGCCGCGAGCAGCGCCTCAAGCGCGCGCTCGATCCGCTGCGCGGCGACTACGACTTCATCATCATCGACTGCCCGCCCGCGCTGTCGCTGCTCACGCTCAATGCGTTGACGGCGGCGGACTCGGTGCTGGTGCCGATGCAGTGCGAGTACTACGCGCTGGAAGGCCTGAGCGCGCTGATCGACACGATCGAAGCGCTGAAGGGCCGCCTCAACCCGGCGCTGGAAATCGAAGGCGTGCTGCGCACCATGTTCGACGTGCGCAACAACCTGGCCAACGCGGTGTCGGCCGAACTCACCAACCATTTCGGCGATCGCGTGTTCCGCACCATCGTGCCGCGCAACGTGCGCCTGGCCGAGGCGCCGAGCCACGGCCAGAGCATCGTGGCGTACGACAAGGCCTCGCGCGGCAGCGTCGCGTACCTGGGCCTGGCGGGCGAAGTGTTGCGCCGCCAGCGCGAACGCGAGCAGCAAGCGGGCAAGCCAGCGCCGCAAGGACAGAAGGAAGTACAAGCATGACCGTCGCGAAGAAGCGCGGCCTGGGCCGCGGTCTGGAAGCGCTGCTCGGCCCCAAGGCCGCGGCGGAAACCGCACCGCTGGAAGCGCAGCCCGGCGAACAGCTGCGCCGCCTGCCGGTGACGCAGTTGCAGCCCGGCCGTTACCAGCCGCGCAGCGGGATGGACCAGGCGAAGCTGTCGGAGCTCGCCGAATCGATCCGCGCGCAGGGCGTCATCCAGCCCATCGTCGTGCGCGAGATCACCGACGACGACAAGGCCGTCGCCGGCAAGGGCGTGCGCTACGAGATCATCGCGGGCGAACGCCGCTGGCGCGCTTCGCAGCTCGCGGGCCTGGCGGAAATCCCGGCGGTCGTGCGCGTGGTCGACGACCATGCCGTGATCGCGATGGCGCTGATCGAGAACATCCAGCGCGAAGACCTCAACCCGCTGGAAGAAGCCACCGCGCTGCAGCGCCTGATCGACGAATTCGACCTCACGCACGCGCAGGCCGCCGATGCGGTGGGCCGTTCGCGCGCCGCGGTGTCCAACCTGCTGCGCCTGCTGGAACTCCCGAACGAAATCCGCGTGCTGGTGGAAACCAAGGCGCTGGAAATGGGCCACGCCCGCGCGCTGCTGACGCTCGCGCCGCAGGCCGCCATCGCGCTCGCGCGCCAGGCCGCCGAACACGAGTGGTCGGTGCGCGAAGTCGAACATCGCGTGCAGCAGCTCTCGTCCGGCCAGGTCGCCGGCGGCACCGCGCGCAAGGCCAAGCCGGCCAAGGCCAAGCCGCAGGCGGACATCGCCACGCTCGAACGCGAGCTGGGCGAAACCCTTGGCACGCGCGTCAACGTCCTGCACGGGCGCGGCGGCAAGGGCCGGCTGGTCATCCACTATTCGGACCTGGAATCGCTGGACGGCGTGCTCGAACGCCTGCGCGGCAAGCAGGACTGACCGGAGCGGCGCCCCGGCGCCGTGATCTTTCCATCGACACCGCTGCGCTAGCCTGCGACCCCTTTTTCCCAAGGAACGCTGCAACGCCATGACGGCTCCCTACCTCGTGACCGGCGCTGCCGGCTTCATCGGCGCCTATACCTGCCGCGCGTTGCGTGCGCGCGGGATCGACGTCGTCGGCCTCGACAACTTCAACGATTACTACGATCCGCAGCTCAAGCGCGATCGCGTGGCGGCGCTGTGCCCGGAAGTGGAGATCGCCGAACTCGACCTCACCGATCGCGACGGGCTCGCGGCGCTGTTCGACAAGCACAGGTTCCAGCGCGTGATCCACCTCGCCGCGCAGGCCGGCGTGCGCTATTCGCTCGAGAACCCGCACGCCTACGTCGACAGCAATCTCATCGGCTTCGTCAACGTGCTGGAGCTGTGCCGGCATCGCGGGGTCGAACACCTGGTGTACGCGAGTTCGTCGTCGGTGTACGGCGACTCGGCCGTGCCGCCGTTCTCCGAAGCGCAGCGCATCGATCGCCCGCGCTCGCTGTACGCCGCGACGAAGGCCGCCAACGAACTGATGGCCCACACCTACGCGCACCTCTACGGCCTGCGCGCGACGGGCCTGCGCTTCTTCACCGTGTACGGGCCCTGGGGCCGGCCGGACATGGCGCCTCTGCTGTTCTCGCGCGCGGTGCTCGGCGGCCGGCCGATCCAGGTGTTCAACCACGGCAAGATGCGGCGCGACTTCACCTTCATCGACGACATCGTCGCCGGCGTGCTCGGCGCGATGGACGCGGCGCCGGCGCCGGCCGGCGCGGACGCGGCCGAAGGCGGCCCGCACCGGGTCTACAACCTCGGCAACCACACGCCGGTCGAACTCGAGCATTTCATCGCGGTCATCGAAGAAGCCGCTGGCCGTCCGGCCGAAAAGGTCTACAAGCCGATGCAGCCGGGAGACATGGTCGAGACCATGGCCGATACTGCGCGCGCCCAGGCGGACTTCGGCTTCGAACCGACCACGCCCATCGAGGCCGGCATGCCGCAAGTGGTGCGGTGGTGCGCAGGCTATTTCGGAGACCACGCTTGACCAACGCCCCGCAGCTTTCCGTCGTCGTGCCGGTGTTCAACGAGCAGGACAACGTCGGTCCCTTGCTGCGGGAAGTCGTGGCCGCGTTGCGCGGCCGCGTGGAATTCGAAGCGGTGTTCGTCGACGACGATTCGAAGGACGGCACGCTGGCGGCCTTGCAGGCGCTGAAGGCCGAGGTGCCCGAGCTGCGCGTGCTGCACCACGTCCACCAGAGCGGGCAGAGCACGGCGATCCGTTCGGGCGTCAAGGCCGCGCGCGCGCCGTGGGTGGCCACGCTGGATGGCGACGGGCAGAACGATCCGGCCGACATCCCCAAGCTGCTCGAGGCGCGCACCGCCGCCGAGCCGAAGATCAAGTTGTTCGCGGGCTGGCGCGTCAATCGCCAGGATTCGGGCAGCAAGCGCTGGGCCTCGAAGTGGGCCAACGCGATCCGCTCGCGCATGCTGCGCGACGACACGCCCGACACCGGCTGCGGCATCAAGCTGTTCGAGCGCGATGCCTTCCTCGACCTGCCCTACTTCAACCACATGCATCGCTACCTGCCCGCGCTGATGCAGCGCGCGGGATGGCGCACGGTGAGCGTGCCGGTGAACCACCGCGCCCGTTCGGCCGGCGTGTCGAAGTACAACAACCTCAACCGGGCGCTGGTCGGCATCCGCGACCTGATGGGCGTGGCGTGGCTGATCACGCGCAGCAAGCGCACCGGCGTGGAGGAGCGTTGATGCTGCAGGACGCCGTGCCGGTCGCCCAGGACGTGATGAATTCGCCGATCCCGTGGCTCGCGTGGACCGGCCTGCACATGTCCCCGTGGAAGCTGATCGGCCTGACCGGGGCGCTGATGTTCGGCGGGCGGTGGCTGGTCCAGTTCCTGGCCTCGCGCAAGTTCGGCAAGCCCGTGATCCCCCGGGCCTTCTGGTACATGAGCCTGGTCGGATCGGTCATGACCTTGGCCTATTTCGTGTTTTCCTCGAAGCAGGACTCGGTGGGGGTCATCCAGAACCTCTTCCCGGCCTTCACGGCCGCCTACAGCCTGTATCTCGACATCCGGCACCGCGGCTGGCACCGGGACAAGGCTTCCCACTGATTTTCCCGGGGTTTTTGCCCCTGCCGGGTTGTCTGCCCCCCTGCGCGCGGGCATAATGCGCGGCTCGCTGCGACTGGCCTGCCCCTTTCCGGGGCCGTCCGCATGGTCCGGAACCCCGGAATCCATCCCTGCAGCGGGGCCGCCGCACTCCTGGCCAAGGGGTGCACCGCAAACACCATCGAGGTGCGTTATGTCCCGCGTCTGCCAAGTTTCCGGCAAGCGCGTGCAGACGGGTAACAACGTCTCGCACGCCAACAACAAGACCCGCCGCCGCTTCCTGCCCAACCTGCACGAGCGTCGTTTCTGGGTCGCCAGCGAAAACCGCTGGATCAAGCTGAAGGTTTCCGCGCACGCGCTGCGCACCATCGACAAGAACGGCATCGACGTCGTTTTGGCCGAACTCCGCGCCCGCGGCGAAAAGGTCTGAGGAGAACACCATGGCAAGCAAGCGCGACAAGATCCGCCTGATCTCCTCGGCGAACACCGGCCACTTCTACACGACCGACAAGAACAAGAAGAACACGCCGAACAAGATGGAGGTCAAGAAGTACGACCCCGTCGTCCGGAAGCACGTGATCTACAAGGAAGGCAAGATCAAGTAAGCCTTCCTGGCTTGTTGATGCAGCATCAGGGAACCCGCCGCAAGGCGGGTTTCTTTTTGCCTATGCGCCGCGCCGGTTGCGCACCAGCGAGTCCACCACCGACGGATCCGCCAGCGTGGACGTATCGCCCAGCTGCTCCGGCGCGTCCTCCGCGATCTTCCGCAGGATGCGCCGCATGATCTTCCCCGAGCGCGTCTTCGGCAGGCCCGGCGCCCACTGCACGTGGTCGGGCGTGGCGGTCGGTCCGATTTCCTTGCGCACGTGCCCGACCAGTTCGGCGCGCAACGCATCGGTTTCCGCTTCGCCGGCCAGCAGCGTCACGTACGCGTAGATGCCCTGGCCCTTGATGTCGTGCGGGAACCCGACGACCGCGGCTTCGGCGACCTTCGGATGCGACACCAGCGCGCTTTCCACTTCCGCCGTGCCGATGCGATGGCCGCTGACGTTGATGACGTCGTCGACGCGCCCGGTGATCCAGTAGTCGCCATCGGCATCGCGGTGGCAACCGTCGCCGGTGAAATACATCCCGGGATAGGTGCGGAAATACGTGTCGATGAAACGCGCGTGGTCGCCGTACACGGTGCGCATCTGGCCGGGCCAGGAATCCAGCAGCACGAGGTTGCCGGTGGCTTCGCCTTCGAGCAGGCGGCCTTCCGCATCGACGAGCGCCGGGCGGATGCCGAAGAAGGGCGTCATGGCCGAGCCCGGTTTCTGGTCGATGGCGCCGGGCAGCGGCGTGATCAGCGCGCCGCCGGTTTCGGTCTGCCACCACGTGTCGATGATCGGGCAGCGCGCGTCGCCGACGACGTCGTGGTACCAGCGCCAGGCTTCCGGGTTGATCGGTTCGCCGACGGTGCCGAGCAGGCGCAACGATCGCCGCGACGTGCCGCGCACCGGATCGTCGCCTTCGCGCATCAACGCGCGGATCGCGGTAGGTGCGGTGTAGAACAGCGTGACGCCGTGCTTGTCGATCACCTGCCAGAAGCGCGAAACATCCGGATGGTTGGGCACGCCTTCGAACACCACCGCGGTCGCGCCGTTCGCCAGCGGGCCGTACACGGTGTAGCTGTGGCCGGTCACCCAGCCGACATCGGCCGTGCACCAGAAGATGTCGTCTTCGCGCAGGTCGAAGATGCACTCGTGCGTGTAGGCGACGTAGGTGAGATAGCCGCCCGTGGTGTGCAGCACGCCTTTCGGCTTGCCGGTGGAGCCCGACGTGTAAAGGATGAAGAGCGGATCCTCCGCGTTCATCGGCTCCGGTTCGCACGTGTCCGGTTGGCCTTCGACCACCGCTTCCATCCAGCGATCGCGCGGCATCTGCATGTCGACCGCCGCGCCGGTGTGGCGCACGACGAGCACCGTCTCGACCGAATTCGTGCCGGGCATCGCGAGCGCGGCATCCACGTTCGCCTTCAGCGGCACGCGCTTGCCGCCGCGCAGGCCTTCGTCGGCGGTGATGACCAGCTTGCTGGTGCAGTCGGCGATGCGGTCGGCGATGGAACGCGGGGCGAACCCGCCGAAGATCACCGAATGGATCGCGCCGATGCGCGCGCACGCCAGCATCGCGACGACGGCCTCCGGCACCATCGGCAAATAGATCGTGATGCGGTCGCCCTTCGCGACGCCGAGGTTGCGCAGCGCATTGGCCAGGCGGCAGACGCGCGCGTGCAGTTCGCGGTACGTGATGCGCTGGACCGGCGTGTTCGGATCGTCCGGTTCGAACAGCAGCGCCACCTTGTCGCCGCGCATCGGCAGCTGGCGATCGAGGCAATTGACGCTCGCGTTGAGCACGCCGTCGGCGTACCAGCGGATGTGGAAATCCTCGACGTCGAAGCTGACGTCGCGCACCTGCGTCGGCGGGGTGATCCAGTCGATGCGGTCGGCGACGCGGCGCCAGAAGCCGTCGGGATCGGCCAGGGATTCGGCGTACAGGCGGTCGTAATCGTCGCGACGCAAGCGGGCCTGCGCGGCGAAGGCCGGCGGCACGGGATAGACGAGCTTCGCGGTTTCAGTCGGCTCGGTGGCGGCCATGCGAACACCCTCGCGACGTGGGGCGCACAGTGTGCCGCAACGTCAGCGGGGTGGCGCGGCGAGTTCCGATGCGCTGAGGCTGCCGTCGTGGTTCGCATCCTGGCGGCGGAACGCATCGGCCAGGCGCAGGCGGTGCTGTTCGCGGGTGATGGGCTTGCCGCGGCCGCCGGGTTGTTCGGCGGGCGACAGCGTGCCGTCGTGGTCGCGGTCCATCGCGTCGAAGGCGTAGCTCAGCCAGTCCTGGTATTCGACCAGCGAAACGCGGCCGTCGTGGTCCACGTCCATGCGCGCGAGGTACTCGCTGCTGGCCTGCACCTGCGCGATCGCGGGCATCACCGCGAATGCCAGCATCGCGAACGCCACAAACGAAAAACCCGCACGCGAGCGTGCGGGTCTTCGATGTTCCTCGAAGCGGTCGTGCATCAGGCCGACTGCAGCTGGTATCCCTTCAGGCGCGCCGAGAAATCCTGCAGCGCGCGGATCCCGCTGGCCTCGGCCTCGCGGCACCAGGCCTGCAGGTTCTGCAGCGTGGCCGCGGCGTCGTTGCCGCGCGCTTCCAGCACGGCCGCCAGGCGGGCGCGGTGCTCGACCAGCGCACGGATGCGCGGACGCTGGGCCACCCAGTCGTGCAGCTGCTTGCGGGCTTCCGGCTTCAGCCAGCGACCATCGTCGCTCAGGCCCTTGCGGACCGGACGCGGCAGTTCGGCGGCGGCAGCGGCTTCTTCGCGCAAGGCGGGCTTGAGCACGTTGCGCTGGAAATCGGTCATCGCCTGGAAACGATGGGCGAGCAGCGCCTTGATCGTCTCGCCGTCCGGCACGGGGATGTTCGGGCGCACGTCGAGCGTCGGCGCAACACGCAGCACCTTCGCCATGCCGACCGCTTCGAACATCTTGATGACGGCCCAGCCGATGTCGAACTCGAACTTGCGCAGCGCGAACTTCGCCGAGCTCGGGAACGCGTGGTGGTTGTTGTGCAGTTCTTCGCCACCGATCCAGACGCCCCACGGGGTGAGGTTGGTCGCGGTGTCGGAGGTTTCGAAATTGCGGTAGCCCCACCAGTGGCCCAGGCCATTGACGACGCCCGCGGCCCAGAACGGGATCCACAGCATCTGGATCGCCCAGATGGCGATGCCGGGCAGGCCGAACAGCGCGAAGCTGATGAAGAGCAGCAGCGTCGGACCCATCGTGGCGTGCGGCGTGTAGACCTTGCGCTCGATCCAGTCTTCCGGGCAGCCCTTGCCGTACTTCTCGATCGACTCGCGATCGTTGCGCGCTTCGCGGTACAGCTCGACGCCGCGCCAGAAGACGGTCTTGATGCCCTTGTGCATCGGGGAGTGCGGGTCTTCCTCGGTCTCGCACTTCGCGTGGTGCTTGCGATGGATCGCGGCCCATTCCTTCGTGATCATCGACGTGGTGATCCACGTCCAGAACCGGAAGAAGTGCGCGAGCACGGGGTGGAAGTCCACGCCGCGGTGCGCCTGGCTGCGATGCAGGTAGAGCGTGACCGAGAAGATGGTCAGCTGCGTGGCGACCAGCAGGTAGACGACCCAACCGACCCAGCCGGTCTGGACGAGGCCACCGGCCAGGAATTCGAGGAAAGCGTGCATCGTGACTCCATTGAACGAAACGGGGCGCAGGGGCCCGGACGGATCATGCCACCCCGGCAAGGCCATTCGCCCGGGTACGGCCCCGATCCGTGATGGGGATGTTCAGTCCGGATGAAAGGGAACGGCCGCTTTCACGCGACTCGTTCCTACACTGGGGACGCGCACATCTTGCGCCTGTTTCCGTTGCCGGGATGTGGCTGCCACACTCTCCCGCATGCCCGAATTGCCCGAAGTCGAAACCACGCGGCGCGGCCTGGCGCCGCACGTGGAAGGCAAGACAATCGCCTCCGTCCTGCTCCGCCGCCCGGACCTGCGCTGGCCGATTCCGCCCGAAGTCCCGACGCTGCTGCCCGGCCAACGGGTCGACGCCGTTCGTCGGCGCGCGAAATACCTCCTCCTCGACACGGCCGCCGGCAGCGCCGTCCTGCACCTGGGGATGTCGGGCAGCCTGCGCGTGCTCCCGGCGAGCACCCCGGTCGAGGCCCACGACCACGTGGACATCGTCCTGGCCGGGAAAACGGGGCGGGTGCTGCGTTTCAACGATCCACGCCGCTTCGGCTGCCTGCTCTGGCAGGCGCCCGGCGAGACGCACCCGCTCCTGCAGGGCCTGGGCCCGGAGCCCCTGTCCGACGTTTTCGACGGCGACTACCTCTTCGGGCGCAGCCGCGGCCGCAAGGCGCCGGTGAAAACCTTCCTGATGGACCAGGGCATCGTGGTGGGCGTGGGCAACATCTATGCGGCCGAGGCGCTGTTCGCCGCCAGCATCTCGCCGCTGCGCGAGGCCGGCCGCGTCTCGCGCGACCGCTACCACGCGCTCGCCGACGCCGTGAAAAAGATCCTCGCCTACGCCATCGAACGCGGGGGCACGACCCTGCGCGACTTCATCAGCCCGGACGGCCTGCCCGGCTATTTCGAACTCGAGCTGGCCGCGTACGGCAGAGGCGGGCAACCCTGCCCGCGTTGCGGACGCCCGATGAAGGAGGCCAGCATCGGGCAACGCACGACGGTCTGGTGTAACCGTTGCCAGCGCTGAAAAGCCTCACAAGCCCTCTATAAGCGCTATATTCCGCGCTCCTGAGGGGGCGCATGTCAGAGACCGCGGACATCACCGAACTGCTCGACGCTGCACGGGATGGCGACCGCGGCGCGCTCGACCGTGTGCTGGCCACCCTCTACCAGGAACTGCATTCGATGGCCCGGCGCCAGCTCGCCGGCCAGCACGGCCACACGCTCGATGCCACCGCGCTCGTGCACGAGGCCTACCTGAAACTGGTGGGCCGCAACTCCGCCCAGTTCGATGACCGCGCGCACTTCTTCGCCTACGCCGCTTCGGCGATGCGCAGCGTCGTGGTCGATTACGCGCGCCAGCGCCTGGCGCAGAAGCGCGGCGGCGACCTGCACCGCGTGACCGAACTCCCCGAGGAAGTCGAAGGCGGCCTGCGCCTGGACGAAGAAACCCTGGGCCTCGACACCGCCCTGACCCGCCTGGCCGCCGTGGATGCGCGCCTGGCGCAGGTGGTCGAGCTGCGGTATTTCGCCGGCCTGTCGGAACTGGAAATCGCCGCGCTGCTCAAGCGTTCGGAACGCAGCATCCGTCGCGACTGGCAGAAGGCCCGCTTGTTCCTGCTGGCTTCGCTCAAGGACGGCTGACGCCGCTCCCGCCATGGACCCCGAGCGCTGGCAACGATTGTCCCCGCTGCTCGATGCACTCTTCGAGCTCGACGAGGAAGAACGCGAACGCAGCCTCCAGCTGATGCGCGAGGAGGATCCGCAGACCGCGAACGACCTCGAGGAACTGCTGAAGCTCGACTCGGATCGCGAAGACTTCCTCTCCGAACCGCTCGTCGCGCCACTCCCCGGCCCGCGCCCCGGCATCGAGATCGGCCCGTATCGCCTCGAACGCATGCTCGGCGAAGGCGGCATGGGCCAGGTGTGGCTGGCCGCGCGCAATGACGGCCTGTACCAGCGCCGCGTCGCGCTGAAACTGCTGCGCCCCGGGCTGGTCGATCCGAACCTGCGCCTGCGCTTCACGCGCGAACGCCAGATCCTCGCGCGCCTGGCGCATCCGCACATCGCGCGCTTGCTCGATGCAGGTGTCAGCGCGGACCACCAGCCCTACCTCGCGCTCGAGTACATCGAAGGCGAGCCGATCACCGATTACTGCCGCGCGCACAAGCTGTCGATCGAATCGCGGCTGGACCTGTTCCGCCAGGTCGGCGACGCGGTGAGCCACGCGCACGCCAACCTCATCGTCCATCGCGACCTCAAGCCGTCGAACATCCTGGTCACGCCGGCCGGCGACGTGCGCCTGCTCGACTTCGGGATCGCAAAACTGATCGACGCCGACGTCGCGGCGCCCGAACAGACGCGCACCGGCGTGCGCGCGTTCACGCTGCACTACGCAGCGCCCGAACAGGTGCGCGGCGAACCCGTGTCGACGATGACCGACGTGTATTCGCTCGGCGTCGTGCTGTACGAATTGCTCGCCGACGCCAAGCCCTATCGCCTCAAGCGCCAGACCGATGCGGAGTGGGAGGAAGCGATCCTGCTCGGCGATCCCACACGTCCGTCGCAGGCGCTGCAACGCCAGGCCGATGCGGGCGAGGGCGACGTCGCGATGCTGCGCCGCCGTGCGCGCAACGTGTCCGGCGACCTCGACAACATCGTGCTCAAGGCGCTGGCGAAGAAGCCCGAGCAGCGCTATCCGTCGGTCGAAGCGATGGCGCTCGACCTCGAACGCTACCTCGCCGGCAAGCCGGTGCTCGCGCGCCCGCAGAGCGTCGGGTATCGGCTCCACAAGTACATCTTCCGGCATCGCTGGGCGCTGGCCACCGGCTTCGCCGTGGCGAGCGTGCTCGCGGCCGCATTGGCGATCGTGGCGTGGCAGGCGCAACAGGCCGTGCAGGAAACCGCGCGCGCGCAGGCGCTGCAGGATTTCGTCATCGGCTTGTTCGAAGGCGCGGGCGCCGCGCCGCGCGACGATGCGATCGACATGCGCTCGCTGCTCGACAACGGCATCGTGCGCGCCAACCGCGAACTGTCGCGGCAACCGCTCGCGCGCGCCGAAGTGTTCGGCATCATCGCGCGCCTGCGCCTGGGCCTGGGCGATTACCACGAAGCGCTTGCGCTGCTGGATCGCCAGAACGCGATCCTCGCCTCCATCGGCAACAGCGCACCGGCGAGCCTGCAACTGGAATCGGCCACGCAGATCGGCCTGGCGCATCGCTCGCTCGACGACCCGCGCAGCTGCGTCAACATCATGCGGCCGTGGCTGGAACGCGCGCGCCGCGAGGCCTCGCAATTGCCGGCGCAGGTCGCGGAGTTCTACTCGCAGCTCGCACGCTGCCGCAGCGCGATGGGCGAATACAACTCCGCGCGCCAGTTGCTCGAGTACTCGCTGTCGCTGCGGCGCGACGTGCTCGACGACGAAGCGGGCATCGTGGAGAACCGCCTCGACCTCGCCAACGTGGACGCCGACGCCGGCAAGACCAACGACGCCCTGCGCGGCATGCACGAAGCGCTGCAGCAACTGCAGCAGCGCGTCGGCGAACGCCATCCGCTGGCGGTGCAGATCCAGCGCCGCATCGGCATGCTGCAGCGCGAACTGGGCCACCCGGACGAAGCGGCGAAAGCCTTCGATGCCGCGTTGGTGTTGTCGGGCGAACTGCTCGGCGACCGCCATCCCACCACGCTCGCGCTGCACCGCCAGCGCGCCGCGGTATACATGGAACAGGGCTGGCTGGACGTCGCCGAACGCGACCTGCGCGACACCACGCCGCTGCTGATCGAACGCCTCGGCGAAGAACACACCGACGTCGGCAGCAGCTTCTACACGCTCGGCATGCTGTCCTGGGAGCAGGGCAAGATGACCGAAGCCGAACGCGACCTCGCGCATGCGGTGCACATCTGGCGCGCGACGTCGGCGCGCACGCGCCTGGTGCGCGGCATCGCCGACCATGCGGCCGTGCTGCAGGCGATGGACCGCCACGACGATGCGATGCGCGAGGTGGGCGAAGCGAAGCTCATCGCGATCGCCCAGCTCGGCAAGGGCCATCCGCTGGTCGGCGAAGTGGAGCACGCGCGCGGACTGATCCTCGCCGATTCGGGCGACACGACGGGCGCGATCGCGTCGCTGACCGAAGCGGTGCGCCTGCTGCGCGCGGGCTACGGCCCGTCGCACCCGCGCACGCTGGCCGCGCAGTTGTCGCTGGCGCGCGAGCGCGCGCGTTCCGGCCGCCCCGATGCGCTCGCCACCATGCAGCGGATCGCGTCCGACAAGGCAGGCGGCAACGAACCCCGCAACCTGCGCTGGCGTGCGCGTGCGTACCTGGCCGAAGCGCAATGCCGCGCCGGCGAGGCCCTCGCATCGCGCGACGCGCTGGACGTGCTGTCGAACGAAGTGCGCGTGGGCCTGCCGCAGGGCGGGCGCCTGCCGCGCGAGGTGGATGCCATCCGCGCCGCGTGCACCGGGCTTGCGGTGCACTGAGCGCGGCGATCAATCCAGCAGCGAGGGCTGCATCGGTTCGATCGTGCCTTCGCCGCGCATGATCTTCTTGAACTCCGCGCGCGACACCGACACGTAGCGATCGTTGCCGCCGATCTCCACCTGCGGGCCGGCCTGCATCGCATGCCCGCCTGCGTCCACGCGCACGGTCATCGTGGCCTTCTTGCCGGTGTGGCAGATCGTCTTGATCTCGCTCAGCTCGTCGGCCCAGGCCAGCAGGTACTGGCTGCCCTCGAACAGTTCGCCGCGGAAATCCGTGCGCAGCCCGTAGCACAGGACGGGGATGCGCAGCTTGTCGACCACTTCGCTCAGTTGCCAGACCTGCGGCTTGCGCAGGAACTGCGCCTCGTCCACCAGCACGCAATCGAGCTTGCCGTGCGCGGCGATGTCCGCGAGCACGCGTTCCTCGAGGTCGTCGTTGCCCTCGAAGGCGATGCCCTGGGCCTGCAGGCCGATGCGCGAGGCGACGATGCCGGCCGCGCCGGCGCGGTTGTCGAACGCCGGGGTGAAGATCAGCACGCGCATCCCGCGCTCGCTGTAGTTGTGCGCCGATTGCAGCAACGTGGTGGTCTTCCCCGCATTCATGGCGGAGTAGTAGAAATAGAGCTTGGCCATGGACGCGATTATGGCCGCGCAATGCGCCGGCCGTAAATTTGAATGCAGTCGATTAGAATCCGTCCTCGTTTCGCCCCACCCGGACCCTCCCTTGCACGGCCTCAATCCTCCGCAACGCCAGGCCGTGCTGCACGTCGAGGGACCCTTGCTGGTGCTGGCCGGCGCGGGCAGCGGCAAGACGCGTGTCATCGTGGAGAAGATCGCGCACCTGGTCGCCTCCGGGCGCATGCCGGCGCGGCGCATCGCGGCGATCACCTTCACCAACAAGTCGGCGCGCGAAATGCGCGAGCGCGTCGCCAAGCGCATCAAGGGCGACGCGGCCGAAGGCCTCACGATCTGCACCTTCCACGCGCTCGGCCTGCGCCTGCTGCAGATCGAGCACGCCAAGCTCGGGCTGCGCCGCGGGTTTTCGATCTTCGATTCGGACGACAGCAACGCGCAGATCAAGGACCTGCTGCCCCCGGGCAGCAAGCCGGACGTCGTGGACGCGGCGCGCAACCTCATCTCCCGCGCGAAGAACCTGGGCCTGTCGCCCGAGCAGGCCGCCGAGGCCGCGCAGTCCGTGCGGGAACGCGAGGCGGCCGCGCTGTACGCGCGCTACCAGGCGCGGCTGACCGCCTTCAACGCGGTGGACTTCGACGACCTGATCCGCCTGCCCGTGCAGTTGCTGGAGTCGGACGAAGAGTGCGTGATGGCCTGGCGCGAACGCATCGGCTACCTGCTGGTCGACGAGTGCCAGGACACCAACGACGCGCAGTACCGCTTGCTGAAGGCGATCGCGGGCCCGCGCGGCGACTTCACCTGCGTGGGCGACGACGACCAGTCGATCTATGCCTGGCGCGGTGCGAATCCGGACAATCTGCTTTCGCTCGGCACGGACTACCCCGCGCTGAAGATCGTCAAGCTCGAACAGAACTACCGCTGCAGCAACCGCGTGCTGCGCGCGGCCAACGCGCTGATCGCCAACAATCCGCACGAACATCCCAAGACGCTGTGGAGCGACCAGGCCGACGGCGAACGCATCCGCGTGTGGGAGTGCAAGGATTCGGCGCACGAAGCGGAGAAGGTCGCCGACCAGATCCACTTCCTCAACCAGTCGCGCGGCGCGCCATGGAGCGATTTCTGCGTGCTGTTCCGCGGCAACCACCAGTCGCGCGCGCTCGAGAAGGCGATGCAGTTGCTGCGCGTGCCGTACCACCTCACGGGCGGCACGGCGTTCCTCGACCGCGGCGAAGTGAAGGATGCGATGGCGTGGCTGCGCTGCATCGCCAACCCGGAAGACGACGCGGCCTTCCTGCGTTCGGTGCAATCGCCCAAGCGCGAAGTGGGCGCGACCACGCTCGCCAAGCTGGCCGAACTCGCGCAGCACGCGCACCTGCCGTTGTCGCGCGCTGCGGAATCGGTGGGGTTGTTGAAGCAGCTGCAACCGCGCGCGGCCAATTCGCTGCAAGCATTTGCCGACCTGCTGCGCGGCTTGCGCCAGGACGCGGCGCGTTTGCCGCCCGCCGAACTCGTGCGCAAGCTCAACGAACGCTCCGGCCTGCTCGCGATGGTGCGCGCGCAGTGCAAGGACGAGGCGACGTTCCAGCGCCGTCGGCAGAACCTGGACGAACTCGCGGACTGGTTCGACGGCCCGAAGACGTCCGGCCCGGGCGAACTCGCGGCCGCGCTCGCACTGCTGTCGCACGCCGACAAGGGCGACGCCGGCAACCAGGTGCGCCTGATGTCGCTGCATGCGGCGAAGGGCCTGGAGTTCCGTTACGTCTTCATCGTCGGCGTGGAAGACGGCAACCTGCCGCACGAAGCGTCGATCGAGGAAGGGCGCCTGGATGAAGAGCGCCGCCTGATGTACGTCGGCATCACGCGTGCGAAGGAACAGCTGTGGCTCTCGCATTCGCGCGAGGCGCAGCGCTGGGGCGAACGGCAGCGCCTGCTGCCGAGCCGCTTCATCGACGAACTGCCCGCCGCCGAAGTGCAGCGCGACGGTGCGGATCCGGAAGCCGACGCGGTGCAGAAGAAGGAGCGCGCGAGCGCGGGCTTCGCCGCCATCCGCGCGATGCTCGACGCATGAGCGCGCGCGCGCGCGATGCGGTGGAAGCCGATGCGGCTGCCATCGTTGCGTTGAACCTCGAATCGGAAGCGGTACTGAGCCCGATGGGCGCGGCACGCTTCGAAAGGTTGCGCGCCCACGCGGCGTACCTGCGCGTGATCGAGGACGCCGGCGCCGTCGTCGCCTTCCTCATGGCCTTCCGCGAACGCGCGGACTACGACAGCGTCAACTATCGCTGGTTCGATGCGCACTATGACGCCTTCCTCTACGTGGATCGCGTCGTCGTCTCGAGCGCCTGCCAGGGCCGCGGCTTCGGCGCGTTGCTGTACGCGGACCTGTTCGCGTTCGCGCGCGACGCCGGCGTGCCGCGCGTGACGTGCGAGTTCGATGTGGAGCCGCCCAATGAAGCCTCGCGGCGATTCCACGCGCGCCACGGGTTCGTCGAAGTCGGCACCCAGGCGCTGCCGGGCGGCAAGCGCGTGTCGCTGCAGTGCGCAACCGCCTGAGCGACACGCAATCGTCGTTTTTGCTCGGCTACACTCGCCGGCCTTCGCCCCGACCGGACCCGCCGATGCGTCCCTGCCTCCTCGCCGTCGCGCTCAGCGCCACGCTCGCCGCCTGCGCCACCACCGCGCCGGTCGCGCCGCCTGCCAATCCCGATGCACCCGTCGCCTCGCCCGCGCCCGCCGGCCCCGCGGCCGATGATTCGCTCAACGCGACCGCGTGGTTCCAGACCGCCGCCGAACGCGACCTCGTCTACACCGAGGTGTATCGCGCCGCCGGCCGCCAGCTGCGCACCGCGCTCGCCGACAAGGCATGGGACGCGTTGCCGAAGGAAGACCGCAACACGCCGGTGAAGGGCCTGAAGCCCGCGATCATCGTGGACGTCGACGAGACCGTGCTCGACAACGCGCCGAACAACGTGCGCCAGATCCGCGAAGGCCGCGGCTTCGACGAAGCCAAGTGGGGCGAGTGGGTGGCGCAGCGCGCGGCGAAGCCGTTGCCGGGCGCGGTGGAATTCCTGCAGTCGGCGGCGAAGCAGGGCGTCACCGTCTTCTACATCACCAATCGCGATGCGAGCCTCACCGAAGCGACGATCGCAAACCTGCGCAGCGCGGGCTTCCCGGTCGCCAGCGACGACCAGGTCCTCGGCCTCGGCACCGTCGTCGATGGTTGCGAACAGGAAGGGTCGGAGAAGTCGTGCCGCCGCCAGCTGGTCGGACGCACGCATCGCGTGGTGATGCAGTTCGGCGACCAGGTCGGCGACTTCGTGCAGATCCTCGGCAACACGGTCGAGGGACGGAAGGCGGCGATCGCCCCCTACGCCGACTGGATCGGCGAGCGCTGGTGGGTGCTGCCCAACCCGATGTACGGGTCCTGGGAACCGGCGCTGTTCGACAACAACTGGCGCCAGCCCGAGGAAGCACGCCGCGCCGCGAAGGAAGCCGCGCTCGACGACGCTCGTTGAATCAAGGCGTTGCGGGCGGTTTCCAGCCCGGGCCGCGGCTCGGGCATGATCCGCCCCATGCCGCGCACGCCGCCCGCCGTCTTCCGGAACGTCCGCCTCGCCGGGCTCGCGCTCGCCTTCGTGCTGCTGGCCGCGTGCGATCGCGCCCCGCCGCCCACCCCCGGCGGCGAACGTCCCACGCAGGCGGTGTTGCTGCTCGCGCAACGCCTGCGGGCGAATGACGCGGCGGGTTACGCCACCGTCGCGGTCCCGCCCGCACTGCATGCGCGACTGGAAACGGCCTGGCGCACCGGGCGCAGTCGCTGGCCGCTGGACGAACTGCCGCTCGACGATCGCCTGCCCGCGATGCTCGCCGCGCTGTCACGTCCGAACGCGGCGGTGGAATTGCAGCAGGTGTTCGAAAAGCAGTTCGCGAACAATGCCGAGGAACTGCATTCGGCCGCCACGTCCCTCGGCCTGTTCGGCGTGCAGTACATCCGCAAGGAAGGCGACTACAGCGTCGCCGAACGCGATCACTATTCGCAGGCCGTGCAGGGCGTGGCGCGCTGGGCAGCGAACGCACCGCTCGCCGACCGCAAGCGCGCACGCGGCGCGATCGCGTTGCTGACGACGGCCGCGCGCCGCACGGGCATCGACAACGACGAAGACTTCGCCGGCTTCGGCATGCAGGAATCGCTGGAGCGCCTCGGTCCGTTCCTCGCGACCGCCAAGCAGGTGTTCGCCACCTACGGCCTCGACCTCGATGCCACGCTCGCGACGCTCGATGCCCGCCTGGTGTCGCAGACCGGCGACACCGCCACCGTCCGCGTGCGCTACCAGCTCGGCCAGCAACCGGTCGACACGGTGCTGACGCTGCAACGGATCGAAGGGCGCTGGTACCTCGAGGATTACCTGCGCAACGCCGAAGCCTCGCTCGAAGGCCCCGACCGCCCGGCCGCGCGCGCGATGCCGGCGTCCGACCGGCGCACCCGGGCCCGCTGAGCGGGTGACGCCCCCCGGCGGGGCACCTTCGCCATAATGGCGGCGATGCCGAACCAGCCGAACCTCTTCGACGACCCGCCCGCCCCGCAGGCGGCCGCGACCCCCGCACCGCCCGCCGACCCGTCCGTGCCGCCGCCGGCCGACGTCGATGCGGCCGCCGATGCCCCGGTCGCAGCGGAACGCGAACCGACCATCGAACCGGAACGCGAACCGGCGCCGGACGCCCCCGAGCTGCCCCTCGCCCCGCCGGCGCCCGCGCCCGCGGCGGAGACCGCACCGGCCCCGGCCGTCGCGTCGCTCCCGGTCGCGACGCGCCCGCCGATGTGGGCGCGCCTGATGGGCAAGGTGCTCGACCCGTGGATCCAGCTGGAACTGGAACCCAAGGCCCCGGCCGAACACGCCGACGGCCGCGCCGTCTGCTACGTGCTCGAGGACTACGGCCTGTCGAACGCACTGATCCTGGCGCGCGCCTGCCGCGAAGCCGGGCTGCCGTCGCCGCTGCAGCCGATGCCGGGCGACCCGCTCGGTCGCAAGCGGGCCTACGTCGCGCTGTCGCGCCGCAATTCGAACGCGCTGAAGGTGCTGGGCCTCACGCCCGGCCCCGAACACAAGACGCACTCCGGCTCGCTGGCGCGCTTGCTGCAGGCCCACCGCGACGATCCGGCGCTCGACGTGCAGCTGGTCCCCGTGTCGATCTTCGTCGGCCGCGCGCCGGACAAGCACAGCGGCTGGTTCTCGGTGCTGTTCTCGGAAAACTGGACGATCGTCGGCCGCTTCCGCCGCCTGCTAGCAATCTTGCTCAACGGGCGCGGCACGACGGTGCAGTTCGCGCCGCCGATCGCGTTGCGCGCCACGGTCGAAGAAGGCCTGGATCCCGAACGCACCGTGCGCAAGTTGTCGCGCGTGCTGCGCGCGCATTTCCGCCGCCTGCGCGCGGCGGTGATCGGGCCCGATCTCTCGACGCGGCGATTGCTCGCCGACCAGGTGCTCTCCGCCGATTCGGTGAAGGAAGCCATCGCCGACCAGGCGCGCCGCGAGAACGCCAAGGATCCGGAGAAGGGCAAGGCCGAAGCGTGGAAGAAGGCGCACGCCTACATCTACGAGATCGCCGCCGACTATTCGCATCCGGTCGTGCGCTCGGCGAGCTTCCTGCTCAACATGGTGTGGAACCGCATCTATCGCGGCGTCCTCGTGCACCACCTCGACACGCTCAAGCAGGCCGCGCCGGGGCACGAAGTCGTCTACGTGCCCTGCCATCGCAGCCACATGGACTACCTGCTGCTGAGTTATTTGCTCTACACCAAGGGCATCGTGCCGCCGCACATCGCCGCGGGCATCAACCTCAACCTGCCGGTGATCGGGCCGATCCTGCGCCGCGGCGGCGCGTTCTTCCTGCGACGCAGCTTCCGCGGCAACGCGCTGTACTCGGCGGTGTTCACCGAATACGTGTCGCAGCTGGTGGCCGGCGGGTATTCGCTCGAATACTTCATCGAAGGCGGGCGCTCGCGCACGGGCCGCCTGTTGCCGCCGAAGGGCGGCATGGTCGCGATGACGGTGCGCGCGTTCGTGCGCCAGCCCACGCGCCCGGTGCTGTTCCAGCCGATCTACATCGGTTACGAAAAACTGCTCGAAGGCGACAGCTACCTCGACGAGCTGATCGGCAAGCCGAAGCAGAAGGAATCCATCTGGCAACTGCTCATGGGCATCCCCGCCGTGCTGCGCAGCAACTACGGCCAGGTCGTGGTGAATTTCGGCGAGCCCATCAAGCTGTCGGACATGCTGGCCGAACACGCGCCGGCGTGGGACGGCACGCCGCTGCATGAAGACGATCGCCCGGACTGGCTGTCGACCACGGTGGATGCCACGGCGGTAAAGATCCAGGAACACATTAACCGCGCCGCCGACGTCAATCCGGTCAACCTGCTCGCGATGGCGCTGCTGTCCACGCCGAAGCACGCGATGGGCGAAGTCGACCTGCTGGCACAGATCGCGTTGTCGAAGACGCTGCTGGCCGACGTGCCGTACTCCGACCGCGTGACGGTCACGCCGCACACGCCGGAGCAGATCATCGCGCACGGCGAAGAGATCGCGATGCTGTCGCGCACCGCGCATCCGCTCGGCGACGTGCTCAGCGTGGACGAGGACACCGCCGGCCTGCTGAGTTATTTCCGCAACAACGTGCTGCACCTGTTCACGGCGTCGGCGTGGATCGCGGTGTGCTTCCTCAACAACCGGCGCCTGGCGCGGCAGCACGTGCTGCGGCTGGGGCGCACGGTGCATCCGTTCCTGCAGGCGGAGTTGTTCCTGCCGTGGGATGCGGACGAATTCGCCGAGCGCATCGATCGCACGATCGAGGTGTTCATCCGCGAAGGCCTGCTCAAGCAAGTGAGCGAGGACGACGGCGGCATCCTGTCGCGCAGCGCGGGGCAGACGGACGAGGTGTTCCGCCTGCGCGCGATCGGGCATTCGCTGCAGCAGGCCTTCGAGCGCTATTACATCGCGATCTCGGTGCTGGTGAAGAACGGCGGCGGCACGTTGTCGTCGGGCGAACTGGAAAGCCTGTGCCAGCTCGCCGCGCAACGCCTGTCGCTGCTGTATGCGCCGGCGGCGCCGGAATTCTTCGACCGCACGTTGTTCCGCGGCTTCATCCAGAAGCTGCGCGAACTGCGCCTGGTGTGGCCGGATGCGAACGGCAAGTTGCTGTTCGACGAACGCCTGGATGCGTGGGCGAAGGATGCGCGGATGATCCTGGGCCGCGAATTGCGCCACACGATCGAGAAGGTGAGCCCGGAAGCGGCGAAGCCCGCGGCCGCGGCGGAACCGGTGGCGGACGCGACTGCATCGGAACCGCCCGCGCCGCCGGCGGCGTGATCAGGCGGGTTCGTCGGGGATCATCGCGGACTCGATCTTCGCGATCGCGTCCTTGAGCTGCAGGCGCCGTTTCTTCAGTCGCTTGATCGTGAGGTCGTCGATGTCGGACGCGTCCTGCAGCCGTTCGATCGCAGCGTCCAGGTCGCGGTGCTCGAGCTTGAGCTCGATCACGCGCTGGGCCATGCGCCCGAGTTCGCTGGGGTCCGTGGGCTGGTTCACGCAGCGAGCTTAACGTGGGAACTGTTGCGCTGCCATGCGACGAATGGTTGGAATATGGGCTGATCCGGGCGATTCGTTTGCCGAGCGTCGAGGCAATTCCGACTTGAACCTGCGACTGCGACGGGACTAGGATTTCCGCCACCACTCCTCCCTGCCGCGCCATTAGGTTGGCTCCACGGCCCGGGACGAAAAAACCGCCTGCGGGCGGTTTTTTCATTTCCGAAGGAACGCAACCATGGCAAAGGATTTGCCGACGGCCGTCTACGTGGACGGCCACAACCTCTACTACGGCCGGATTCGCGGCACGTCGTTCAAATGGCTCGATCTCGTCGGGCTCTTCGACCGCTTGATCCATGACCAGAATCCCGCGTCCTTGATCACGCAGGTCCGGTACTTCTCCGCTCCCGCAATCGCGCGGCTTGCGTCGCATGGCGCGGCGTCGGTCATCGCGCAGCAGGACTACCACCGCGCCATGCGCCAACGCTATGGAGCGCGGTTCGACGTGACCTGGGGCGCGCACACCTTCGATCGCAAGGGCACGCTCCTGCCCCGGTTCGTCGAGGGCGTGCCGTATGACCGAAAGGATCGCGTGCGCGTCTGGAAGCTGGAGGAGAAACAGACGGACGTGAACCTCGCGCTGGCGATGTATCGGGATGCGTGTTCCGGCGCTTATGGGCAATTGGTGGTCTGCACGAACGACAGCGACGCGGCGCCCACCCTGGCCGCGATCAGGTCCGACTTCCCCGCGATCATCCTCGGCGTCGTCACGCCGGTGCGTCCGCCGGAGGCGTCCGCGACGCAGCGGGGCATCAGCCGATCGCTGACAGGGAACGCGGATTGGTCCAGGCACTACCTGCTCGACGCAGAACTCGCGCGTTCCCGCCTGCCCGATCGCATCCACACCGGCCGCAAACCCATACGAAAACCAGCCCACTGGTAGCCGGAATCGCCGGAGTAGAATGCGCGGCCGCCCGTCGTGTCGTCGCCGAACCTGCGCATGTCCACCGTGCCCCTTCCCCTGCTCGAGCCCCAGCCGCGCGCGCGTCGCGCCGGGCACGAACACCAGCGCCTGGCCAAGCGCCTGCGCCACCAGGTGGGGCGCGCGATCGCCGACTTCGGGATGATCGAGGACGGCGACAAGGTGATGGTGTGCCTGTCCGGCGGCAAGGACAGCTACACGATGCTCGACGTGCTGCTGCAACTGCGCGAGAAGGCGCCGGTGGCGTTCGACCTGGTTGCGGTCAACCTGGACCAGAAACAGCCCGGGTTCCCGGAACACGTGCTGCCGGAGTACCTCGCGTCCGTCGGCGTGCCGTACACGATCCTGGAACAGGACACGTATTCGGTGGTCAAGCGCGTCGTGCCGGAAGGCAAGACGATGTGCTCGCTGTGTTCGCGCCTGCGTCGCGGCGCGCTGTATGCGCACGCCGAAGCCGAGGGGTTCACGAAGATCGCGCTGGGCCACCATCGCGACGATCTGGTGGCCACGTTCTTCCTGAACATGTTCTTCCACGCCAGGCTGGGCGGCATGCCGCCGAAGCTGCGCTCGGACGACGGCAAGCACGTTGTGATCCGTCCGCTCGCGTACGTGCGCGAGGCCGACATCACCGCTTACGCGGCGGCGCGCAATTTCCCCATCATCCCGTGCACGCTGTGCGGCTCGCAGGAAAACCTGCAGCGCAAGCAGGTGCAGAAAATGATGGCCACGTGGGAGCGCGAATCGCCGGGTCGCATCGAAAACATCGCGCGCGCCCTCGGCGATGTGCGACCCTCGCAGTTGACCGATCCGACGTTGTTCGATTTCCTGTCGCTCGGTGCGCGCAGCGATGCGCCGATGCCGGACGCGCACGCGTGGCTGGCGGGCGACCCGCACGGCGACGACGCCGCCGATTGATCCAAACCTCGTCCCATGGATTCCCGCGTTCGCGGGGATGACGGACTTTCACTGGAATTTCGATGTTCTTTCGCAACCTGACGCTGTTCCGCTTCCCCACCTCGCTCGACCTCAACGAACTCGAACCCCGCCTCGCCGAATGCGCGCTCAAGCCCGTCGGCGCGCTGGAATTGTCCTCGCGCGGTTTCATCTCGCCCTTCGGCCGCGACGGCGAAGCGCTGTCGCACCGCATCGGCGACGCGATCTGGCTCAGCATGGGCAGTGAAGAAAAGCTCCTGCCGGGCGCGATCGTGAACGACCTGCTCGCGCGCAAGCTCGAAGAGATCGAGCGCAAGGAAGGCCGCAAGCCCGGCGGGCGCGCGCGCAAGCGGCTGAAGGAAGACCTGGTGCACGAGCTGCTGCCGCGCGCGTTCGTGCGCCCGGGCCGCACCGATGCCTTGCTCGACCTGGGCCACGGCCTGTGCATCGTCGATTCGTCCTCGCGCAAGTCCGCGGAGAACGTCGTCAGCGAGATCCGCCATGCGCTGGGCTCCTTCCCCGCGCTGCCGATCAACGCCGAAGTCGCGCCGCGCAGCATCCTCACGGGCTGGATCGCCGGCGAACCGCTGCCCGAAGGCCTGACGATCGGCGACGAATGCGAGCTCAAGGACGCCGCCGACAAGGGCGCCGTCGTGAAGTGCCAGCGCCAGGAACTGCAGTCCGACGAGATCGCCAAGCACCTGGAAGCCGGCAAGCAGGTCACCAAGCTCGCGCTGACGCTGGACGACCACGTGTCGTTCGTCCTCGGCGAGGACCTGATCGTGCGCAAGTTCAAGCTGCTCGATGGTGCGGTGGATGCGCTGGAATCCACCGAACGCGACGACGTGCGCGCCGAACTGGACGCGCGCTTCGCGCTGATGGCGGCGGAAGCCAAGCGGCTGTTCAGCGTGCTGGAGCCGGCGTTGAAGATTTCGCGCGCCGACGACTGACCGCACGCGGGCGCACCACGCGCCTACAATCAGCGCGCCCTTCGCCCGAACGCCCCTCGCACGACGAATGTCGAAACTGCTCCGTCGCCTGCTGGCGCCGCGCGCGCCCATCCTCGAACGCGACGTCACGTCGCTCGAGCTCGGCGACGGTCGCCGCGTGGAAATCCAGCGCGTGCGCAATCCCCGCGCGCGTCGGCTGCGCCTCTCCGTCGATGAGCGCGGCGCGCGGCTGACGCTGCCCACGCGCGCAAGCCTGGTGTCGGGCGAACGCTTCCTCGCCGAACACCGCGACTGGCTCGCCGACCAACTGGCGCGCTACACGCTGGACGGGTTGCCGACGCTGCAGCGCGACATCACGACCACGTTGCCGCTGCGCGGGGCGCAGGTCCCGTTGCGCTGGTCCGAAGGGCGTTTCACGTGCGTGGATTTCGACGCGCTGGCCGGCGAAATCATCGTCCGTGCGCCCGCGCGCGCCGGCGATGCCGCGTTGCGCCGCGCGCTGCGCGATTTCTACGAGGGCCAGGCGCGTGCCGACGTGGGCCGCTGGCTGCCGAAATACCTGCCGTCGCTGCCGCGCCCGCCGCGCCGTGTCGCGTTCAAGGTGATGTCGTCGCAGTGGGGTTCGCTGGCGCCCAATGACGTGGTGGCGCTCGACCTGGCGCTGGTGCTCGCGCGCCCGTCGGCGTTCGAATACGTGCTGGTCCACGAACTGTGCCATTTGCTGCGTGCGGACCATTCGCGTGCGTTCTGGCGCGAAGTGGAACTGCGGTTCCCGTCGTGGCGCGACGAGCGCGACTATTTCCACGCCGAAGGACGACGCGTCAAGGCGACGCTGCGCACGCTGCTGTCCGGTTGAAACCGCTCCGCACGTTTCCTGCCGAGTGCTTCACTCGAGGACTCGCCCCATGCGCACCTTCATCCACATCTCCGGCGCCGTGTGCGTCGCAATCGTGCTTGCCGCGTGCGGCAAGTCGCCCGGCGAGAAAATGGCCGAGGCGGCCATCGAAGCAGGCACCGGCCAGAAGGCCGAGGTCGACGCCGACAAGGGCGCGGTCACGTTCAAGACCGACAAGGGCGACATGAAGGTCACCTCGGGCGACCAGGCGACGTTGCCCGCGAATTTCCCGAAGGACGTGTACCTGCCGGCCGGCTACAAGGTGGGCAGCGCGATGGAGATGCCGGGCGCGATGGTGGTCGACGTCGAAGCGCCGGGCACCGTGACCGACACGTTCGCCGCCGCGGTGACGAAGATGAAGAGCGAAGGCTGGACGCAACGCGTTGCGATGCAGCAGACGCCGCAGTCGCAGGTCGTCGTCTACGAGAAGGCGAATCGCGACGCCACGTTGTCGATCTCCGAGAACCCCGGCAAGGGCGGCGTGCGGATCGGCGTGCAGGTCACGACCAGGCAGTGAGGAAATCACCGATCGCTGCGGCGATGGTGGCGGGATCTTCCATGTGCAAGTGGTGGCCGCCCGCGATCACCTGCACCTGCCCGTGCGGCAGCCGCGCGGCGCGCTCGCGGCGCAGGGCTTCGGGGAAATATGACGGGGCGGGATCGGCATAGAGCACGCGCGTGGGGCAATCGATGTGGGCCAGCAGGTCCTGCACCTGGCCTTCGGTCATGCGCACGGCGGTGGTGATCGTCAGGCGCGGATCGCTGCTCCACACGAAACCGCCGGGCACCGCGCGCATGCCGCGTTCCACCAGCAGGCGCGCGACGGGTTCGCTCAATCCGTTGGCCTGCATGCGGGCGCGGATCGCGGTGTCGAGGTCGGGGAACACGCGCAGCGACTTGCCGGCGAGCGCGCGCCGCGCGGTCACGGCTTCGCGCAAGCGCGCGGCGGTGCGGTCTTCGCGATCGGCCAGCGCACCGAGGGCTTCGATGGCGAGGAAGCGCGCAACGCGATCGGGCGCTGCGGCGCTGAGGATGCTGCCGATCGCCGCGCCCATCGAATGGCCCAGCACGGCGAAGCGTTCCCAACCGAGCGCATCGGCCGCATCGAGCACGGTGTGCACGGTGCCGGCGAGCGAATACTCGGCGCCGGGGGCGAGGTGCGCGCTGCGGCCGTGGCCCGGCAGATCGAGGGCGACGAGATCGATGCCCTGCAGGTGTGCGGACAGCGGCACCCAGGTCGCGGCGTTGTCGAGCCAGCCATGCAAGGCGAGGACGGGCACGCCCGTGCCACCGCGCAAGCCGGTGAGCGGGCCGAAGGGCGTGTCGAGGGTGATCTCGTGCAAGTCGGTGCTCACGAAGTCATCGCCCGCCTCGCGATGGCCGCGAGTGCGTCCGCATGCGCCGGCGCGTCGTTCAGGCACGGGATGTAGCGCAGCGCTTCGCCCCCCGCATCGCGGAAGATCTTCGCGTTCTCGATCGCGATTTCTTCCAGCGTCTCCAGGCAATCCACCGCGAAGCCGGGGCACACGATGTCGATCGTGCGCACGCCATCGCGCGCGAGGACGGGCAGGGTGAGCGCGGTCGCAGGTTCCAGCCACCGCTCCTTGCCGAAGCGCGACTGGTACGTGAGCAGGAAGTCTTCCGCGCGCAGGCCCAGCTCCGCCGCGATCGCCGCCACGCTCGCCTCGCATTGCGCGGCGTAGGGGTCGCCTTGGTCCACCAGGCGTTGCGGCAGGCCGTGGAAGGAGAAGACGAGCTTGTCGCCGCGGCCCTGCGCCGCCCAGTGGGCGCGGATCGAATCGGCGACGGCGCGCACCCAGCCCGGATCGCGGTGGTAGTCCTCGATCACGCGCGGCGCAAGGCCGGGAACGCGGCGCACCACATCGTCGACCGAGGCCGTCGTGGTCGTGGAGTACTGCGGATACAGCGGCAGCACGACGACGCGGCCCGCTCCGCCGCGACGCAATTCCTCCAGCACCTGCTGCACGGACGGCTGCCCGTAGCGCATCGCATGCACCACGCGTACCTGCGGCATCCGCTGCTGCACGGCGGCGGCGAGGCGGCGCGTGTGCACCGCGAGCGGCGAACCCCCGTCCATCCACACCGCCGCGTACTTCTTCGCCACGCGCGTGCTGCGCAGCGGCAGGATCACGCAGAACAGCAGCGGCGCCCACAACCAGCGCGGCAGCGCGACGACGCGCCGGTCCATCAGGAATTCGGCCAGATAGCGGCGCACCGCACCCGGCGTGGGCGCGTCGGGCGTGCCCAGGTTGACGAGGACGATGGCCGTATCAGCGGCCACGGTGTCGGAAGAAGGGATGCCTGCTGCGCTCATGGGGCATAGGATGTCACGCAGGAAGAAAACCGGCTCCGGTTGGTGCGCGATTCATCGCATCGCGCCTAGCCTGCGTCCAAGTTGCCTTTTGCGTTGCCTTTGCTGTCGTTGCGTTGCCCGCCCCCCCGATCGGAGTTCCGCCATGTCCCGTCCGTCGCGCCGCGTGTTGTCCATCGCCCTGTCCTCCGTCCTCCTCGCCGCCAGCGTGTCCACCGCCTTCGCGGGCACGCACGAAGACGAACGCGCCCGCAACGCGGTGCGCGTGCTCACCGACATCCAGGCCATCCCCGAGAACGCGATCCCCGACAAGCTGCTCGACGAGGCCCGCGCGGTCGTCATCGTGCCGGACACCATCAAGGCCGGCCTGGTCATCGGCGGGCGCCGCGGCCACGGGATGATGTCGGTGAAGAATCCCGACGGCACCTGGTCCAACCCGGCGTTCGTCAGCCTCACCGGGGGCAGCATCGGCTTCCAGGCCGGCGTGCAGTCGGCCGACGTGGTGCTGGTGTTCCGCAGCGACCGCGGCCTGGACTCCATCGTCAACGGCAAGTTCACCCTCGGCGCCGATGCGGGCGTCGCGGCCGGCCCGCTGGGGCGCAATGCGTCCACGGCGACGGATGGCGAATTCAAGGCGGAGATCTGGTCGTGGTCGCGCGCGCGCGGCCTGTTCGCGGGCGTCGCCCTCGACGGCGCGGTGCTCTCCATCGACGACGCGGCCAACCAGGCCGTGTACGGCGAAGGCACGACGCCCCGCATGATCTTCGAAGGGCGCGCACCGGTCCGTCCGTCGGAGGCCGTCGTCGCGTTCCGCGACCGCCTCGAGGAAGCCAGCCTCATCGCGCGCACCAACCGCGGCACCGGCACGCCGGTCGCCACGGCGCAGACCTCGACCACGGTGACGGCGTCCGCCGCGGCCGTGCCGGCAACGCCTGCACCGGTCGCCACCGACGGCACCGGCAGCACCACCGCCGCGCAACCGGTGCTGCCCGGCGACGAGGCGCCCGCGCGCACGGAGTCGTTGCCGCCCACGCCCTGAGGCCGCCACCCGCATTCACTTACGGCGGCTCTCACATCCGCTGCGCTATCCTTTCGCTCCCCTCAAGACCGGACATGCGCACATGGGTGGTTTCAGCATCTGGCATTGGCTGATCGTGCTGGTCATCGTGGTGCTGGTGTTCGGCACCAAGCGCCTCGGCAGCGTCGGCAAGGATCTCGGCGAAGCGGTGAAAGGCTTCAAGAAGGGCATGGACGACAGCGACAGCAAGCCGTCCGCGCGCCTGCCCGACGCCAACAACACGCGCGACGAGATCGACCAGCGCGAGCGCGAGCGCCGCGAGCAGGAACAACGCGACCGCAACGAGCCGCCGCGCTAAGCGCGCCGGCTCCCTCGCGCCTCCCGGGAGCGACGGTCGATGTTCGACATCGGTTTCAGCGAACTGCTGGTCATCGCGGTGGTGGCCTTGCTGGTGCTCGGTCCCGAGCGCCTGCCCAAGGCCGCGCACTTCGTGGGCCTGTGGGTGCGCCGCGCGCGCTCGCAATGGAATTCGGTGAAGTCGGAATTCGAACGCGACCTGGCCTCCGAAGAATTGAAGCGCAGCCTCCGCGAAACCCGCGAATCGCTGCGCCACGCCGAAGACCAGATCCGTAGCGGCGTCACCGGGTTCAAGACGCAGATCGAATCGGGCTTCGACGATGCGGCCGCCGCGCTGCCGGCCGCGCCGCGCCCGGACCACGCGCACGTGGCCGCCGAACAGGCGGAAGCCGAAGGCGCCGAGCCGCACACGCCCTCGCTGTTCCCCGACGACCACGGCGAATATCCGCTGGAATCCTCGCGCGAACCGCTCTACGAACCGCCGCCGCCCGACGACCTGGACGACGACGACGCCCCGCCGCCGCACCCCGCCGACGATGCCCATGCAGGACGCTGACACCACGCAGCCGAGCCGGCTGATCGACCACCTGATCGAACTGCGCTCGCGCCTGCTGCGTGCCGTCGCGGGACTGATGGTCGTGTTGCTCGGGTTGTTGCCGTTCGCGGAGAAGCTCTACAACCAACTCGCGGCCCCGTTGATCAAGAAGCTCCCGGCCGGCGGGCATTTCATCGCGACCGAAGTGGCGGGCGGGTTCTTCGTGCCCGTCAAGGTGGCGTTCTTCGCGGCGTTGTTCGTCAGCGCGCCGTGGCTGCTGTACCAGGCGTGGGCGTTCGTGGCGCCGGGCTTGTACCAGCGCGAGAAGCGCCTGGCGATGCCGCTGCTCGCCTCGGCCGTCGTGCTGTTCTACGCAGGGTGTGCGTTCGCGTACTTCCTGGTGCTGCCGTCGGTGTTCGGCTTCCTGACGCGGTTCACGCCCGAAGTCGTGCAGATGACGCCCGACCTCGGCAAGTACGTGGACTTCGTGCTCGTGATCTTCCTGGCGTTCGGTGCGAGCTTCGAATTGCCCGTCGCGCTCGTGATCCTGGTGCTGCTCGGCTGGGTGTCGCCGAAGCAGCTGTCCGAATGGCGCGGCTATGCCGTGGTCGCCATCTTCGTGGTGGCCGCGATCATCACGCCGCCGGATGTCGTGTCGCAGCTGATGCTGGCGTTGCCGATGATGGCGCTGTACGAGGCCGGCATCATCGCGTCGCGCTTCGTCGCGCCGAAGCCGGCGGCCGTGGAGCCACCGGCGGAATAAGCGTTCGTCAGGCTTCGATGCCGCGGAACGGCGGCGGCGGCATGCCCTCGCCTTCGAACGTATCGCGCCACGCGAAGTACGAACCGCCCGCCAGCACGACCAGCAGCGCCGTGCCGAATGCGAGCAGCACCGCCGACGACAGCACGCCGCCCACGATCGGATGCACCAGCGCGCCCAGCGCGCCGAGCAACACCGCCACCAGCACCACCACGACCACCGCGACGACGGTGCCGAGCACGAACAGCACCGCGGCCAGCAGGTTGGGCGCGACGTTGCTCACCGAAGCGCGCAGCGCGCCCCGCACCGCATCCATCACCGACACGCGCGAGAACAGCACCAGCGGCACCGCCAGCAGCATCGCCACGTAGGTGAAGTAGTTGTAGCCCACCTGCAGGACGAACAGCAGGATCGGATGGCGCGGTTCCGGCATCGTCATCAGCGTGCTGATGTCGCGCATCGCGGCCATGTATTCCTTCACGTAGTCGGTGCCCGTGATCGACACCAGCAGCAGGCCGAACACGATCGCCACCACCACCTGCAGCACGCCCAGCGTCGCCAGCTGCGGCAGGCGCCCTGACTTGAACGGGGCGAACAGATCGGTGGCGCGCGCGGGGCGGCCGGCCTCGACTTCGCGGATCACGTGCATCAGGCCGCCGAGCAGGATGGGCATCAGCATCATCAGCGCGAGCGTCATCACCGCGGCCACGCCCATGAGCGCGCCCGACGCCGCCGCGCCCTGGCCGCGGCCGAACAACGTCGCCGCCAGCCCGAGCACCACCACGAACAGGTACATCGCGCCGATCAGCAACAACGCCGCGCCGAACACCGCCTTCGGATTGCGCGACCCCAGGTTGATGGCATCGCGGAACCAGGCCAGGCCCTGGCGGGCGGGAACGTGGCGAACTTGCATGGCAACTCCGGTGCGTGGCGCAGGCGCCACGTGGATGGGGGGACGACCGTGATCAGGCGTGCGGCGCGCGCCGCGACTGCAGGTGGCGCGCGTGGCGGATGAAGCGGCGCAGCACGCGCCGTGCATGCGGCGCCGCGGTGATGCTGCGCGAAAGCTGCTTCGAACAACGCCCTTCGCGCGCCAGCGCATCATGCCGCGCCTGCACGTAGCCGCGCATGTGCGTGCCGCTGAATTCGGGATGGAACTGCACACCCCACACGTGGTCGCGCCAGCGGAAGGCGTGGCAATCGTCCTGCGGCGAACGCGCGAGCACCGTGGCGCCTTCCGGCGTGCGCAACACGCTTTGCAGGTGCGTGGCCTGCGCGGGGAATTGCAGCGGCAGGCCCGCGAACAGCGGATCGGCCTCCGCGGGCGGATGCAGCTCCAGGCCGATCGTGCCCATCTCGCGGCCGGTCGGGTTGTAGCCGACCTCGCCACCGAGCGCGTGCGCGATCAGCTGGTGCCCGTAGCAGATGCCGAACAGCGGCAGGCCTTCGTGCGCGGCTTCGCGCAACCACTGCGCGCTGCGCTCGCTCCAGGCGTGGCGGTCGGTGACCATCGCGCCGGAGCCCGTGACGATGACGCCGGCGAAGCCCGCGCGCGGGGGCAGCGGATCGCCGCGTTCGACGTTGGCCACGATGGCCTCGTCGCGCTCCAGGCCGGCGGCGACGCGGATCCAGTGCGGGAACGTGCCGTGGCGGCGCATGGACGCCACCGGCTGGCCGGTCTCGAGGATCAGGAAGGGAAGTTTGGCGTGCGGCGCGTTCAAGGCCGGGGGAAAAGCGCGTGGCGTGGCGGCGACGGCACCTATACTAGCCCGCTTTTCCGCGCCCGAAAGCCGACGCAATGTCCGGAACCATCACTTTCCAGGCCCTGATCCAACGCCTCAATGCGTATTGGGCGGAACAAGGCTGCGTGCTGATCCAGCCGCTCGACCTCGAAGTCGGCGCCGGCACCTTCCATCCGGCCACGTTCCTGCGCGCGCTCGGCCCCGAGCCGTGGAATGCCGCCTACGTGCAGCCCTGCCGCCGTCCCGCGGACGGGCGCTACGGCGAGAACCCCAACCGCCTGCAGCGTTACTACCAGTACCAGGTGGTGATGAAGCCCAATCCCGACAACATCCAGGAGCTCTACCTCGGCTCGCTGGTGGCGCTGGGCCTTGACCCGCTGGTGCACGACCTGCGCTTCGTCGAGGACAACTGGGAATCCCCCACCCTCGGCGCATGGGGCCTGGGCTGGGAGGTCTGGCTCAACGGCATGGAAGTCACGCAGTTCACCTACTTCCAGCAGGCCGGCGGCCTGGAATGCCGCCCGGTGCTCGGCGAGATCACCTACGGCCTCGAGCGCCTGGCGATGTACCTGCAGAACGTCGACAACGTGTTCGACCTGGTGTGGACCGTCGGCCCGCAGGGCCCGGTGTACTACCGCGACGTGTACCACCAGAACGAAGTCGAGCAGTCGGCCTACAACTTCGAGCACGCGGACGTGGCGGAACTGTTCCATCGCTTCGACGCCTGCGAAGCCGAGGCGATGAAGCTCGTCGAACTCGGCCTGCCGCTGCCGGCCTACGACCAGGTCTGCAAGGCCTCGCACAGCTTCAACCTGCTCGATGCGCGCCGCGCGATCTCCGTGACCGAACGCCAGCGCTACATCCTGCGCGTGCGCAAGCTGTCGCAGTCGGTGGCCGAGGCGTATTACGCGCAGCGCGAGAAGCTCGGCTTCCCGGGCCTGAAGACCGCGGAGGCCGTGCGATGAGCGCCGTGCACCTTCCGCTGCTGATCGAGCTGGGCACCGAAGAACTGCCCGTCAACGCGTTGCCGGGCCTGGCGCAGGCCTTGTTCGACAACGTCATCGACGGGTTGTCGAAGCGTGGCATCGCATTCGATCGCGGCGACGCCAAGCCGCTGTATTCGCCGCGCCGCCTCGCCGTGCTGTTGCCGGGCGTGGCCGTGGGCCAGGACGAACAGCGCAGCGAAGTGCTGGGCCCGTACCTCAACGTCGCGCTCGATGCCGACGGCCAGCCCACGCGCGCGCTGCAAGGTTTCGCGCAGAAGGCCGGCGTGGAATGGACCGCGCTGGAACGCACCAGCGACGCGAAGGGCGAGCGTTTCGTCCATCGCGCGGTGAAGCCGGGCGCGCAGACCGCCACGCTGCTGCCGGAAGTCGTGCGCGAAGCCATTGCCGCGATGCCGATCCCCAAGCCGATGCGCTGGGGCGCGCACACGCATGCGTTCGCGCGGCCGGTGCACTGGCTGGTGCTGCTGCTGGGTGCGGACGTCATCGAAGGCGAAGTCCTCGGCGTGAATGCCGGGCGCAATTCCCGCGGCCATCGCTTCCTGCACGACAAGCCCGTGTGGATCGGCGCGCCCGGCGATTACGTGGATGCGCTGCGCGGTGCGAAGGTGCTGGTGGATCCGGACGAGCGCCGTTCGCAGATCGTGCGCGAAGTCGAACACGCCGCCGCGCAGGCGGGCGGAACCGCGCGCATCGACGACACCAACCTGGCGCAGGTCAATTGCCTGGTGGAATGGCCCAGCGCGGTGCTGTGCGACTTCGAAGCGGAATTCCTCGCCGTGCCGCAGGAAGCGTTGGTCGCGACGATGGAAGCCAACCAGAAGTTCTTCCCGGTGCTCGACGGCGACGGCAAGCTCACGCCGCACTTCATCGGCATCGCCAACATCGTGTCGAAGGACGTCGCGCAGGTCCGCAAGGGCTACGAACGCGTGATCCGCCCGCGCTTCGCCGATGCCAAGTTCTTCTTCGCCGAAGACATGAAGCAGGGCCTGGCGTCGATGCACGACGGCCTGCGCACGGTGACGTACCAGGCCAGGCTCGGTTCGGTCGCGGACAAGGTCGCGCGCGTCGCGGCGCTGGCCGAAGGCATCGCGCGCGATGCGGGCGCCGATGCTACGCAGGCGCGCCGCGCCGCCGAACTGTCGAAGGCCGACCTGCAGTCGCGCCTCGTGAATGAATTCCCGGAATTGCAGGGCATCGCCGGCCGTTATTACGCCGCGGTGGAAGGCGAACCGGTCGCTGTCGCCAATGCGATCGACGAGGCCTACATGCCGCGCTTCGCGGGCGATGCGGTGGCGCCGTCGATGCTGGGCCGCGTGCTCGCGATCGCCGAGCGACTGGACACGCTGGCCGGCGGTTTCGCCGCGGGGCTCAAGCCCACCGGCAACAAGGATGCGTTCGCGCTGCGGCGCAATGCGCTGGGCCTGGCGCGCACGTTGATCGAAGGGGGGCTGGACCTGGACCTCGTGCGCCTGCTCGAACGCGCGCGCGATGGCGTCGGCGCCGTGCCCGGCGAAAAGGGCGCGACCACGACGGCCGACGTCAACGAGCTGATGGAGTTCATCGTCGACCGCCTGCGCGCGTACTACGCCGACCAGGGCGTGCCGCCGCAGCAGTTCGAAGCGGTCGCCGCGCTGCGGCCGGTGTCGCTGCTCGACTTCGACCGCCGCCTGCGCGCGATCGCGGAATTCGCGACCTTGCCGGAAGCCGGCGCGCTCGCCGCCGCCAACAAGCGCATCCGCAACATCCTGCGCAAGGTGGAAGGCGACGTGCCCTCGCGCGTGGATGCGGCGCTGTATTCCGAAGCGGCCGAGCGCGATCTCGGCCAGGCCGTCGATGCGGCGATCACCGACACCGACGCGTCGCTCCAGTCGCGCGATTACGTCTCGGTGCTCGGCCGCCTGGCGCGCCTGCGTCCGCAGGTGGATGCGTTCTTCGACGGCGTGATGGTGAACGTCGACGACGTGGCCGTGCGCAACAACCGGCTGGCGTTGCTGCAGCGCCTGTCGGATCGCCTGGGCAGCGTGGCGGCGATCGAGCACCTCTCGACGTAAGCCCCCGGGGGCGTGTGATCGCGGCAAGGACAAGCCCACCGGGTATCCTGCCGCCAATGCCCCCGGTCCCCCGCCCGGTTTTCGCACGCCTTTGCCTCGCCGCGCTCCTCGCGAGCGTGGTGCTGCCCGCGTGGGCGGCCAAGGTCGCGCAGGTGCAGGTGAAAGGCCTGGATCCGGCGATGACCGAGAACGTGCGCGGCTCGCTGTCGCTGGTGGATGCCATCGGCAAGGACGTCTCGGGCCGCCGCCTCGCCTATCTCGTGCGCGAGGCAGAAGCCGAAACGCGCGAAGCCCTCGAACCCTTCGGTTACTACTCGCCGGTCATCGACGTGCAGCGCACGCGCGGCGCGGACGATGCGCCGGTCACCGTCACGATCACCGTGCAGCCCGGCACGCCGGTGCGCGTGCGCAACAGCGACGTGGGCATCTCGGGCGACGGCGCCAGCGACCATTACCTCAGCGCAGAGATCGCAGCGTTCAAGCCGAAGCACGGCGATGTGTTCGAACACGTCGTGTACGAGGACTCCAAGGCGCGCATCACGCGGCGCCTGGCCGAACGCGGGTACTTCGACGCGGACTTCGCCACGCGCAAGGTGGAGGTCACGCGCGCCGACCACGCGGCCGACATCTCGCTGCGCTGGACCAGCGGCCGCCGCTACGACATGGGCGTGATCGGCTTCGACCAGAAACCGAAGCGCGTGGTGCGCGACAGCCTGCTGCAGAAACTCGTGTACTGGAAACCCGGCGAGTACTACCACCAGGGCCGACTGGATCGCCTGCGCAAGTCGCTCACGTCGCTGGATTACTTCTCGCGCATCGAGATCCAGCCGCGGCCCGAAGATGCCGTGGACGGCCAGGTGCCGGTGGACGTGCACCTCACGCCGGCCAAGCGCGACATCTACACCGCCGGCGTGAGCTACGGCACCGACAGCGGCGGCGGCGTGCGCCTGGGCCTGGAGCGCCGTTACGTCAACGATCGCGGCCACAAGCTGCTCGCGCAGATCGACTACGCGACGCGCCGCAAGACCGCGACGGTGCAGTACCGCGTGCCCGCGTTCCTGTGGCTCGACGGTTGGTACACCGCCAGCCTGCAGGCGGCGGACGAACAGACCGACGACTCGGACACGCGCCGCCTCGAACTCGTGGGCAGCCGCAGCGGCGAGGTCAACAAGTACCTGACCGCGGTCGTCGCGTTGCACGTGCTGCGCGAGCGCTGGCGATTCCTGTCTTCGGACCCGCTGGCGCCGATCGAGGACTACAAGTACGCATCGATGCTGTTCCCGTCGGTGAGCGCGGAATACATCGACGCCGACGATCGCCTGTATCCGCGCCGCGCGCTCGGCGGCACGGTGCTGCTGCGCGGCGCGGTGGAAGGCGTCGCGTCGGACGCGACGTTCGTGCAGATCCACACGACGGCGCGCTGGTTCCATGGCCTGGGGCCCACCGATCGCCTGCTCGTGCGCGGCGAACTCGGGCACACCTTCACCAACGCGCTCGTCGAGATGCCGTTGAGCCTGCGCTTCTTCGCCGGCGGCGATCGCAGCGTGCGCGGCTACGGCTGGCGCGAGATCGGCCCGCGCAACGGCGACCTGGCCACCGGCGCGAAGAACGTCATCACCGGCAGCATCGAATACGAACGCTACTTCACGAAGGAATGGGGCGGCGCGGTGTTCGTCGATACCGGTGATGCGTTCGACAGCGAGAAGCCGGACTTCCACACCGGCGTCGGCATCGGCGTGCGCTGGCGCTCGCCGGTGGGCCCGGTGCGCGTGGACGTCGCGCGCGGATTGAACGGACCCGATGCGGGCTTCACGCTGCACTTCAACATCGGGGCGGACCTGTGAGGGGCGTGCCGCTCACGCCGGAACAGCGCGCGCAGCGCACGGCGGCGCGCAAGGCGCTGGCGCGGCGGGTGGCGATCCGCTCGTCGATCCTGGCGCTCGCGCTCGGCGTCGTGGTGGTCGCCTTGCTGTACTGGTTGCTCACGACGATCGGCGGGCGCGATGTGTTGCTGTCGCAGATCGTGTCGCGGTTGCCGCCGGGGGCGACGCTGACGTGGACGAGCGCGGAGGGGCCGGCGTCCGGGCCGCTGACGTTGCACGGCGTGCGTTTTGCTTACGCATCCGATCCGAAGCAGCCCGCGAAGCGCATGGTGTTCACCGCGCAGACGCTGGTGCTCGATCCCGCATTGCGTCCGCTGCTGGGGCGCACGCTGCGGCTCGACGCACTCGACGTGCGCGGTGCGACGCTCGACCTGCCGGTGAGTGACGAACCGTTCCAGTTCCCGCGCTGGCCCGAATCCCTGCCGCACATCGCGCCGCCGATGGCGCTGATCGCCGACACGATCCGCATCGATGGCTTCCGCGTGTCGCAGGAAGGCGCGCCCCTGATCGACATCCGCAGCGCGCGCGCCGGCCTGCAGGCATCGCAAGGACGCCTGCATGTCGAACACCTGACGGTGGACAGCGACCGCGGCCACTTCACGCTGCACGGCGATTACGTGCCGCGCCAGCGCTACCGCACCGACCTCCTCGCCACCGCGGTGTTGCCTGCACCGGCGGGTTCGACGGCGCCGCGCCTTGCGATGGTCGCGCGCGGGGATGTCGCGCGCCTGGACGTCGCGATCGCAGGCCGCGCCCCGGCGCCGCTGCGCGCCACGCTGGTGCTGCGCGGCGAACCCGATCCGCGCTGGCATGTCCGCGCGGTCGCGTCGGCGTTCGATCCCGCGGTGTTCACCGGCGCGCCGCCCGCGGCGGAACCGTATGCGTTCGACCTGATCGCCGACGGCACCGGCGGACGCGCGCGCGTGCAGGGACACGTCGTGCAAGGCGACATGCGCATCGATGTGCAACCGTCGAACGTGCGCCTGGAAGATCGCGTGCTCACCGTCGAACCGCTGGTGATCGATGCGCTGCAAGGCCGCGCGACGTTGCGCGGTTACGCGGACCTGCGCGATGCGGCGCGGCGCGTGCTGCGCTTCTCGGTGAATGCGCGCGGCTTCCGCTGGGGCGGCACGCCGACGGCGCCGGCGGTGATCGGCGATGCGGACTTCGGTGTTGCCGGCCGGCTGGAATCCTGGGCCGCGATCGGCAATGCAAGGTTGCTGCGCGAGGATCGTCGCGCGACGGTGCAGTTCGATGCGCGCGGCGACACGACGCACGCGTTGCTGCGCAAGCTCGACGCGCAGATGCCGGAGGGCACGCTGGAGGCGAATGGCGACGTGCATTGGTCGCCGGCGCTGGCGTGGCAATTCGACGCGCAGCTGGCGGGCTTCGATCCGGGCTATTTCGTGCCGGACTTCCCGGGCCGCATCGAGGGCACGCTGGAGACGCGGGGCCGCGCACGCAAGGGCGGCGGTTTCGATGCCACGCTCGATGCACCGCAACTGCGCGGCACCTTGCGCGGGCGCGCGCTGGATGCGCATGCCAACGTCGCGATGCACGGCGACGAGTTCGAAGGCGACGTGGTGCTCTCGCTCGGCGGCAGCCATGCGAGCGCGAAGGGCACGTACGGCCGCACGCTGTCGCTGGATGCGAAGTTCGATCCGTTGCGCCTCGACGACCTGTTGCCTGGCGCCGGCGGCGCACTGCGCGGCACCGCCACGCTGCGCGGCGCGCGCGATGCGCCCGACATCGCCGCCGACCTCGACGGCACCGGCCTGCACTGGGGCGACTGGCGCGCCGGCACGTTGCGCGCACATGGTCGCCTGCCGTGGCGCAACGGCGCCGGCACGCTGCACGTGGAAGCGGCGGACGTGCAGGCGGGCCTTGCGATCGACCGCGCGGTGATCGATGCGCGCGGTGCGTTCGAACGGCTCTCGCTGGATGCGAGCATCGCCGCGCCGATGGTGCAGGCCACGCTCTCCGGTGATGCGGTCAAGCGCGGCGCGCAATGGAGCGGCACGCTCGCATCCCTGCGGCTCGCGCCGGCAAAGGGCGGTCCATGGACGCTCGACCACGCGGCGCAATGGCGCTGGGATGGTCGCAACGGCGCGTTGTCGAATGCGTGCCTCAACGCGGCCGGCGGCGGCAGCCTGTGCGCGAACGCGGACTGGCCGCGCCATGGCCTCGACGTCCGCGCCGATCGCTTGCCGCTCACGCTCGCGACCCCATGGCTGCCCGAACGCACCGACGGCCGCCCGTGGCTGCTGCATGGCGAGATCGCGCTCGTCGGCCAGGTGCGACCCGTCGGCAACGCATGGCGCGGCACCGCGCGCGTCACGTCCGTCGACGGCGGCATGAAGAACAGCGAGCGTTCGCGTCGCGACCTGCTCTCGTACCAGGACCTGTCGCTCGACGCGCAATTCGATCCGCAACGCATCTCCGTCGTCGTCGGCGCGCGCGTCAACGAAGACGGCCGCCTCGACGCGCGCATCGCCACCGGCTGGGACGATTACGCACCGCTCGATGGCGACATCGCGATCCGCACCGACGCACTGACGTGGATGGAGCTGCTTTCCCCCGACATCGTCGAGCCCACCGGCCTGCTGGAAGGCCACGTCGCATTGGGCGGCACCCGCGCGCAACCCTCGCTCGGCGGGCAGGCGCACCTGTCGAACTTCGCGACCGAGTTGCCTGCGCTCGCGATCGCGTTGTCGGATGGCGACGTGCGCCTGGATGCGCAACCCGACGGCACCGCGCGCATCAATGGCAGCCTGCATTCGGGCGAAGGCACGCTGCGGCTCGACGGCACGCTGGGCTGGCGCGGCGAAGACACGCCGCTGGTGCTCAACGTCACCGGGCAGAACGTGCTCGCCGCCGATACGCGCGACCTGCGTGCGGTGATCGATCCGAACGTCGTGGTGCGTTATGCAGCGGGCAAGCCGCTCGAAGTGACGGGCACGGTGCGCGTGCCGTCGGCGCGGCTCGACCTGGAACGCCTCGACAGCGGCACGGCGAGTTCACCCGATGTCGTCGTGCTGGATCCCGCCGATCCCGAACGACAGGTCGCAACCCCGGTCGCGCTCGATCTCACGCTGGTGCTGCCGGAGGACGCGGTCGCGTTGTCGGGCTTCGGGCTCACGGGCGCGCTCGATGGCCAGCTGCACGTGCGCCAGCGCCCGGGCACCGAGATGATCGCCAGCGGCACGCTCGATGTGTCGGGGCGCTACAAGGCGTACGGCCAGGAGCTCGAGATCTCGCGCGGTGAACTCACCTGGTCGAATTCCGCGATCGCCAACCCGCTGCTCGACATCCGCGCCGAACGCCAGGTCGGCGACATCACCGCCGGCATCCAGGTGCGCGGGCGCGCGACGGCGCCGCAGGCGGAGGTGTGGTCGGATCCGGCGATGGACGAATCCGAAGCGCTGTCGTATCTCGCCCTCGGCCGCCCCATCAGCACGGCGAGCAACGAGGAAGGCAAGCAGTTGAATGCCGCGTCCGCGGCGTTGTCCGCCGGCGGCAGCCTGCTGGCGTCGCAACTCGGTGCGCGCATCGGCCTGGACGATGCCGGGGTGATGGATTCGCGCACCTTGGGCGGCAGTGTGTTCGGCGTGGGCAAGTACCTCTCGCCGAAGTTGTACGTCGGCTACGGCGTGTCGCTGCTCGGCACCGGCCAGGTGCTCACGCTGAAGTACCTGCTGCGCAAGGGCTTCGACATCCAGATCGAGTCGAGCACGGTCGAGAACCGCGGCTCGGTGAACTGGCGGAAGGAGAAGTAACCGCGCAAAGAAAGACCCCGGACCTTGCGGCCCGGGGTCGAAGCGGATCCTTGGGATCCGCAGGAGTTGCGTTGGATTTGTTATCCGATCAGAACGTCACCGACCACGAGTTGATGTAACCGGTGTCGCCCGCGGCGTTGTCGTTCACGCGAAGGTTCCACGTGCCGTTCAGCGCTTCGGTGGACAGGTTCACCGTGTAGGTGGTGTTGATGTTGTCCGTGCTGCCGCCAGCACGGTTGCTCAGCACGTAGACCGAACCGTCCGGCGCGACCAGGTCGACCTTCAGGTCGCCGATGTACGTGTGGACGATGTTGACCGCGACCTGCGCGTTGCTCGGCGCGTTGCCCGTGCGACCGGACACCGTGATCGGGCTGCTGACCGTGGTGTTGTCGCCGATCGCCACGTCGGTGCCGTTGGTGTAGGTCTGCGTCGAACCGCCGCCGCCACCAGTGGTGTAGTCGCCCGTCAGGCTGACGCCCGAGAAGGTCGAGTACGCCTTGAGGTTGACGTAGTACGTGCCCGCCGAAGCGGTCGCGAACGTGCAGGACTCGGCATTGCCGGTCTTGTACGGACGGCAGTCGTACACGGTGTCGGTCGGCGCGCTGCCGAACTTCACGTACATGTCCGCATCGCCCGTGCCGCCCGACATGGTGAACGTCAGGTTGGTCGCGCCCGCCGGGACCACCAGCGAGTACTTGGCATACGCGCCGGTCGCAGCGCCGATGCCGGTGACCGTGACGCCCTTGGTCAGCGCCGTCGTGCCGCCACCACCGCCACCGCCGCCCGCGCAAGAGACGCCGACCGCAGCGAACGCCGCCGTGACGTCGGCCTTGGTGTAACCCAGGTCGGTCGCCGCGGTTTCGACGCCGCACGCGCCGGAGTTGAACGTGCTGCTCGGGGTCCAGTACAGGGCGTTGGCGCGCGCCATCACCTTGAACGCCTTCGGCGTATCCCAGCCGGCCGTCTTGGCCAGGAGGCAGAACGCCTTGTTGTAGACGCCCGAGGAGTAGTGCACGTCGAGGCTGCTCGTGTACTGCGACGCGTTGTCGATCGAGCCACCGTCCTGCGGCGGGTTGCACATGTAGCGCAGCGCACCGGTCGGCGACTTGAAGATTTCACGGCCGACGTCGAAGTCGTTCGTGCCCTTCCAGTAGAACTCGGTCGCTTCGCCGCCCATGTCGGAGAAGGCTTCATTCATGCCGCCGGACTGGCCGGAGTAGGTCAGGTTGGAGTGCTGCTCGGTGTAACCGTGCGAGACCTCGTGGCCCGACACGTCGGCGTTGACCAGCGGATAGAACGTGCTGGCGCCGTCGCCGAAGGACATGTACGAGCCGTTCCAGAACGCGTTCTCGTAGCTGCTGCCGTAGTGCACGCGCATGATCAGCTGGAAGGACAGCGCATTGCCGCCGGTGTAGGCGTTGTACATGTTCTGGATCACGCCGCCGAAGAAGTGGGCGTCGTTGATCGGCGAGTACGCGCCGTTGATGGTCTTGTAGGTGTTGCGCGGGCAGGTGTACGTGAACGCGGTGACCTTGGTGCCGGTGGTGCCGGCCAGGTCGACCGACTTCACCTGCGCGTTGTTCATCGTGCAGGTCGTGCCCGACTGCGAGACGTCCAGGTACGGGTGCAGGCCGGTCGCGCCGGTGTACTCGTACTGGCCGGTCTTGGCGTTGCCGCCGGGGCCGGTGCCGATGAGTGCGTGCGTCAGGCCGTCCCACTGCTTGAGGATGCGGCCGCTGTTGGCGTCGATGATCACGAACGGACGCGTCGGCGAACCACCGCCGGCGGTGTCGGCATAGAACGACACGACGTACGCGACGTGCGCGCGGTCGTTGTCGTCGATGAAGATCATCTGCTCGGACTTCTCGTTCTCCGTGTGCATGAAGCCGACACGGTTGCCGAGGCCGGCGCTCTTGCCGAGCGCGAGGGCGTTGGCGGCGGTCATCTTCGGCGCGATCGCCGGGAGTTCGCCGGCCAGGCCGTTGACCATGCGGCCGAACATGTTGCGGACGTTGCCGTCCTTGCCTTCGGTGACCACCACGTGCTCACCGAACACCGGCAGGCCGCGGAAGGTCTGCTGGTAGCGGAAATGCTTGGTGCCGTCGCGGTCGGTGCTGGAGTTCAGCTCGCGCAGCGTGGAGTTGGAATCCATGCCGAGGAATTCGGCGTGGCGATCGCGCGCGGTGGCGGCGACGCCCATGCGGGCCGAGGCGGCCTTGTACTGCTGGTTGAGCTGGCCTGCATTGAGCTTCTGCAGGTCCACGCGCTGTGCCGCGGCGGCATTGCCGACGGTGAGCGCGAGGGAAACGGCAGCAGCCAACGCTGCCAGGCGATGGTGGTGATTCACTAGGTGGTACCCCCGAATGGTGTTTTGAAGTGAACCGCGGAAAAGTCCGCGGCTTGCGTTCCTTGCGGTCCTGCCTCCGGCCCCTGTCGTCGGTCCACCCCTGCAGCGGACCTGCGTCGCTCGGATCCCGCTCGCTTCTAATTCGAAATGTCGCGATCGGTCGGCGGACGCTAGGAGACGTTTGCGCGAATCGTCAACGCGGGCGCGCTCGCCGGCTGTCGCGTTCATCCAACCGCTTGTCGCGACGCAACAGGATGTTGCTCGGGAAACCGTTTTTTCTGCAGGAATAACGGGCGCTGCACTGCAATAGCAGCCGCTTGCGTTTCACGTGGTGCTAACGGGGGCGTTGTTGCACCGCAGCAGGCCGTTGCGCGAAACGCAACGTCACAGTGCCACCGGTCATGGGTCGGTGGCTCGCAGTCAGGTTCTGGGAGACGCGTCTCGCTTTTCGCGCTCAGGGCGCCAGGCCGACCTTGGCGCCGGCCAGCCGCGTGCGGCCTTCGACGATGTCGGTCCACGCCACGAAGGCGACGCCGCGACGCACGGCGAGCTTGGGGAATCCGGTGCCGCGGCCGCGACCCTGCAGGCGCGCGACTTCGATCTGCTGCGGCTTGCTTCCCTTGGCGTCGAAGCGCGCGAGCTGGAGCGACTGGCCGCGGGCGTCTTCGCGCAGCCACACGAGCCAGGTGGCGCTGTCGTCCATCGCGACGTCGACGCGGCCCTGCACCATCGGGCCGGCATCCACGTCGAGCGGGGCGTCGAAGTGGTCGCCCGCATCCGCGCTGCGCGCCAGGCGCACGATCGGGTGTTCTCCCGGCGCCGTATACCAGGCGACCGCGACGTTGTTGCCATTGGCCGCGACCGCGGGGCCGTTGAGCGGGCACGCGGGCATCTTCCAGCCATCGGCATGCACGACGACGGGCGTGCCCCAGGCCTTCGCGCCGCGACGGACGGCGACGATGTCGCGGATTTCGTCCGCGGTGCGATCGCGGTACACGAGCAAGGCGCCGCGCGGCGTGGCGGCGACGTCGGTGCCGCAGCAGTCGCAGGTGGAGGCGTCGATCTCGACGTCGTCGCTGCGCTTCATCGCGGCGTCGAACATCGCGCCGCGGACGGTCATTTCGCCGGCGTGCTCGTCGTGTTCGTCGTGGCCGGCGTGTGCGGTGGACATCGCAACCTTCGTCGCTTCGCCGCCGTGCATGTGCCCGGCGCCCGCGGTGTTGCGGCCATCGAGCCACGCGATGCCGAGGGTGTCCTGGCCCGCGGGCCACAACGCGACGAAGCCGTGTTCGGTGCCGGTGGCATCGTCGTTGACGGCGACGGGCGCGGACCAGTGCACGCCGTTGTCGGGCGAACGCGTGAGCAGCACGTCGGAGGCGTGCGGCGAGGCGGCGTTGGCCGGCGCCTGCAACCAGTGCGCCCACAGGCCGCCGTCTTCGGTCATCAGGATGTGCGGCGTGTTCGCCCAGTTGGCGCTGAGCGTGCGGCCGACGACGATGGTCTTTGGCGCCGATTCCCACGTGTCGTCGCCGAGGTAGGTGGCATAGACGAGCGCGTTGCGATCGCCGAGTTTCCGGATCCAGCTGAGGAGCAGGCGGCCATCGGGGCCGACGGCGAGATCCGGCTGCGCGGCGCCGTCGACGGTGGGCAGCGCCCATTCGTTGACGACCAGCGTGCCGGGTTTCGCAGCGGTGGCCGGCGTGACCGCGGCGGCGGGTGCGGTGCCCGCGTCGCGCTGGCAGGCGGCGAGGAGCAGCGCGCAGGCGAGCGTGCTTGCGGCGATCGAAACGGGGGCCGGTCGGTTCATGGCGCGAGCGTACTCCGGCCGCGGCGCAGGCGGCGTCAGGATCAGGCGACGCGCGTGGCGCGTGCGCGGGACAGGTGCACGAGCAGCAAGGAGATCGCCGCGGGCGTCATGCCGGGGATGCGTTGCGCCTGGCCGATCGTCTGCGGCCGCACGCGCGCGAGCTTCTGCTGCACTTCGGCGGACAGGCCGCGCACGCCGGCGTAATCGAACGCGTCGGGGATCGGCGTGGTTTCGTGTTTCTGCTGGCGCGCGATTTCGTCGCGCTGGCGATCCAGGTAACCGGCGTACTTCACGCCGATTTCGACCTGCTCGGCGACCTTGGCGTCGTCGACGCCGGGGGCGAGCGCGGGCACGGTCATCAGCTTCGCGTAGTCGAGCTCGGGCCGCTTCATCAGGTCGAGCGCGTTGGCTTCGCGCGTGAGCGTGATGCCGAGGGTGGCCTCGAGTTCGCGGCCGAGCGCGTTGGTCGGCGTGGCCCAGGTGCTGCGCAGGCGATTCGATTCGCGTTCGATCGCCTCGCGCTTGGCTTCGAAGCGCGACCAGCGTGCGTCGTCGACGAGGCCGAGGTCGCGGCCGGTCGGCGTGAGGCGCAGGTCGGCGTTGTCTTCGCGCAATTGCAGGCGGTATTCGGCGCGCGAGGTGAACATGCGGTACGGCTCGTTGGTGCCGTGGGTGACGAGGTCGTCGACCAGCACGCCCAGGTACGCCTCGTCGCGGCGCGGCGACCACGCGTCGCGCTGCTGCACGTGGCGCGCGGCGTTGAGGCCGGCGAGCAATCCCTGCGCGGCGGCTTCTTCGTAACCGGTGGTGCCGTTGATCTGGCCGGCGAAGAACAGGCCGGACACGGTCTTGGTTTCCAGCGAGGCCTTCAGCCCGCGCGGATCGAAGAAGTCGTATTCGATCGCGTAGCCGGCGCGCGTGACGTGCGCGCGCTCGAAGCCGCGGATCGACTGCACGAGCGCGAGCTGCACGTCGAACGGCAACGACGTGGAGATGCCGTTGGGATAGATCTCGGCGACGTCGAGGCCTTCGGGCTCGACGAAGATCTGGTGCGAGGCCTTTTCGGCGAAGCGCACCACCTTGTCTTCGATCGAGGGGCAGTAGCGCGGGCCGATGCCTTCGATCTGGCCGGTGTACAGCGGCGAGCGATCGAGCGCGCCACGGATGATGTCGTGCGTGCGTTCGCTGGTGTGCGTGATCCAGCACGAGACCTGGCGCGGGTGGTCGTCGTGCGAACCGACGAAGGACATCACCGGGCGCGGATCGTCGCCGGGTTGTTCTTCCATCACCGCGTAATCGAGCGTGCGGCCGTCGATGCGCGGCGGCGTGCCGGTCTTCAACCGGTCGACGACGAAGGGACGCTCGCGCAGGCGCGCGGCCAGCGTGGTGGCGGGCGGATCGCCGGCGCGGCCGGCGGCGTACTGCGTTTCGCCGACGTGGATCTTGCCGGCGAGGAAGGTGCCGGCGGTCAGCACGACGGCGGGCGCTTCGAAGCGCAGGCCGGTTTGCGTGATCGCGCCGCGGACGGTGTCGCCGTCGATCAACAGGTCGTCGACGGCCGCCTGGAAGACGGTGAGGTTGGGCTGCGTTTCGACGATGCGGCGGATCGCGGCGCGATACAGCGAACGATCGGCCTGGCACCGCGTGGCGCGCACGGCGGGACCCTTCGACGCATTCAGCGTGCGCCACTGGATGCCGGCGGCATCGGCGGCGCGCGCCATCGCGCCACCGAGTGCGTCGATTTCCTTGACCAGGTGTCCCTTGCCGATGCCGCCGACCGCGGGGTTGCAGCTCATCGCGCCGACCGTCTCGACGTTGTGCGTGAGCAACAGCGTGCGTGCGCCGGCGCGGGCGGCCGCGAGCGCGGCTTCGGTGCCGGCGTGGCCGCCGCCGATCACGATCACGTCATGGCGGAAGAAAGGGGACGTCATGGCGAAAACGAAAGGCTCCGGGCGCGCGCATTCTAGTCCCGCGCGTGTGCGTCAAGGTTGCTGAACGTGCTTGCGAAAAAGTTGGCACGCTTCCTGCGACATATCCCATGCACCCGACATGACAAGGCGCCCAGTGCGCCGCCGGATTGGAACAGGGGCCGGCAGCGTTACATGTAGGGGAAGCGCGGGGCCGAATGTCGGGGGACGTTCGGCCCCTTTTTTTGTCTGCGATTTGCCTGGCACCAGGCGCGATGCGCGCAGGGCCGCCTTGCGCGTTGGGTGGCCGACGCCCCGCGAGGTGCGGAACAGGGGGGATCCGTGGGTCCCCGAGGGGCGTCGACATGGGCGGCCTGCCGCGGCTTGCGTCGCAAAGCGACGTAGCCGGTCACTCGGGGCCTACTGTGCGACTGTCTTCCCCCGGGTGCAACCCTCCTGCGTCACTCTTCCTTGCCTTCGGTCCGGATCTTTGCGCGTTCGGTGCGACCTTCGGCCGCATTGCCCTGGCTGCGCGGCGTCGGGAACGACTGCGGGGTCGGGAACGACTGCGGCGCCGGGAAGGACGGCGGCGGGGGCGGCGGGGAGACACCGATGTTCGGCCCGGTCACGCCCGGCGGGCGATATGGGCGATAGCCGTGGTTCGGGCGCGGCTGGCGCGGGACGTAGCGTTGCTGCGGGTAGTAGTGGTTCGGACCCGTGTATCCGGAGGGGTAGCCATAAGGCCCGTACACGTAGGGCCCGTGGTAGTAGCGCGGACCGACGTAGTGGCGCGAATGACGATAGGGATCCCAGGCGCCGTAGTACCCGCCGTAGCCGTAGCCATAGGCGCCGTAACCGTAGCCGTAGCCATACGGGCTGTAGCTGCCGTAGACGCCGCTGGGCGTGTGGTAGCGGTATTCCACGCGCGGGTCGCCGTAGTAGTAGTCGCCGCTGCCGTTGCCGGACTGGTAGGTGTAGGCCCCCGCGCAGCCGCCGAGGAATAGGGCGGCCGCGAGCGGCAGGATTCTCTGGATGGTCATGTCGATCCCCTGTTCGTGGACGGAGGTTCCGCCCGGGGCGTTGAATCCGTGCTTAATTTTTCCCGGCAACGCCGTTGTACTCCCTGCTTCGTGTGATCAGCGTTTAGCATTCGGAGCCATGAACCCCCCAGCCCAGACCTTGCCGGCGTTCGGCGACGTCCTCGCCGCCGCGGCGCGGATCGTGCCGTTCGCCAGTGTCACCCCGGTGCTGCGTTCGCGCACCCTGGACACGCTGATCGGCGCGGAAGTCCACTGGAAGGCCGAACACCTGCAACGTGGCGGCGCCTTCAAGTTCCGCGGCGCGTGCAATGCGGTGTGGTCGCTGACCGACGAACAGGCCGCGCGCGGCGTGGTCACGCATTCCTCCGGCAACCATGGCGCGGCACTCGCGCTGGCCGCGCGTTCGCGCGGGATCGCGTGCCACGTGGTCGTGCCCGAGGGCGCGGTGCTGTCGAAATTGGTCGCGATCGAAGCCTACGGCGCCACGTTGCACCACTGCGCCGCGACGATCGCCGCGCGCGAAGCCGCCTGCGCCGCCGTGCAGCGCGACACCGGCGCGGTCCTCGTGCATCCGTACACCGATCCGCGCGTGATCGCCGGCCAGGGCACCGCCGCGCTCGAACTGCTCAACCAGTGCGACGGCGCGCTCGACGCGGTGATCGTGCCCGTCGGTGGCGGCGGTCTTGCGTCCGGCACCGCGCTCGCCTTGCGCGCGATGGCGCCGCAGTCGATGTTGTTCCTCGCCGAGCCCGCGGGCGCGGCGGAAACCGCGGCGTCGCTTGCCGCGGGACATCGCGTCGTCGATTTCACCCCGGACACCATCTGCGATGGCCTGCGCGGCACGCTCGGCGAACCGAACTTCGCGTTGCTGCAGGCGCATGCACCGCAGGTGCTGGTCGTCGACGACGCCGCGACGATCGACGCGATGCGCCTGTTGTGGACGCGGTTGAAGCAAGTCGTCGAACCTTCGTCGGCCACCGTGCTCGCTGCGCTGCTGCAACATCGGCAACGGCTGCAGGGCCTGCGCGTCGGCGCCATCCTCTCGGGCGGCAACGTCGACCTGGCTGCCGCCGCGACGTGGTTCGCGAGCCGCGCGTGAACGACGCCGGCCACCCGGATCCGCACGCGCGCGCGCTCACCACGCTGCGCGCGTATTACGAAGCGCTCAACCGGCACGACCCCGCCGGTGCGGTGGCGATGCTTGCCGAAGACGTGGTGCACGAGCTCAACCAGGGCCCGCGCGAAGTCGGCAAGGCCGCGTTCCGCGAATTCCTGCAGCGCATGGAGTACTGCTACCTCGAGCAGCTGGTGGACATCCGCCTGCTCGCCTCGGCCGACGGCACGCACGCGGCCGCCGAATACACGGTCGTCGGCGAATACATCGCGGACGACATCGGCATGCCACCCGCGAACAGCCAGCGTTATCGGATGCCGGGCGCCGCGTTCTTCGCACTGCGCGACGGACGCATCCAGCGGGTCAGCGACCACTACAACCTGCAAGAATGGTTCTCCCAGATCGCGCAGGGTTGAACCGGGTGACCGATATTCGCAACGCCGTGCTGGGCAGGCCCGCCATCTGGATCGCGGCCATCGCGCTCGTGCTCGGGTTGTTGTTCCTCGGCCAGCGCGGCATCTGGGATCCGGACGAAGGCCGCTACACCAACGTCGCGCTCAACATGCTCGACAGCGGCGACTGGCTCAATCCACGTCGCAACGAAGAAGTCGGGCACTGGACCAAGCCACCGCTCACGTACTGGGCGATCGCATCCAGCGTTGCGGTGTTCGGTCCGAACCCCTGGGCCGCGCGCCTGCCGTCGGCGGTGTCGTTCCTGTTGTGCGCGTGGCTGGTGTGGCGCATGGGACGCCGCATCGCACCCGGCAGCGAAGCGCCGGCCGCGCTCGCGTACGCGACGATGTTGCTGCCGATCGGTGCAGCGGGGCTGATCACCACCGATTTCATCCTCGCGGCGTGTTCGACGCTGGCGATCCATGGGTTCGTGCAGGCGCGCTTCGGCAGCGCGCATCCACGCTGGTGGCTGGCGACGATGTGGGCGGGCTTCGCGCTCGCGTTCCTCACGAAGGGCCCGCCTGCGCTGCTGCCGATGCTCGCGTTGCTGGCGTACGACCTGGTGATGCCGGGGCGGCAGATGCATCGCCTGTTCCAGTGGTCGGGCCTGCTGGTGTTCGCGTTGCTGGCGCTGCCCTGGTATGTCGCGGTGGTGCTCAACAATCCGGGGTTGTTCCATTACTTCATCGGCGATGAAGTGGTGAATCGCGTCACCACCAACGAATTCGCGCGCCACGGCGAATGGTACGGATGGGCCGCGATCTACGTGCCGACGCTGCTGGTGGGCACGCTGCCGTGGACGATGACGTTGCTGCGCTGGGCGCGCACGCTGCCCGCGAGCGTGCGGCGCTGGTGGCGCGAGCCGCAAGCGCGCGCCACCGATGCGCCGTGGTTGCTGCTGGCGTTGTGGGTGCTGGTGCCGCTGCTCGTGTTCTGCATCGCGCGTTCGCGCATGCCGCTGTACATCCTGCCGCTGTTCGCGCCGCTGGCGTTGCTGGTCGGGATGCAGCGCACGCGCGAAGGCCGGCCGCTGCCGCGCCTGCGCTGGATCGGGGCGTGGGTGGTGCTGTTGCTGGGCGTGCAGTTCGCCGCCGGGCTGTGGCCCACGCACAAGGATGCGGCGAAGTGGGCCGATGCCATCCGCGAACGCAACGGCGGGCCGGTGCACGAAGTGGTGTTCGTCGAAGACATGGCGCGCTACGGGATGCACCTGCACCTGGGCACGGGCACGCACATCGAGAAGATCGCGCTCGCGCCGCTGCCGCAGTCGCCGTTCAACCGCGTCTACGACGAACTGCTGGAGCAGGAACTGGCCGAGCACGAGGCGGGCTCGGTCTGGATCTGCAAGCTTGCCACGTGGCCGGCCATCCGCGCCCGCATCGAAGCGGCCGGGTACGTGGTGGACCCGCTGCCGCCGTACCGGGACCGCGCGGTGTTCCGCGTGCACCCGCCGGCCGGCTGAGGATCACGGCGACGCGAGGCACCGGGGCCGCGGGCTGGGCGACAATAGGCGTCCCACGCCGCCCCCGAGACCACGCCGATGGTTGATACGCCCCGCTCCGTTCCTTCCATCTCGCTGACCCGCCACCTCATCGAGGAAGAGCGCGCCGGCCACATCCAGGCCGACCTGCGCCTGCTGATCGAAGTCGTCGCGCGTGCGTGCAAGTCGATCTCGGTATCCGTCGCCAAGGGCGCGCTCGGTGGCGTGCTCGGCGAAGCCGGCAGCGGCAACATCCAGGGCGAGGCGCAGAAGAAGCTCGACGTCATCGCCAACGACGTGCTGCTCGAAGCCAATGCATGGGGCGGCCATCTCGCCGCGTGTGCGTCGGAAGAGATGGACCACTGCCAGCCGATCCCGGACGTCTATCCGCGCGGCGCGTACCTGTTGCTGTTCGATCCCCTCGACGGCAGCAGCAACATCGACGTCAACGTGTCGGTGGGCACCATCTTCTCGGTGCTGCGTTGCCCGGACGGCGTGACGCAGCCGGAAGACGTGCACTTCCTGCAGCCCGGCACCGCGCAGGTCGCGGCCGGCTACTGCATCTACGGGCCGAGCACGATGCTCGTGCTGACGATCGGCCACGGCACGCATGCGTTCACGCTGGATCGCGAGCAGGGGTCGTTCGTGCTCACCACGCGCGACATGCGCGTGCCGGCGGCGACGAAGGAATTCGCGATCAACATGTCGAACCAGCGCCACTGGGAAGCGCCGATGCAGGACTACGTGCGCGACCTGCTCGCGGGCGAGACCGGCCCGCGCGGCAAGAACTTCAACATGCGCTGGATCGCCAGCATGGTCGCCGACGTCCATCGCATCCTCACGCGCGGCGGCATCTTCATCTATCCGTGGGATCGCAAGGATCCGTCGAAGGCCGGCAAGCTGCGGCTGATGTACGAAGCCAACCCGATGAGCCTCCTGATCGAACAGGCCGGAGGCGCCGCCACCGACGGCCGCACGCGTTTGCTGGATGTCGCGCCCACGCACCTGCACCAGCGCGTGCCGGTGTTCCTGGGCTCGCGCGAGGAAGTGGAAGCGGCGACGCAGTACCATCGCGCGCACGACGCCAAGGGCGCGCCCGCGGTCGCGTGACCTCGGCGGCTAGTCTTCCAGCCACTGCCCCTTGAGGCGCCGCATGTCTTCGACGAAGCGTGCGAAGTCCACGGGTTTCTGCAGGTAACTGTCGACGCCGGACGCGAAGCTGGTGTCGATGTCGAAGGGTTCGCCGCTGCTGCTCAGCGCGACCACCGGAAGGTCGCGGAAGGCGTCTTCCGCGCGGATGGCCTGCATCACGTCGCGGCCGTCCAGCTTGGGCAGGTTGAGGTCCAGCAACACGAGCGCGGGCTTCAGTGTGCGATCGCGGCCGGCATGCACGCCGCGCGCGAACAGCCAGTCGAGCGCCAGCGCGCCGTCGTGCACGACCACCAGCGGATGCACGATGCCGGCTTCGTCGAACGCCAGGCGCGTGAGTTCGATGTCGTCGAGGTTGTCTTCGACGAGCAGCACGGGTGCGAGCGTCACGACGCGTCTCCATCGGGCAGCCACGCCTGCACGTGCACGCCACCGTTCGGCACGCCTTCGAGCGCGAGCGTGCCGCCGTGCCGCGCGAGGATGCGGCGCGCGATGGCGAGGCCGAGGCCGGCGCCGTTCGGAAAATCGGCGGCGTGCAAGCGCTGGAACGGCTCGCCGAGCTTCCCCGCGTGCTGCATGTCGAAGCCGATGCCCGCGTCGCGGATGTGCAGGCGCATGCCGTCCGGCGTGCGTTCGCCGTCGATGCGCAAGGCGACGGGGGCGTCTGGGCGCGCGTAGGTCCACGCGTTGTGGAGCAGTTCGTGCAGCGCGGTCTTCAGCAGGCGTTCGTCGCCGATCGCCTGCAGGCCGGGGGCGATCGCGATGTCGGCGTCGCGCGCGGGCCTGGCGTCGCGCAGTTCGGCGACGCACCAGTCGGCGAGCAATGTCAGGTCGACGGGCGCACGTTGCATCGGGGCGCTGCCGGCATTGAGGTAGGCCTGCAGGCGCGCGGTGAGCCGCGCGATGCGCGCGCCGGCGTCGCGCACGCGGCGCAGGTGGTCGCGCGCGGTGTCGTCCAATGCGTCGCCGCTGCGTTGTTCGACCAGGTACGCGAAGCTGTCGATGGTGCGCAGCGGTGCACGCAGGTCGTGCGACAGGCCCAGCGCGAGCGTGGCGTGTTCGGCGCGCAGGGCGGCGCATTCGGCTTCGAGCGCGCGCACGCGGTCGGCGAGCGCGGCGTCGGTGAAGGCATCGGTTTGCGGCGGAAGGTGCGAAGTCACGGTGGGGGCCGGCGACGACGAAGGCCCGAGTGTACGCAACCGGCGCGCGGCCGGGGTGGCCTCAGAACAATTCGGCCTGCGGCGACGGCTTGCGCGGCGGGACGAAGTGGCTGGCATCCAGGGGCGGCAGGCGCCCGAACCCGAGCCGCGCATGCGCCTTGCGGAAACGCTGCTGGAGCAGCTGGGCGAACGGACCTTCGCCGCGCATGCGCGTGCCGAACCGACTGTCGTAGTCCTTGCCGCCACGCATCTGGCGGATCAGGCTCATCACGTGCGCGGCGCGCTCGGGATAGTGCAGCTCGAGCCATTCGCGCCACACGTCCTTGAGCTCGTGCGGCAGGCGCAGCAGCGTGTAGCCCGCGGCGCCGGCGCCGTGATCCTTCGCGGCTTCGAGGATGTGTTCGAGTTCGTGGTCCGTGATCATCGGAATGACGGGCGCCACCATGACGCCGACCGGCACGCCGGCCTCGTGCAGCGCACGCATCGCGCGCAGCTTGCCGTGCGGTGCGGTGGCGCGCGGTTCCATCTTCGATGCCAGGTGGTTGTCGAGCGTTGTGATCGAGAAGTACACGCTGACGAGGCGGTCCTTCGCCATGCGGGCGAGCAGGTCGACGTCGCGTTCGATCAGGCCGCTCTTGGTGACGAAGCTGACGGGGTGTTTCGTTTCGGCGAGCACTTCCAGGACATCGCGCGTGATGTGGTAGCGGCGCTCGATGGGCTGGTAGGCATCGGTGTTGATGCCGAGGGCCATCGGTTCGGCGACGTAACCGGGTTTGGCGAGTTCCGCGCGCAGGCGTTCGACGGCGTTGGTCTTCGCGTAGAGCTTCGTTTCGAAATCGAGGCCGGGCGAGAGATCCAGGTACGCATGCGAGGGACGCGCGAAGCAGTACACGCATCCGTGCTCGCAGCCGCGATAGGGATTGAGCGAGACGTTGAAGCCGACGTCAGGCGAGTCGTTGCGCGTGACGATGGAGCGCGCGCGTTCTTCGGTGACGTGCGTGGCGGGGTGCGGCGGCAGCGCATCGCTGCCGTCGATCGATTCGTCGTACACCGATCCCCAGCCATCGTCCTCGCCGGTACGGGTCGTTTTCTCGAACCGTCCCGCCACCCGCGAGGCCGCACCCCGGCCCTTGATCGGCGCGGTTGCCTTGCGCGCGTCGTCCACGGCGCTAGGGTACGCTCGCGCGGTCGCAACGCGTGCGACACGCCTGAACCTTTCATGCTCGCCACCCTCGTCGCTGCCTGGCACTGGCTGCTCGCGATCCCGAACCTCGGCGTCTACCTGACGGTGGGCTGGGCGGCGTACCTCGTGGGCCTGGGCAGCTGGATCGTGCTGCAGAAACGCGAGCCGGCGGCGACGATGAGCTGGCTGCTGGGCCTGGCGCTGCTGCCGTACGTGGGCTTCATCATCTACCACTACCTCGGGCCGCAGCGGATCACGCGGCACCGGATCCGGCGCGCGCGCAGCCGTGCGCCGAAGCTGTCGGCGACGACGCCGGGCGACCTCATCGCGCGCGAGTTGTCGCGCCTGGGCGTGTCGACCACCAGCCTGCCGCCGACCACCGCGACCGACGTGCGCCTGCTGCTCGATGGTGGTGCGAAGTACACCGCGCTGCTGGAGGACGTCGCGAAGGCGCAGCATTCGATCGATGTCGAGTACTACATTTTCCTGGCCGATCGCACCGGCACGGCGCTGCGCGATGCCTTGATCGAACGCGCTGCTGCAGGCGTGCAGGTGCGCTTGCTGCTGGATGCGGTGGGCTCGGCGAAGACGAAGTCGCGCTTCTTCGACCCGCTGCTCGAAGCGGGCGGGCAGTTCTCGTGGTTCCATCCGATGCGGCTCGGGCGGTTCTGGCGCCGGCCGTGGCTCAACATGCGCACGCATCGCAAGATCGTCGTGATCGACGGATGCATCGGCTACACGGGTGGCATCAACGTCACCGACGAAGAGGACGAGCGCCTGCGCAGCGATGCGTATCGCGACGTGCACGTGCGCGTCGAAGGCGAAGTGACGCGCGCGCTGCAGGCGGTGTTCGTAGAAGACTGGGCGTATGCCACCGGGCATCCGCCGGTGATGCCGCCGGCGCCGGCGTTCGCGACGGGCGACTATCCGGTGCAGGTGGTGGCCTCGGGCCCGGATTCGCCGTGGGAGGCGATCCACCGGTTGCACGTGGGCGCGATCCATTCCGCGCAGCGCCGCGTGTGGCTGACCACGCCGTATTTCGTGCCGGGCGAGGCAGCGATGATGGCGCTGACCTCCGCGGCGCTGGGCGGTCTGGACGTGCGCTTGCTCGTGCCGAAGATGAGCGATTCGAAGCTGGTGACCTACGCGGCGCGGTCGTATTTCGACGACCTGCTGGCCGCGGGCGTGCGCGTGTACGAATACGGCCCGCGCCTGCTCCACAGCAAGACGCTGCTGGTCGACGACACGCTGGCCATCATCGGCAGCGCCAATTTCGACCACCGCAGTTTCCGGCTCAACTTCGAGGTGTCGCTGCTGTTCCACGACGCGCGGGTGGCCTCGGAACTGGAACGGGTGATCGAACTGGATTTCGCCCTGGCGCCCCGCGTGCGCGACGACCGGGCGCGTCCGTTATGGCGGTCACGATTGCCGGAAGCGCTCGCCCGGCTGGTGTCGCCCCTGCTGTGAGCGGCGTAAACTCCGACCCGTCCAGACGAGGGGTCACCACATGCATTGGCTGATGTTGGCGTTGGCGATCGGGGCCATGGCGGTCGCTGCCACGACGAGCTCCGGCGTGCTGATGGGCGTGTGCCTGCTGGCCGCGCTGCTGCTGATGGTCGCGTGGGTGCTGGGCCTGTACGCGGCGCGCGCCGGCGCCCGCAGCCGCGACGACATCGCGATGATCGATCCGGTCGAACTGCGCCGACTGCGCGAGCAGGCCGAAGCGCGCAAGGCCGCCGCCTCGCAGGCCGAGCCGCCCGCGTCGTGAGTTCCGCGGCGCGGTAAGCTCCGCGCCATGCCGACCCAGCTGAGCGTCAACGTCAACAAGATTGCGGTGCTGCGCAATTCGCGCGGCGGCGACGAGCCGGATGTCGTGCGTGCGGCCAGCACGTGCCTGGATGCGGGCGCACACGGGATCACGGTGCATCCGCGGCCCGATGCGCGGCACATCCGCGCAGAAGACGTCTACGCGCTCGCGGTGCTCACGCAATCGCGCGGCGTGGAATTCAATCTCGAAGGCAATCCGTTCGCGCCGCCGCGCGTGGGATATCCGGGGTTCGCGGCCTTGTGCGGCGATGTCCGCCCGGCGCAGGCGACGTTGGTGCCGGATTCGGACGGGCAGATCACGTCGGACCACGGGTTCGATTTTTCAGGCGACCTGGGCGCGTTGCGCGAACGCGTCGCGGAGCTGCGTGCGTTGGGATGTCGCGTGAGTTTGTTCGTCGATGCGGGATGCCCGGACGTGGAGCGCGCCGCTGAAGTCGGCGCGCAGCGCATCGAGTTGTATACGGGGCCGTTCGCGGCGGCGCATGCGGGCGGCGATGCGCGCGCGGCGATCGCGTTGTGCGCGGAAACGGCGCGGCGTGCGCAGGCCGTGGGGCTTGGCGTCAATGCCGGGCATGACTTGAGCCAAGGGAATCTCGCGGCGTTCCTGCAGGGCGTGCCGGACGTGCTCGAGGTGTCGATCGGGCACGCGCTGATCGGCGATGCCTTGTATGCCGGGCTGGATGCGACAGTGCGACGTTACCTGGAAGCGATCGCGCACGGGTGAGGCGCGTGCGCTTGTGCGACACGGGATTCCGTCGCGCGCACAAAAAAAGACGCCGCCTTGCGGCGGCGTCGAAACCAGATAGGTAAAGCGTATGCGTCTGTGTTTGGTGCGTCAGCCCTTCTGCACGAAACCGATCTTGATCATGCCCGCGTTCTTCGCGGAGGCCAGGACCTTGGCCAGCACGCCGTAATCGGCGTCCGGGCTCGTATCGATTTCAAGCTGCGGCTGGTTGGTGGGGTCGCGATTCACTTCGACCTCCATCAGGTTTTCGAGCGCCGAGATCGGCTGCGCCGCTTCGTTCCAGAACACCTGGCCCGAAGCGTCGATGCGCAGGGCGATCGGCGGCGGCGGTTCCTTGGTCTGCGGCGGCGGGTTGGTCGACTTCTGCGGGAGGTCGATGTCGATCGGGTACGACAACGTGGGCGCCGTCACCATGAAGATGATCAGCAGCACCAGCATCACGTCGACGAGCGGCGTGACGTTGATATCGGCCATCGGGCCACCGCCGCCACCGGAACTAAATGCCATGTCTTATTCCTCCCGGCTCACTGCCGTTCTTTCTCGGCGACGAAGCCGACCTTGCGCATGCCCTGGTTCTGGGCGATCTGCACGATTTCCTGCACCACGCGGTACTTCGTGGTCCGGTCGCCGCGCACGTTGATGGGCGGCTGCGGGGTCTTCTGGGCCTCGACCGAGAGCTTGCTCTCGACCTGGTCCTTCGTGGTCGGCTGATCGTTCCAGTACAGGTTGCCGGCCTCCGTCACCGTGATGGTGATCGGCTGCACGACAATCGGCTTGGTCTCGATGTTGTTGAGCGTCGCCTTGGGCAACTCCACCTTGACCTTATGCGACATCAAGGGCGCGGTGATCATGAAGATGATCAGCAGCACCAACATGACGTCCACGAGGGGCGTCACATTGATTTCGGCCATGGGGCCGCCGCTTTCGTTGCCAGAACTGAAGGCCATGGGCGTACTCCGTCAGGTTGCTCGACTGCTCAGCGCTTGACCGGGATTTCGCCGACGCGCGCGCCGGTGGCGAAGAAGTCGTGCAGGTCATGCGCGAACGTGTCGAACTTGCTGTTCGTGACGCGGTTGAGGCGCACGAAGAAGTTGTACGCGAGCACCGCCGGGATGGCGACGAACAGACCGACGGCGGTCATGATCAGCGCTTCACCCACGGGGCCGGCGACCGCGTCGATCGACGCCTGGCCGGTGGCACCGATCTTGATCAGCGCGCCGTAGATGCCCCACACGGTACCGAGCAGGCCGACGAACGGCGCGGTCGAACCGACGGTGGCGAGCACGGTCAGGCCGTTCTCGAGGCGCGAGGATTCGCGGGTCACGCCCTGGCGCAGCGCGCGGTCAACGAACTCCGAGCGGTTCAGCGACTCGACGAGGCGCGAACCTTCGTGACGCTGGTGGTGCGCGGCGGCCTGGGCAGCGTCGAGCGCGATCTTCGAGAACGGTTCGCTCTTGTTCTGCTCTTCCATGAAGCGGATCGCGTCCTGCGCGTTCGGGGTTTCCCAGAACGTGGTGACGACACGATCGGCGCTGCCACGCAGGCGGACGTTCTTGATGAGGTTGATCACGATCCAGTACCACGACATCGCGGACATGATCACGAGGGTGGTGGCCACGACCAGCTGGACGACGTAGTCACCCGGATGCGCAAGCATCTCGCGGGCCAGATGGTCGACGCCCATCTGCTTGAGCGCGTCGGCGTTGCTTCCGGTCGCAGCAACGGCGTTGGTGGTTTCCTGCAGCATGACGCTTACCTTCTGTCTGGAAAGAATGGAATTACGAGGGGAGCAAAGTTACTTGAGGTCCAGCGGCAACACACCCGAGCCAGGAGCGCCCGGGCACAACTTGATACGGCGGGCCCAGCTCTGTGCGGCACGGTCCACGTTGCGGTCGCGACTGCTCTGCTGGACTTCGGCGCTGGTGACGGTGCCGTCGGCCTGGAAGGCCAGCAGCAGCTTCATCGAACCCTGGATCCGCGCACGGCCGACTGCGGCCTGCAACGGTGCCAGCGGGGGCATCACGCAGATGCTCGCACGCAAGTCGCTCGAATCGCGTGCAGGACCTGCGGGCGCGGCCGGCGGCGCGGGCGGCGCCGGCGGCGGGGCCTGCACGTCGACCGGCGAGGGCTCGTCGAACACGACCGGCGGCTCTTCCGGCGGCGGCGGCAACGGGCTCGGCTTCGGCACGGTCTGCGGCTTGAGCTGGATCGTCTTGGGCGGTTCCGGCGGCGGCGGCGGCGGCGGCGGGGGCGGCGGCGGCGGCTTGATGAAGTTGACCAGGGTCACTTCCTCCTCCTCCACCTGGGCGCCCGGGGGGGCCACCGGCATGAGCAGCAGCATCAGCGCCGCCACATGCAGTGCGATCACGAAAGAGATGCCGGCAATGCGAGGCCAGTTGAGGGACTGGCGGTCGCTCTTGTCGGTATGCGGCGAGTGTTCCGTCATGCGCGAGGCTCGGGGGTGAGGGCCCGACGCCATGGTCGCGCCGGATTGCAATGCAGGCCGTCACGTAGGCGGCCGCGGGAATTTCCAAGGATATACCAACTCCGCGGGCTGACACCAATGCCAAACCCGCGGTCTGTGATGGTGCTCATCCGCCGAGGATTTCCTTGGCTTCCTGCGGTTTCTGGACACCCTTGGAGAGCGCAGCCTGAGCAGCAGCCTTCGCTTCGGCCGTCTTGCCCTGGTCGCGGAGGATCTTCGCCATGTTGAGATCGGCCTCGCCATCCTTCGCCATCGACGCGGCTTTCTTGTAGAAACCGATCGCGTCGCTGTCGCTGCCTTTGTAATAAGCGTTCTGGCCCAGGACCATGTAATCCTTCGCCAATTCCGGGCCCGGCGTGAGGATGCCCTTGGCCTGGCCTTCTTCCATCACGGCCTGCGCATCCTTGAAGCGCTCGGCGTTCAAGTAGCCCACGTACAGCGCGCGGATTTCCTTCGCGTCGGTGAGCATGCCCTTCTTGTACGCGCCTTCGAGCAACGCGTTCGCCTTGTCGAACTGGTTCGCCTGCTGGTACGTGGCGACGGCGTTCATCAGCGCCTTCTTGTCGTTCGGATTCTTCGCCAACTGGTCTTCGTACGCCTTCACCGCGTCATCGGTACGGCCGAGGTTGGCGAGGATGCCGGCGCGCATCTGCTGCAGTTCCGGCTTGTCCGACTTGGTTTCCGCCGAGAAGCGATCGAGCGTGGCGAGCGCGGCGTCGTACTGCTTGAGCTGGTACTGCTCGACCGCCAGGTTGTACATCACCTGGTAGTGGCTGTTGTTCTCGAGGCCGTTGGCGTCGAGCGACTTCTTGAAGTAGTCGGCGGCCTTCGCGTCGTCGTGCATGTCGGCGGCGGTGGCGGCGGCGAGCTGCCACGAGAAGGACTTCTCGTACGCATTGGCGTCGGCCGCGTTGGCGATCTGGTCGGCCTTCGCGAGCACGGCGGCGTGGTCTTCCTTCGCGTAAAGGTCCTGCAATTCCTGCAGGGCCTTGAGGTTCTTGCCCTTCGCCTTCGCTTCCGGCGACTGGCGCGTGGCGTTGGGATACATCTGGGCTTCGGCTGCAGCTTCCTTCTTCGATTCCTTGGCCTTGCCCAGTTCCTGCATGCGCTTTTCGCGCTGCTCGCGCATGGTCGGCGCGGCGGCGCCGCTGTTCTGCGCAAACACGGGGGCGACGAAGGAAGCGGCGAGGAAAACACCAGCCGCGATGACGAGCGGACGATGGCGGAAGGATCGGGTCATGGCGAAAACCTCATGCGGCAGCGACGCTGCTGGTGGGGGCGCAAGGCCGGGGGGGCGTCACGCTAGCAGAAAGCCGTCGCGGAGTTACAGCACCATGCCCGCGACGGGGGTGGAAAGATTCACCCGCAGGCGGGACGACGTCCTGCCGCGCGGGCTTGTTCGAACACGGGCATCAACGACGCAGCGCGTTGCTGCAACTCGCGGATGCGGCTTTCGGGGTTCGGGTGCGTCGACAGCCACTGCGGCGGTCGTTGGCCATTGGTGGCCGCAATCATGTTCTGCCACAGCGCGATGGCGCCGCGAGGATCGAAGCCCGCCTGCGCCATGAGTTGCTGGCCGACGATGTCGGCTTCCGATTCCTGTTCGCGCGAACCCGGCAACAGGAAGCCCGTCTGCGCGAGCACGCTGCCGCCCTGCATCGCGGCGTTGCCTGCGCCTTCGCCGTAACGGGAACCTAACAATGCGCCGACGAGTTGCACCGCACCTTGCGCGCCCATCTGGCGCGTGATGCGTTCGTCGTGGTGGCGCGAGACGACGTGGCCGATCTCGTGCGCGATGACGGCCGACAACTGATCCTGGTCGCGCGCGACGGTGAAGATGCCGGTGTACACGCCCACCTTGCCGCCGGGCAGCGCGAAGGCATTGGGTTCCGGATCGACGAACACCGCGCTTTCCCAACCGCCCTGCCAGTTCGGCGGAAGCTGGCGCGTGATCGTGGAAACGACGCACTGCACGTAGCGCACCTGGCGTGCGTCGGTGCTCTGCCGTTTCTGCTGTTTCACCTCATTGAAGGCCTGCGCGCCGAGCTCGTTGAGCTGCTCCTGCGAGACGCCGCCGACGTACTGGGTGCGCCCGGTGGGCGAGGTCGTGGTGGCGCAGGCGACGACGGAGATCGCGATGGCACCGGCGAGGACGGCAAGCTTCAGGCGCTGCGGCATGGGCGTCGGGGACTCCGTTCCAGTGTGGGATGCGGAGCTTAATAGGCCAACGGGCCTGAAGTCGGTGTCAAACCGCCGCTTCGACAGCGGCCCCGTTGGGGGGCCGGTCAGGTCGGGGCCACTTGCGGGCCCCGGTTCGAGCGATCACACGTCGAGGTTGGCGACCTTCAACGCGTTGTCTTCGATGAACTCGCGACGCGGTTCGACAACGTCGCCCATGAGCGTCGAGAAGATCTGGTCCGCGGCGACGGCGTCCTCGATGCGCACCTGCAGGAGGCGACGCGTTTCCGGATTGACCGTCGTGTCCCACAACTGCTCGGGATTCATTTCGCCGAGGCCCTTGAAGCGCTGGATCTGGCGACCCTTTTTCGCTTCGTCCATCAGCCATGCCTGCGCATCGGCGAAGCGCGCGATCGGTTGCGCGCGATTGCCACGCACGATCTGCGCGCCGTCGCGCACCAGGCCGTGCAGCATTGTCGCGGCTTCGCGCACCGAACGCAGCTCGCCGGTTTCGAACGCGGCGACGGGGAGGATCTGCACCAGCTCTTCGCCCATGTGCATGCGACGCATGACGAGCGCGGCCGGACGCGCTTCGGTGGCGCCGTGCACTTCGAGGCGATAGCGCGGTTTGCCCAGGCCACCCTTGTTGAGGCGCTGTTCGAGCGCGTCGAGCTGCGGGCGCAGCGCGTCCGGATCGGCGAGTTGCGCGGCATCCAGCGGCACGAAATCGATCAGCGATTCCAGCAGCGCGGACTCGTAGCGATGCGCGTTGCGGGAGATCGCATCGCGCGCGCCGGCGTAGGCAAGCAGCAACTTCTCGAGGCCTGCGCCGTCGATCGGCGGTTCGCCGTCGGCGGGGATGAGCGTTGCGCCGTCGACCGCGTTGTTCGCCAGGTAGACGTCGAGCGCCGCATCGTCCTTCAGGTACAACTCGTTCTTGCCCTGCTTGATCTTGTACAGCGGCGGCAGGCCGATGTAGATGTGGCCGCGCTCGATCAGCTCCGGCATCTGTCGATAGAAGAACGTCAGCAGCAGCGTGCGGATGTGCGAGCCGTCCACGTCGGCGTCGGTCATCAGGATGATGCGGTGGTAGCGCAGCTTGTCCGGGTTGTATTCGTCCTTGCCGATGCCGGTGCCGAGCGCGGTGATCAGCGTGCCGACTTCCGCGCTGGCGAGCATGCGGTCGAAGCGCGCGCGTTCCACGTTGAGGATCTTGCCCTTCAGCGGGAGGATCGCCTGGGTCTTGCGGTTGCGGCCCTGCTTCGCCGAGCCACCCGCCGAGTCACCCTCGACGATGAAGAGTTCGGAGAGCGCGGGATCCTTTTCCTGGCAGTCGGCGAGCTTGCCGGGCAGGCCGGCGATATCGAGCGCGCCCTTGCGGCGCGTCAGGTCGCGGGCCTTTCGGGCGGCTTCGCGGGCGCGGGCGGCGTCGACGATCTTGCCGGCGATGGCGCGGGCCTCGTTGGGGTGTTCCTGCAGGAACTCCTCCAAACGTGCACCGAACGTGCTCTCAACGACGGGGCGAACCTCGGACGAGACCAGCTTCTCCTTGGTCTGCGACGAGAAGCTGGGATCCGGCACTTTCACCGACAGCACGGCGATCATGCCTTCGCGCATGTCGTCGCCCGACAGCGTGATCTTGGCCTGCTTGGCGATGCCGTTCTGTTCGATGTAGTTCGACAGCGTGCGCGTGAGTGCGGCACGGAAGCCGATGAGATGCGTGCCGCCATCCTTCTGCGGGATGTTGTTGGTGAAGCAGAACATCGTTTCCTGGTACGAGTCCGTCCACTGCAGCGCGACGTCCACCGTGATGCCGTTCATTTCGCCGGACACGGAGATCACGTTGGGGTGCAACGGCGTCTTGAGCTGCGCCAGGTGCTCGACGAAGGAGCGGATGCCGCCCTCGTACTCGAACACGTCGCGCTTGCCCTCGCTGCCGTCCTCGCGCACGCGCAGGTCGGTCAGCGTGATGCGCACGCCGGAGTTGAGGAACGACAGTTCGCGCAGGCGCTTGGCCAGGATGTCGTAGTGGAATTCGACGTCGGTGAAGATCGCGCTGGCCGGCTTGAAGCGCAGCAGCGTGCCGCGCTTGGGCGAGGCCTCGAGTTGCTTCAGCGGATACAGCGATTCGCCGAGTGCGTATTCCTGCTGGTAGTGGTGGCCGTCGCGCCAGATGTCGAGCCACAGGTGCTCGGACAGCGCGTTGACGACCGACACGCCCACGCCGTGCAAGCCGCCCGACACCTTGTAACTGTTGTCGTCGAACTTGCCGCCCGCGTGCAGCACGGTGAGGATCACTTCCGCCGCGGAAATGCCCTCTTCCTTGTGGATGTCCACGGGAATGCCGCGCCCGTTGTCTGACACCGACACGGAGTTGTCTTCGTGCAGCGTGACGTTGACTTCCGTCGCGTGGCCGGCGAGCGCTTCGTCGATCGAGTTGTCGACGACCTCGAACACCATGTGGTGCAGGCCGGTGCCGTCGTGCACGTCGCCGATGTACATGCCGGGACGCTTGCGAACGGCCTCGAGGCCGCGCAGGACGGTGATTTTGCTGGAGTCGTACGTGCTGTTCGGAACGCTGGGCATTTCGCCCGCATCGTGCTCTTGCTGCGACATTCGGCTTGGGGCTCCCGCGACGCGCGTGGCGCGCGTCGAGACACATTAGCTATGGATGGCGTGCAGTCTACCAAACGCAGGCCGCCAAGGCCGTCCCGCTGCGCCTCAGCGCGCGTCGCCTTCAGCGCGCAGCCGGCCCTGTTCGACATGGAAGCGCGCGATCGGATGGCCGCCGGCTTCGGTGAGGTGTTCGAAGGCCGCGGGCGCTTCGGTGCCGGTGACGAAGACCTGCGCGCCGGTGTCGATGAGGCCCTGCACGACGCGGGCCTGGTGGTGGCGATCGAGTTCGGAGGCCAGGTCGTCGAGCGCGATCACGGGCCACTCGCCGGCGAGCTCGGCGTGCAGGCGGGCTTGCGACAACAGGAGCGCCAGCGCGGTGAGCTTCGCCTGTCCGCGCGAGAGCGCTTCGCGACCTGGCAGCGCGGAAAGCCCGATCTTCCAGTCCGCGCGATGCGGGCCGACGCTCGTGAAGCCCGCCAGCTGGTCGCGGCCGCGGGCCAGCAGCAGCGCATCCGCCAGGCGCATCTCTTCGTGGCGCCACCCGGGCTGGAGGGTCAGTGAGGTCGTGCCCAGTGCCGGCGCCAGCGAAGCAGCCTCCGTGGCGAACAACGGCTGCCATTGCTGGAGGTAGGCCTCGCGGCTGCGGGTGATGGTTTCACCGCTGTCGGCGAGTTCCGCCTCCCAACCGTCGAGTTCAGCGGGCCTTGCGCCGGCCTTTAGCAAAGCGTTCCGCTGCTTCAGGGCCCGTGCATACCGCCGCCAGACCCGGAGGAAATCAAGTTCCACGTGGAACAGGCCCCAATCGAGCAAGCGGCGGCGGGTTTCGGCCGGGCCCGTCACCAGGCCGTGGCTGCCGGGTTCGAAGGTCACGACGGCCAAGGCCGCGCAGAGTTCGCCCAGATGCCCCACGGAGGCGCCATCCAGGCGGCCTTCCCACGACTGGCCGGAATGCCGGAGCCCGGCGCGGCGGATCCGCCCGGCCGCTTCGATCCATTCCACGAAGATTTCGACGGCAGGCGCGCCTTCGCGAATCAGCCCATCCCGCACCCTGCCCCGGAAGCTGCGCCCGTAGGCCATCAGGTGCATGGCTTCCAGGATCGAGGTCTTCCCGGCGCCGTTATCGCCCGTGATGAGGTTTAGCGTGGGGCCCGGGGCCAGCGTGACCTGGCCGAACCGGCGCAATCCACCGATGTCGAGCCGGGTCACGCGCACACATCACCCCGCGCAAAGCAGAACGCCCGGACCAGGCCGGGCGTTCGCATCCGTTCCACGTGGAACACAACCGTCCGCATCAGAGCCGGAGCGGCATCACCACGTGGCGGCACTTCTCGTTGCCCGCCTCGCGGACGAGGGCGGAAGAGTTGGCGTCGCGCAGCTGGAGGACGACCTGCTCGTCGCGCAATGCCGACAGCGCATCCAGCAGGTAATTGACGTTGAAACCGATCGCCAGGCCGTCGACGCGCGTATCGGCTTCGATCTCTTCCTGCGCTTCTTCCTGCTCCGGGTTGTGCGCGTTGATGCGCAGCTGGCCCGGGGATACCTCGACGCGGACGCCGCGGTACTTCTCGTTCGACAGGATGGCTGCGCGCTGCAGGGCCGCACGCAGGACTTCGCGATCGACCTTGACCTCGCGGTCCGCACCGATCGGGATCACCGCTTCGTAATCCGGGAAACGGCCGTCGATCAGCTTGCTGGTGAACGTCACATCGTCGCGCTTGACGCGGATGTGGCTGCGGCCGACTTCGAGTTCGAGCTCGCGGTCGCCGCCTTCCAGCAGGCGCTGCAATTCCTGCACGCCCTTGCGCGGCACGATGATCTGGCGCTTGGACTGCGCACCGCCCTCGAGCGGCAACTCGCACAACGCCAGGCGATGGCCATCGGTGGCCACGCAGCGCAGCGACTTGTCGCGCAGGTCGAACAGCAAGCCGTTGAGGTAATAGCGCACGTCCTGCTGGGCCATCGCGAACGCGGTGCGTTCGATCAGTTCCTTCAGCCCGGCCTCCGGCACGCGCACGCGCTCGGTGGCTTCGACTTCATCGACCGACGGGAAATCGTTGGCCGGCAGGCTGGCCAGCGTGAACCGGCTGCGACCCGCCGACACTGTGATCTTGTCGCCGGACTGCGAGACCGTGACCTTGCTGCCATCGGGCAGGGCACGGACGATCTCGAACAATTTGCGTGCCGGGATGGTGGTTTCCCCATCCTGCGCATCGTCGACGGCGTGGCGCGCCACCATTTCCACTTCCAGGTCGGTGCCGGTCAGCGAGAGCTGGCCCTGCTTGACCTGCACCAGCAGGTTGGCAAGGACCGGCAAGGTCTGGCGACGTTCGACGACATTGACGACTTGCGCCAACGGCTTCAGGAAGACTTCGCGTTGCAGGCTGAAACGCATGCGGTCTGGTTCCCCGGATCCAAGCTCTGGAAGGATGGATAAATCAAAAACTGGTGGTGCTTGGTGTTTCGAAAATCTGGGTGGAACTCGCTTAACTCGTTGATCCTGTTGCGTTTATCGACGTGAGCAAAGCGTGTACAACTGATCCTGCGGTTCCGGGACAAGCTGTGGATAAAGTTTCAGGCCCTGGGTCGCACCCTGCCTTATCCACAGCTTCCCCCGCACTCATTCACTGAGTTTGCGGATCAGCTTGTCCCAGTCTTCCCGCAGCTTGCCGTCGGTCTCCATCAGCCCCTTGATCTGCCGGCAGGCGTGCAGGACGGTCGTGTGGTCGCGACCGGCGAACGCGTCGCCAATCTCCGGAAGACTGTGTTCGGTCAGCTCTTTCGTCAGCGCCATGGCCACCTGGCGCGGACGAGCCAGCGAACGCGTCCTCCGCTTCGACAACAGATCCTTCAGTTGCAAGCCGTAGTAGTCTGCCACGGTCTTCTGGATGTTGGGGATGCCGATCGCCTGCTGCTGCGCACGCAGCAGGTCGCGCAGCGTCTCCTGCGCGAATTCCGGCGTGATCGCGCGGCCCGTGAAGTTGGCGCGCGCCGACAGCGTGTTGAGCGCACCCTCGAGGTCGCGCACGTTCGACCGCATCTTCTTGGCGATCAAAAACGCCACGTCTTCCGGCAGGTTGGCGCCGCGCTCGCGCGCCTTCGACAGCACGATCTGCGCGCGCGTCTCGAAGTCCGGCGGTTCGATGGCGACCGACAGGCCCCACGCCAGGCGCGACTTCAACCGCGGCTCCAGGCCTTCCACTTCGCGCGGATACCGATCGCACGTCAGGATGATCTGCTGCTTGCCGTCGAACAGCGCGTTGAACGTGTGGAAGAACTCTTCCTGCGTGCGGTCTTTCCCCGCGAAAAACTGGATGTCGTCGATCAGCAGCGCATCCACTTGCTGGAATTGCCGCTTGAATCCGTCCATGGCCTTGTCCTGCAGCGCTTTCATCATCGCGCTGAAGAACTGCTCGCTGCGCAAATACATCACGCGCACCTGCGGATTGTTCTCGCGCATCAAATTGCCGGCGGCGAACATCAGGTGCGTCTTGCCGAGGCCCGTGCCGCCGTACAGCAGCAACGGGTTGTGGGCGCGGTCGCCGGGCTTGTTGGCGGCCTGCAACGCGGCCGCGCGGCCCAGCTGGTTGCTGCGGCCCTCGACGAAGTTGTCGAACGTGTAATGCGAATCCAGATTGCCCTGGAAGGCCTCGGCCATCGGCGTGCGCATCGTCGGCGCCGTACCCATCGAAATGGCGCCGGCGGTGGGCGCGCGCTTGATCGCACCGATTTCCAGGCTCACCCCGGCGTCGCCGGCGAAATGGGCCACCAGCTCGCGGATGCGGGGCAGGTAACGCTCCCGCACTTCCTCCATCACGAAGGCGTTGGGCGCGTAGAGCACCAGCCCCTCGTCATTGAGCCGGGCCTGCAGGGGCTTGAGCCAGGTGTGCACGTCCTCGGCCGGGAATTCGGCTTCGAGACGCTCGAGACAACGTGGCCAGGCTTCCATAAAGCAGCGGATCTCGTCGACGACCCAGCGGCGCGACCACGGGGATCGCGCTGTGGATAAGTTGGGGGGCGAGGCAGACTACCACCGCCCCGAGGCATGGCAAGTGCGATCGTCGGCAGCCCGCGCATCACGCACGCAATCGTTCGCCGAGGTTGACCGACCCCGCGCAACCCCATAGACTCCCGCCTCTTTTCTGCCGAAAACTCGTTCGCGAGTCGAATCATGGCCACCAAGCGCACCTACCAGCCCAGCAACCTCAAGCGCAAGCGCGACCACGGCTTCCGTGCGCGCATGAAGACCGCCGACGGCCGCAAGGTCCTCGCGCGTCGTCGCGCGAAGGGTCGCCGTCGCCTGACTGTCTGACGCGTCGGCCTTCGCGGCCGCCCGTGTTCGCTTCAGCGTGACAACTCCCGTGGACGCCGGCCTGCCGCGCAGCGCACGCGTCCGCATCGGGAAGGACTTCGACCGGGTCTTCGCCGACGGTCTTCGCAACGCAGATCCCCTCATGAGCCTCCATTGGCTTCGCAGCGAATCGCCTGCGAGGCTCGGGCTTGCCGTGTCGCGCAAGGTCGATCCGCGCGCCGTCGGCCGCAACCGCATCAAGCGCTTGCTCCGCAGCGAATTCCGTCATTGCCGCCTGCTGCTGCCGGGCGGCGATTACGTGCTCGTCGCGCGCCCGTCCGCGCGCAATGCGAACGCGGAAGCGCTGCGCACCGCGTTTTCCTCGCTGCTGCGCCGCGCAGGCGCGTTGCCGCCCGCCGGCCCCACCGGCACAATGCCCGCCGCTTGCCCACCGGGCGCTCCGCCCCCATCCCCTTGAACTTCGCGCGCTGCGCCTGGCGCCGCGCCGTTCCGATTGCTGCCCGAGTGCCTGCATGAACCAGACCCGCATGTTCCTCCTCTTCGCCTGGATCGCCGTGGCGACGCTGCTCTACATGGAGTGGACGAAGGAACACGCCCCGAGCGTGGTGCCGACCACCACGACCGCCTCGGCCGCCACCGCCGCACCCGCGATTCCCGTCGCGCCGAGCGCGTCGACCGCCCTCTCGTCGGCCACGCCGACCGCACCGGGCGCCGTGACCACCGCGACGCCTTCCGCCGCGCCGATCGTCACCGTCAACACCGACCTGCTGCGCCTCACGCTCGATGGCGGCAGCGTGCACACCGCGCAGCTCCTGCGTTATCCGACCGAAGCGAAGGCCGGCAGCGAGAGCGTGCAGTTGCTCGACGCGCGCCCGGAGAATTTCTTCGAAGCGCAGAGCGGTTGGGTCGCCACCGGCAACAGCCCCGCGCCGAGCCACGTCGACGGATTCGTGCCCGCCGAAGCCGCGCGCAGCTACACGATGCAGCCCGGCGCGAACACGCTCAGCGTGCCGTTCACCTGGACCGGTGCGAACGGCGTGACCATCCGCCGCACGTACACGTTCACCCGCGGCAACTACGCCATCCAGGTGCGCGACGACGTCACCAACAACGGCAGCGCGCCGTGGCAGGGCTACGTGTACCGCCAGCTCGAGCGCAACCCGCCGCCGCAGAAGTCCGGCTACACCAATCCCGAAGCGCTCGCCTTCCACGGCGCCGCCTGGTACAGCCCGACCGACAAGTACGAGAAGCGCAAGTACGACAAGTTCGTCGACGACGGCACGCTCGACAAGAAAGTCACCGGCGGCTGGATCGCGCTGCTGCAGCACTACTTCTTCACCGCGTGGATCCCGGGCGACAAGGACGAAGCGACGTTCTCGCTGTCCACGCGCCAGGTCCCCGGCGCCACCAACTACCTCGTGCGCGCGCTCGGCCCCGGCGTCAACGTTGCGCCGGGTGCGCATGCCGAAACCACCGCGCGTTTGTGGGTCGGCCCCAAGCTCGTCGAAGGCATCGAAGCGCAGCACGTGCCGGGCCTGACGCGCGCCGTCGATTTCAGCAGCTTCAGCTTCATGGCCACGCTCGCCGGCTGGCTGTTCGCCATCATCACGATGATCCATGGCGTGCTCGGCAACTGGGGCTGGTCGATCATCGGCCTGGTCGTGCTGATCCGCCTGGCGATGTATCCCATCGCCGCCAAGCAGTTCCAGTCGATGGCGAAGATGCGCAAGCTCGCGCCGCGCATGCAGCAGCTGAAGGAACGCTACGGCGACGATCGCCAGAAGCTGCAGATGGCGACGATGGAGCTGTACAAGAAAGAGAAGGTCAACCCGGCCGGCGGTTGCTTGCCGATGCTGATCCAGATGCCGATCTTCCTCGCGCTGTACTGGATGCTGTCGGAGTCGGTCGAGCTGCGCCACGCGCCGTGGATCGGCTGGATCACCAACCTCTCCGCGCGCGATCCGTACTTCATCCTGCCCATCCTCAACATGCTGATCATGTACACCACGCAGCGGCTCACGCCGATGCAGGGCATGGATCCCACGCAGCAGAAGATGATGCAGTTCATGCCGCTGGTCATCGGCGTCACGATGGTGTTCTTCCCGGCCGGCCTGGTGCTGTACTGGGTTACCAACGGTGCGCTCGGCCTGCTGCAACAGTGGTTCATGCTGCGCCGCTACGGCGACAAGCCCGAACTCGCGAAGGCGTGACCGCCACGGACACCGACACCATCGTCGCCATCGCCACCGCGCCAGGCGCCGGTGGCGTCGGCGTGGTGCGGTTGTCCGGCCCGCGCAGCCGCGCGATCGCGGAAGCCCTGTGCGGCTGCGCCCTCGTCCCGCGCCACGCGCATTACGTGCGGTTGCGCGCCGGCGAGGAAACCATCGACGACGGTCTCGCGCTGTATTTCGCCGCGCCCGCCAGCTTCACCGGCGAACACGTGGTGGAACTGCAGGCGCACGGCAGCCCCGTCGTGCTGCAACGCCTGGTCGCCGAGTGCTGCACGCGCGGGGCACGCCACGCGCGGCCCGGTGAATTCAGCGAACGCGCCTTCCTCAACGGCAAGCTCGACCTCGCGCAGGCCGAAGCCGTCGCCGACCTCATCGCCGCCGGCGACACGCGCGCTGCACGCGCCGCCCGTCGCGCACTCGATGGCGTGTTCTCGCAACGCGTCGACGCGCTGGCCACCGAACTGCTGCACCTGCGTATCCACGTCGAGGCTGCGATCGATTTCGCCGACGAGTCCCTCGACACCCTCGGCGGCCGCGAACTGCGCGAAGGCCTCGCCCGCGCGACCTCCACCGTGGCCACGCTCCTCGCCGAAGCCGAACGCGGCCGCAAGCTGCGCGATGGCTTGCACGCCGTGATCGTGGGCCCGCCGAATGCCGGCAAGAGTTCGCTGCTCAACGCGCTCGCCGGCAGCGAACGCGCGATCGTCACCGACATCGCCGGCACCACGCGCGACCTGCTGCACGAAACCGTTCGCCTCGACGGCGCCGAACTCACGCTCGTCGACACCGCCGGCCTGCGCGAAGGCGGCGATGCGATCGAACGCGAAGGCATGCGCCGCGCGCGCGACGAACTGCAGGGCGCCGACCTGGCGATCGTGGTGCTCGATGCGCGCGATCCAGAATCCGGACGCACCGCCGTCGCCGACGCGATCGCCGACGTCCCGCGTCGCCTGTGGATCCACAACAAGTCCGACCTGCTCCCGCACGCGCCGCACGACACGGACCCCGATACTGTCCACGTCTCCGCGCGCACCGGTGCCGGCCTCGACGCATTGCACGCGCGCCTGCGCACGTTGTCGGGCGCCGAAGCCGCCGACGCCGGCGAGGGCACCTTCACCGCGCGCGCCCGCCACGTCGACGCGCTGGCCCGCACCGCCGCGCACCTGCACGACGCCGCAGCGCAACTGGACGCCGACGCGCTCGAACTCGCAGCCGAATCCCTCCGCGCCGGCCACGACGCCCTCGGCGAAATCACCGGCCGCGTCGTCCCCGACGCCCTCCTCGGGCATATCTTCGGCAGCTTCTGCATCGGCAAGTAAGGCAACGCCGCGGCCCGCGCCCGCCGCCTGAATAGCCCCCCGGCACGATCCGTGCATGGGCCGCCATGCGGAATGTCCGAAATTTGCCCCGGGTTTCGTCACGCACGCTTGACAAACGCCCGCCGCTGTCGCGTCCTACGCGCACGTGCCCGCAACTGGCGCACAGACAGGGGAGTGGTTCCGTTATGCACGCAATGTCCAAGTCGTCGCGCCCGCGCGTGGCGCGCCTGAATCTCTACGTCCTGGTCGCGCTGGGGTGCGCGACGCTCGCCGCTTGCGGCGGCAAACAGGAAGCCGCCACCGATGCCGGCGTGGCCACCAGCGCCACCGCCGCCGCGGTCGCGGCACCGCCGCCGGCCGTGTCCGAAGCCGTCGCCGCGATGAGCGCCGACCAGCTCCGCGAGGCCGCCAGCGGCGCGCTCCGCGAGCAGCGCCTGTACGCCCCGGCGGGCAACAACGCCATGGAGTACTACCTCGCCCTGCGCGACAAGGCGCCGAGCGACCCCGCCGTGGCCAGCGCCCTGACCGACCTGATGCCGTACGCCCTCATCGCGACCGAGCAGAGCATCCAGCGCGAGGACTTCACCGAAGCCCAGCGCCTGTACGCCCTGATGGAGAAGACCGACGCCTCGGCGCCGGCGCTCCCGCGCCTGAAGACGACGATCGCCCAGTCCCAGCAGGCCGTCGCCGCACGCGCCGAACAGGACAAGGTGAAGTCCGAGGAAGACCTGAAGAAGCAGGCCGACCTCGAAAAGCAGCGCCTCGCCCAGCAGGCCACCGCCCAGCAGCAGGCCGCCGCGCAGCTCGCGCAGCAGCAGGCCGCCCAAGCCGAAGCCGACAAGAAGGCCGCCGCCCAGCGCGAAGCCGACCAGAAGGAAGCCGCCCAGCGCGCCGCCGCTGCCCAGCAGCCCGCCGCCAGCGCCCCGGCGCAGCAGCAGGCCTCGGCGCCGGCATCGTCCGGTGGTGGTGGCAGCCTGCGCGCCGTCTCCACGCCGGCCCCGCGCTATCCGCCCGAAGCCGCGCGTCGCCAGCAGAGCGGCGAGGTCCAGGTGGAAATCACCGTGGGCACCGATGGGTCGGTCACCAGCGCCCGCGTCGTCGACGCCAACCCGGCGCGCATCTTCGACCGCGAAGCCCTCGCGGCGGTGAAGCGCTGGAAGTTCGCGCCGATCGATGCACCGGTCACCACGCGCCGCACGATCAACTTCCGTCCCGGCGGCTGATCTCGCGCAACACGTGGAACGAAAAAAGCCCGGCAATCGCCGGGCTTTTTTCTTGCGCGCAATCCGGCCGGAACGTCAGGCCGAGATCGCCAGCTTCTCCTGGTGGTAACGCCGCGTCGCCGCGAACCACAACGCGATCGCCACCCCGAAGCCCGCCGCCATGTACACGCCCCAGAACGCCATCGGGATGTCTTCGCCGCGCACCACCTTCAGCAGCATCTGGTTCTGCGCCAGGAACGGCACCGCGAACATCCACAGCTGGTTCTTCACCGGGCTCACCATCAGCGCGATGGTCGGGATCATCGGCAGCAGCATCAGCATGCTCATGTAGCTCTGCGCTTCCTTCACCGACTTCGCACCGGCGGCGATGAACGTCAGCAGCGAGGTGCCGATGAACAGCATCGGCAGCAGGATCACGAGCATCTTGCCGATCGCCGGCATGCTCACGTCCATCTGGCGCCCGATGCCCGGCGAGAACTGCGAGCCCACCTTGAACGCGAGCAGCGTCAGCAGCAGCGACGTCAGGCCGACCACGCACGCCGCCGAGATCTTGCCGGTCACCACCGCGCCGCGATGCGTGGGCGTGGCGAGCAAGGGTTCGAGCGACTGGCGTTCGCGTTCGCCCGCGGTCGTGTCGATGATCAGGTACGCACCACCGAGGAACGCACCGAGGATCAGCAGGTACGGCAGGATCGACATCACCATGCCGCGCCGCGCTTCCGGCGTCGACAGATCCTTGTGCGAGACGACGACCGGCGATGCGACGCCCGGGTTCATCCCGCGCGCAAGCAAGCGCAACGCACCCACCTGCTGCCCGTAACGCGACAACGCATCCTCGATGCGCTTCACCGGGATGTCCGAATCCTGGCGCGTGCTGTCGTGCACGATCTCCACCAGCGCCGGCTGGCCTTCGCGCCAGTCCTTGTCGAAGTCGTCGCCGATCTTCAGGTACACGTCCTCGGCCTGGTTGCGCACCGCAGCGTCCAGGTCGCCGGTGACCTTGCGCTGGCGGATGCCCTGGCCAGCGAGCCACTTCACCATGTTGGGCGCGTGTTCGACGCCGACCATCGGGATGTCGAGCGGTTTTTCGATCTGGCTCTTCGCGCGCGACTCGGCCAGCGTGAGGATGCCGAGCATGATCGCGGGCGTGAGCAGCGGGCCCAGCACCAGCGCCAGCATCAGCGTGCGCTTGTCGCGGACGAACTCGCGCAGTTCCTTCATCAGGATCGTGCGGATGGAAGACATCATGCCGGCCTTCATGCGTGCAACCCCTCTTCCGAACCGATCAACCGAACGAACGCATCCTCGAGGTTCTCCTCGCCCGTCTGCTTCCGCAATTCATCCGACGTGCCGTGCGCGACGACGCGCCCGTGCGCGATCACCACGATGCGATCGCAGAGCGCGGCGACCTCCTGCATGATGTGGCTGGAGAAGATCACGCAACGGCCTTCGCCGCGCAGCTGGCGCAGGAATTCGCGCAGCCCGCGGGTGGTCATCACGTCGAGCCCGTTGGTGGGTTCGTCCAGGATCACGTTGCGCGGGTCGTGCACCAATGCGCGCGCGATGGCGGTCTTGGTGCGCTGGCCCTGCGAGAAGCCTTCGGTCTGGCGATCCAGGAAATCGTCCATCTGCAGCGCCGCCGACAACGCCTTGGTGCGCGCCGCGATGGTTGCCGCATCCAGCCCGTGCAGCTCGCCGAAGTAGCGGATGTTCTCGCGCGCAGTCAGGCGCTTGTACACGCCGCGCGCATCCGGCAACACGCCGAGCGCGCGTCGCGCTGCTTCCGGATCGCTCGCCACGTCCTTGCCATCGACGAGCACGCGCCCGCTTTCCGGGCGCATCAGCGTGTAGAGCATGCGCAGCGTCGTCGTCTTGCCCGCGCCGTTCGGCCCGAGCAACCCGGTGATTTCGCCATCGCGCGCTTCGAAGCCCACGTCGTCGACGGCAACGACCGGCCCCTTGCCTTTCCCCGTGCCGGGGAAGGTCTTGCGCAGGTGTTCGGCAACGATCATTTACGGCTCCCATCCATTGAACGAGGTGAACGGCGGCGTGTAGGCGAGCGTGTCGAGGCATTTCGCATCGAGCGCCTTCGCATCGGCCGTGTCGAGGAATTGCGCGAACAGCTTCGGCATGCAGCCGGCGCCGATCACGTTGTGGCCCTGGCCGCGCAGCACGAGCGCGCGGCCCTTCGGCAACGTCTTGACCACGCTTTCGGCGTAGGCCGGCGGCGTCACCGGATCCAGTTCGCCGGACAGCAGCAACGCCGGCACGTTGGTGGCGAGCGGCGCGTGGAAATCCTTCGGCGCCACGCCCTTCGGCCACACCGCGCACTGCTGCTGCAGCGTTTCGACGAGCTGGTTGCCGAGCAGCGACTGCGACATCGCATCGTCGCCGTGGATGCCCGCGCTGTCCTCGGTGCAGATCACCGACAACTGCATGCCGTACATCATCTGGTCCGCCAGCGAACCGCCGAGCATCTTCGACAGCGCCATCAGGCCTTCGTAACGGCCCTGGTCGGCTTCGTTGAGCAGCAGCGGCAGGATGGACGCCGCGACCGGCACGTACGCATACATGCGCGTCAGGCCCGCGACGTGGTCCGGCGTGAGGCGTTCTTCCTTCATCTGCCCGGTGCTGGCGTCGCGGTATTTCACCATCGGCGGGTCGGCGCGCAGCTTCGTCATCAACGCGTTCAAGCGCTGGCGCGGATCGCCGAGCGACTTCGCGCAACCCGGCGTCTTCGTGCAGCGACCGAACTGCAGGTCGAGTGCGGACTCCAGGTTGCGCGCGAAATCGTTGCCGAGGTAGATCGCATTCGGCGCGACCGAATCCAGCGTGATGGTGCGCGTGTGCTGCGGATAGCGCATCGCGTACTGCTGCGCGACGCGCGTGCCGTAGCTCACGCCCATCAGGTTGATCTTGTCGGCGCCGATGGCGGCGCGCACGGCGTCGAGGTCGCGGATCGCGTCGGTGGTGGAATAGAAGCGGACGTCGGCGTGCTTGGCCAGCGCATCGCGGCACTTCTCGGCGGCGGCGCGCATGGCGGCGGGCGATTCGTCGACCGCGTCGGCCTGCACGCTCGCGTCGTCCGCCTTGTCCTCGGCGCCCTCGTCCTTGCACTTCAGCGGATTGGACTTGCCGGTGCCGCGCTGGTCCACGAGGACCACGTCGCGATGCTTGAGCACCTCGCGGAACGCGGGGGCGACCTGCGGATAGGTTTCCGCCGCCGCCTGGCCCGGGCCGCCGGCGAGCATGAAGACCGGATCGGGCATGTGGTCGCCCGATTCGTTGGCCGGCACCCACGCGATGTTGAGCGCGATCTTGCGGCCGTTCGGCAGCGCGGGATTTTCCGCGACCGTGAACGTGCCGCACTCGGCCTCGACGCTGGCGGCGCCCAGCGCGGGCGCGAGCGTGCACGGCTTGAAGGCGATGCGCCCCAGCTTGCGTTCGGGCGCGGCTTCGGCGGCGTAGGCGGTGGCCTTGGGCGCGGATTTCGGTGCGCGGCTTTGCCAGGCGCGCCAGCCCAGCACGGCCGCGACCAGCGCCAGTGCGAGCAGGAATCGGGTCTTGCGGTTCATCGTGGTGCGTCCCCTCCGAGCGATGGCGTCAGCATGACAGGACGCTGCGCGGCGCGGAACGTGACCGACGAGGGAGCTACTTGCTGCTGACGTACTTCTCGCGGCGCACCTGCGGCACCGGCAGGCCGAAGCCCTTCAGCGTCTCGAAGCAGGCATCCACCATGTTGGGGTTGCCGCACAGGTAGGCGATGTCGGTGTCGGCGTGCGGTGCGAATTCCTCCAGGAACTGCTGCACGTACCCATGGCGCACGTCGGCATGCGCCTGCGCCGAACCCGGCGCCGGCAGTTCGCGCGAGAAACACGGCACGAAGCGGAAGTGCTCGCCGTGCTTGTCGGCGAAGGCGCGGAATTCGTCGCCGTACAACAGCTCCACCGGCGTGCGCGCACCGAACAGCAACACCACCTTGATGCCGCGCTCCACGATCAGCCGCTCCAGCTGCGGCAGCATCGCGCGGTACGGCGTGACGCCGGTGCCCGTGCCGATCAGGAGGTAACGCTGGTTGGTGTCGGCCGGCATCAGGCAGAAGCGCCCGTAGGGGCCGCTCGCGTCGATCAGGCCGTGCTCGGGCAGGCCTTCGAACAGGGCCGTGGCCGCGCCGCCCGCCACGTAGCTGACCGCGATCTCCACCGCCTCGCCCGGGCCCAGCGCGTGGTCGTGGATGGTGGCCAGCGAGTAGCTGCGCTTGGTGGCCGTGCCGTCGGCGTAATGGAAGTGCACCTGCACGAACTGGCCGGGGATGAAATCCAGGGGCTGCCCGTCGTCGCGCTGGAAGGTCAGGTGCGCAACCGTCGGCGCCAGCATGCGGCGCGCGACGAGCTTGAGCGGAAAGTGCGTGATGGCCAAGGTGTCGGGGGTCGTCAGTGCAACGGAGCGTTGGCGCCGGGGCCGCCGCGGGGCCGCCTATACTACCGGCTTCGCCGCGCAGGCTGCGGCCGAAGGCCTTTCCATGCCCCCCGACGCAAACGCCAAGACCCATGCGCTCGACAGCGCGCCCGCACTGCGCGTGTCCGACCTCCGCAAGACCTACGACAACGGCGTGCAGGCCCTGAAGGGCGTGTCGCTGGACGTGCGTCCCGGCGACTTCTTCGCCCTGCTCGGCCCCAATGGCGCCGGCAAGAGCACCCTGATCGGCATCGTCAGCTCGCTCGTGAACAAGAGCGCCGGGCAGGTCGAGGTGTTCGGCACGGACATCGCCCGCCACCGGTCGGAGGCCATGCGCCTGCTCGGCCTGGTGCCGCAGGAAATCAACTTCAACCTGTTCGAGAAGCCCTTCGACATCCTCGTCAACTACGCGGGCTTCTACGGCATCCCGCGCGAGGAAGCGATGGCGCGCGCCGAAGTGGAACTCAAGCGCGGGCACCTCTGGGAAAAGGCGCAGGTGATGTCGCGCACGCTGTCGGGCGGCATGAAGCGCCGGCTGATGATCGCGCGCGCCATGATGACCGCGCCGCGCCTGCTCATCCTCGACGAGCCCACCGCCGGCGTGGACATCGAAATCCGCCGCGGCATGTGGCGCACGCTGCGCGAGATCAACGCGGCCGGCACCACGATCATCCTCACCACGCATTACCTGGAGGAAGCCGAGAGCCTCTGCAAGAACCTGGCGATCATCGACAAGGGCACCATCGTGGCGCAGGGCACGATGAAGGCGCTGCTGGCCAAGCTCGACATCGAAGGCTTCCTGTTCGACATCGACGGCCAGCTGCCGGCAGCGTTGCCGGAAATCCCCGGCGCCACGCTGTCCGCCGCGGACGACCACACGCTCGACCTCGAAATGCCGCGCGCCATGGACCTCAACGGCGTGTTCACCCGACTGGATGCCGCCGGCATCCGCGTGCGTTCGATGCGCACCAAGTCCAACCGTCTCGAAGAATTGTTCGTCCGCCTCACGGGGCAGGAGCAGGCCCAGTGAACGACATCCCCTCGAAGGACGTGCAAGCCAAGGGCATGATCGCGCCCGTCCCCGCCACGCCCGCGCGCCGCAACTGGGTGGCGCTGGGCACCATCGTGCGCCGCGAAGTCACGCGCATCCTGCGCATCTGGGCGCAGACGCTGGTGCCGCCCGCGATCACGATGACGCTGTACTTCCTGATCTTCGGCGGGCTGATCGGCTCGCGCGTGGGACAGATGGACGGCATCAGCTACATGGCCTTCATCGTGCCGGGCCTGGTGATGATGAGCGTCATCCAGAACAGCTACGGCAACATTTCCTCGTCGTTCTTCGGCGCCAAGTTCGGCCGGCACGTGGAGGAACTGCTCGTCAGCCCGATGCCCAACCACGTGATCCTCGGCGGCTACGTCGCCGGCGCCGTGCTGCGCGGGTTGATGGTCGGCGTGATCGTGCTGCTGATCTCGATGTTCTTCACGCCGGTGCGCATGCCGCATCCGCTCGTCACGCTGACCACCGTGATCCTGGGCGCCACGATCTTTTCGCTCGCCGGGTTCGTCAACGCGGTGTACGCGAAGAAGTTCGACGACATCGCCATCGTCCCCACCTTCATCCTCACCCCGCTCACGTACCTGGGCGGCGTGTTCTATTCGGTGAAGCTGCTGCCGGGCTGGGCGGAAACGCTTACCCACCTCAACCCGATCTTCTACATGGTCAATGCGTTCCGCTACGGCCTGCTCGGCGTGAGCGACGTGCCGTTGTGGGTCGCGTATTCGTTGATGCTGGGCTTCGTGGCCGCGTTGTCCGCGATCGGCCTGTGGCTGCTGAAGCGCGGCGTCGGGCTGCGCAGCTAACCGGGCAAGCGGAAGAACGCCGTCGCGGCCGCGCTCGTCGCCGCCGCCACGGTCTCGACGGGCTCGCCGCGATCGCGCGCGAGCTCCTCCACGATGTGCGCCAGGTACATCGGTTCGTTGCGGCGATGCGACGGCTGCGGTCGCACGGTGCGCGGCAGCAGGTAGGGCGCATCGGTTTCGATCATCAGGCGGTTGGCCGGGATGTGCTTCACCAGTTCGCGCAGGTGCAGGCCGCGGCGTTCGTCGCACAGCCACCCGGTGATGCCCACGTACCAGTCCTGGTCGAGGTAATCGAACAGTTCCTTGCGCGTCCCCGTGAAGCAATGCACGACGGCCGGCCCGAGGCGCCCGTCGAAGTTGCGCATCGCGGCCATGAAGTCGTCGTGCGCATCGCGCTGGTGCAGGAAGAGCGGCTTGCCGGTGTCCGCGCCGATCTGCAATTGCATCTCGAATGCGCGACGTTGCGCCGGCCGCGGCGAGAAATCGCGGAAGTAATCCAGCCCGCACTCGCCGACGGCGACCACTTCCGGCAACGCCTGCAACGCGCGCATCTCCGCGTCGCATTCGGCGGTGTACTCGGTGGCGTGGTGCGGATGCACGCCGGCGGTGGCGAACAATTCGCCGGGGTGCTGGCGCGCCAGGTTCGCGGCCTGCGGCGAGTGCGCGCGGCTGGCGCCGGTCACGATCATCCGCCGCACGCCCGCATCGCGCGCGCGTTGCAGCACGGCGTCGCGGTCGTGGTCGAAGCTGTCGTGGGTGAGGTTGGCGCCGATGTCGATGAGCATGGGGCGCAAGTCTACCGGCCACCCCCGTAGACTTCGCGCGTGCGCAGCCCCGACTTCCCCATCGCCGCCCTGTTGCCGGAGCTCCGCGCGAGCCTGGCCGCACATCCGCGCCTGGTCCTGGAAGCGCCGCCCGGCGCCGGCAAGACCACGCAGGTGCCGCTGGCGCTGCTGGATGCGCCGTGGCTCGCCGGCCGCAAGATCGTGATGCTGGAACCGCGCCGCGTCGCCGCGCGCGCCGCCGCCGGGTTCATGGCGAAGCAACTCGGCGAAGCGCCCGGCGACACGGTGGGGTATCGCATCCGGTTCGAAAGCCGCATCTCTGCGCGCACGCGCGTCGAAGTGGTCACCGAAGGCATCCTCACGCGCATGCTGCAGGACGACCCGATGCTCGACGGCGTCGGCGCCCTGCTCTTCGACGAATTCCACGAACGCCATCTCGCCGGCGACCTCGGCCTCGCGCTCGCGCTCGACGTGCAGGCCGGCCTGCGCGAAGACCTGCGCATCGTCGTGATGTCGGCGACGCTGGATGGCGAACGCCTCGCGCGGTTCCTCGACGCGCCGCGCTTGTCGAGTGCAGGGCGCAGCTATCCGGTGGAGGTCGCCCACTTCCCCGCGCGGCGCGACGAAGCGCTGGTGCCGCAGGCGCGCCGCGCCGTCGAACAGGCGGTGGCGACGCATCCCGGCGATGTCCTCGTGTTCCTGCCGGGCCAACGCGAGATCGCGCAGGTCGACGCCGCGCTCGCCGGCAGCGACGCATTGCGAGACATCGATGTGCTCGCGCTGCACGGCGAACTCCCCGTCGAACAGCAATCGCGCGTGCTGCAACCCGCCACCGACGGCAAGCGCCGCGTGGTACTCGCGACCAATGTCGCCGAGAGCAGCGTGACCTTGCCGGGCGTGCGCGTGGTGATCGACAGCGGCCTGGCGCGTGAGCCGCGCTACGACCCGAATTCCGGATTCGCACGCCTGGACATCGTGACGATCGCGCAAGCCTCCGCGGACCAGCGCGCAGGTCGCGCGGGTCGCGTCGCCGACGGCTGGGCGCTGCGGCTGTGGCCGCAATCGCAACGTCTCGAACCGCAGCGTCGTCCCGAAATCGCGCAGGTCGAACTCGCGTCGCTCGCGCTCGAACTCGCGGCGTGGGGCAGCGCCGACCTGCGCTTCGTCGATGCGCCGCCGCCCGGCGCCCTCGCCGCCGCCCGCGACCTGCTGCGTCGCCTCGGCGCACTCGATGGCGAATCGATCACGCCGCTCGGCCGCCGCATGCTCGCGCTCGGCACGCACCCGCGCTTGTCCGCGATGCTGCTCGCACCGCGCGATGCACAGGAACGCGCCCTCGCCTGCGACCTCGCCGCGCTCGTCGAAGCGCGCGATCCCTTGCGTTCGCGCAGCGACGCGATCGCCGAACGCTGGCGCGCCCTCGCCGCCTTCCGCGCCGGCCACGCCACCGACGGCAACCGCGGCGCGCTCGCTGCGATCGATGCCGCCGCGAAACAATGGCGGCGTCGCCTGCACGTCGATGCAACGCCACCGCGCGAAGTCGATGCGCACCGCCTCGGCGATCTGCTGGCGCACGCCTTCCCCGATCGCATTGCGCACCAGCACGCCACGCAGCCGCGTCGCTACCAGCTCGCGAACGGCCGCATGGCCACGTTGTTCGACGACAGCGCGCTCTTCGGCGAACCCTGGCTCGTTGCGAGCGAATTGCGCTTCGACGCGAAGGACGCCTTGCTGCTGCGCGGCGCGCCGGTGGACGAAACGCGCCTGCAACGCGATTTCCCCGAACGCTTCGTCGAACGCGGCACCGTGCGCTGGGACGCCGATCGCCGCGCCCTCGTCGCGCAACGCGAACGCCGCTTCGACAACATCGTCCTCGATGCGCGCCCGGCCGGCCGCGTGGATCCCGCGCAAGCCGCGCGCGCCCTGACCGATGCCGTGCGCGAACTCGGCCTCGACGCACTCCCCTGGAGCGAATCCCTCGAACAATGGCGTGCCCGCGTGCGCTGCCTGCGCGCATGGCTGCCGGACGATGCGGACGCATTCCCCGATCTGTCGGACGATGCATTGCTCGCCACGCTCGACGACTGGCTGCTGCCCGCCTTCGCCGGCAAGACGCGCCTCGACGCGCTCGACGAATCCGCGCTCGCCGACGCGCTGCATTCGAAAGCCGACTGGAACCTCCGCCGCCGCATCGAAGCGCTCGCGCCGACGCGCATCGTCGTTCCGTCCGGCATGGAACGCCGCATCGAGTACGCCTTCGATGCGCACGAAGGCGCGCGTCCGCCGGTGCTCGCCGTGAAACTGCAGGAACTGTTCGGCCTGGCCGACACGCCGCGCATCGTCGATGGCCGCGTACCGCTCACCTTGCACCTGCTCTCGCCGGGCGGCCGTCCGTTGCAGGTCACGCAGGACCTGCGCGGGTTCTGGGACCGCACGTATCCCGACGTGCGCAAGGAAATGAAAGGCCGCTACCCGCGCCATCCCTGGCCGGACGATCCGTGGTCGGCCACCGCGACGCACCGCGCCAAACCGCGCGGCACCTGAATGCGAAAACGCGGTCGGCCGCGCCGATCACATGCGCTCAACGCCGCCTTGCCGAGACTGCGGCCCAATCGCCAGGCACCAGGAGTTCCGCCATGAACAAGCAGCTGATCGCATTGCCCGAACGCGCCGTCGAAATGGCCGGCAAGTGGGGCGGCGAATTGCTCGACCTGGGTTCGCAGATCAGTTCGCGCGGCGAGAAGTGGCTCGAAACCGGCGCCAAGCTCGGCGCCCTGCGCGCGGGCACCAAGGCTGCGACGAAGGTCGTGCGGCGCTATCCCATCGTCACCGTGGCCACCGTCGCCGGCGCCGGACTGCTGTGGTATCTCGCGCGCCGCAAGGCGAAGCAGGCCGAGAACGGCGATGGCCGCGCGGCGATCGAAGGCAGCTCGCGTCGCGTGGATGCGCGTCGCAGCAATGGCGCCAAGCGCGCCACGCGCACGACGACCGCACGCAAGACCACGCGCGCGCGCAGCACGCCGGCCACCGACGAAAGCTGATTCGTTCTTTAGGTGGCGATCGCGGGCAGTTCGATCACGAACGCCGCGCCGCCACCTTCGCGATCCTCGTACCAGAGGTCGCCGCCCGCATTGACGATGATCTGCCGCGCGAGCGACAGGCCCAGTCCGCTGGACAGGCCGTCCTCGCGCCCGCTCAGGCGCATGAACGGCTTGAACAGGTCGGAGCGTTTTTCGCCCGGCACGCCGTTGCCGCGGTCGAGCACGCGCAACTGCCAGTAGGCGCCGTTGCCGGAACGCACTTCGAGCGTGAGTTCGCCGCCATCGGCCGCGTACTTCATCGCATTGGTGATCAGGTTTTCCGACACCTGGCGCAGCACGCGCCGGTCGATCGCCACGGTGCCGCACGCCTCGGGCACCTGCGCATGCAGGCGCATGCCGCGGCTTTCGAGCTGCAGTTCGTAACGATGCGACAACCACTCCAGCGTTTCGCGCAGGTCGGCCGGATGCGATTGCGCTTCGCCGCTTTCGGCTTGCGCGATGCGTTCCTGGCCTTCGAGGTAACGGCGGATGTAACCGATCGCGTCGTGCGCGCTGTCGTGGATCATCTGCAGGTAGCGCGGGATGCGCTCGGGCTTGCAGCCGTTCTGCATCAGGATGTCGCTGGCGAACAACACGCTGCTCAACGGATTCTTGAGGTCGTGCGCGACCAGGTTCACCAGCTCCTGGCGTTCGCGCGCCACGCGTTCGAGGCGATCGCGCGCCTGCTTCAGCGCGACGTGCGTGCCGACGCGCGCCAGCAGTTCTTCCGGGATGAAGGGCTTGGTGACGTAATCCACCGCGCCGCTGTCGAAGGCACGCAGCAGCAGCTCGCGATCCTGCGCGGCGGTGAGGAAGATCACCGGCATGTCCTGGAATTGCGGCAGGCGGCGCAGCTCGCGCAGCAGTTCGAAACCGTCCATGCCGGGCATCAGCATGTCGAGCAGGACGAGGTCGGGGGTATGCGCGATCGCGAGTTCGAGCGCTTCGGGGCCCGTCAGCGCAGGCACGACGTCGTGCCCGTTGCGCGAGAGCAACGTGCTGACGACGCGCAGGTTCGCTGGTTGGTCGTCGACCACCAGGATCCTGCCCGAACCTTGTAGCGACTCAGCCATTCGTTTCCTGTGTATCAGGCAACGAGATCCATCTCGTTGCAAAACCTGAACGGGCCGCGCAAGTTATCAGAAACCTCCCACAGCCGCCCCCGGGCGGCTGAACCATTCAGACGATCTCGCGCCAAAAGCCGGGCCCGATCCCCTCGAGCCGATGCGGGCCGACGGCGACCCGTACCAGACGCAACGTGGGAAGACCCACGGCAGCGGTCATCCGCCGCACCTGCCGGTTGCGGCCCTCGGTGATCGTGATCGACAGCCAGGCGTCGGGCACCGATTTGCGGAACCGCACCGGCGGGTCGCGCGGCCACAGGTCGGGCGCATCGATCGCTTCCACCAGGGCCGGACGCGTGGGCCCATCGTTGAGCAGCACGCCCGCGCGCAACCGCTCGACCTGCGCGTCAGATGGCACGCCTTCCACCTGCACCCAATAGGTCTTCGGCTGTTTGTGGCGCGGATCGCTGAGCCGGTGTGCGAGCGGACCGTCGTCGGTCAGCAGCAGCAAGCCCTCCGAATCCGCATCGAGCCGGCCCGCGGCATAGACGCCCGCGGGCAGGCCGAACCCCGCGAGCGTCGGCCGTGGCGGGCGGCTGCGGTCGGTGAACTGCGACAGCACCCCGTACGGCTTGTTGAACGCCACGAGCATCGACGCGGGGCGTCTCGCCTCAGGCGGCGGGCTTGCGGAAGCGCAGCGTCATGCGATCGCTTTCGCCGATCGCCTTGTACTTCGCGTCGTCCGCCTTGTCGTGCTGGTTGGTCGGCGGCAAGGTCCACACCCCGTTCGGGTGATCCTTGGTGTCCTTCGCGTTGGCGTTCACTTCGCTCTGGTCTTCGAGCACGAAGCCCGCGGCCTTGGCGTAACCGGTCACCAACTCCTCGGTGAGGTAGCCGGTCTTGATCTGCGTGGCCAGGTCCGTGCCCGCCTTCGCGCGATGGTCGACGAAGCCCAGCGTGCCGCCCGGCTTGAGCACGGCGAAGAACGCATTGAAGTAATCCTGCGCGTTGCCGTCCTCCACCCAGTTGTGCGCGTTGCGGAACGTCAGCACGACGTCGGCCGAGCCCGCCGGCCCGAAGTTCGGGTGCTTCGCATCGAACTTGCGCAGCTCCGCCTTGCCGTACAACGCCCCGTTGCCCGCGACCTTCTCGCGCAACTGCTTGTTGAGGTTGTAGCGGTACTGCGGCTGCCCGGTGATCGCGTCGTCCCACACCGCGGCAACGTAGTGGCCGTTGTCGCGGAGGTAGGGCGCGAGGATCTCCGTGTACCAGCCGCCGCCGGGCGTGATCTCGATGACGGTCTGGTTCGCGTTGACCATGAAGAACGACAGCGTTTCCTTCGGATGGCGATACACGTCGCGCGCGGCCCACGCCGGCGTGCGCCAGCTGCCCGCGATCGATTCGTCGAGCGCTGCGCCCGTGGCGTTGGTGACCATCGAAGAGGACGCGCTCGACGATGCGGCGCCGCCGTCCGCCGATGCGCTCGCCGAAGCGGAAGCACCGTCGTGCGTGGACGCGCACGCGGCCAGCAGGGATGCGACGAAGCAGGACAGCAGGGGACGTGCGGACAACGTCGGGCGTGCCATGGGGTCGGCTCCTCGGAAAGGAGCGACAGGGTAGCGCGTCAGCTTTGGGCGTCCGTGTAGACCCGCGCCTGTTCCAGCAACCAGGCGCGGAACGCGGCCAGGCCGGCGTGCCCGCGCGAGCGGGGCGGGGCGACCAGGTAATGCGCGAAGTCGGCTTTGAGCTTCTCGTCGAACAGCAGGCACAGGCGGTTCGAATCGATCAGCGGCCAGGCCAGCGTGAGCCGGCCCAGCACGATGCCCATGCCTTCCACCGCCGCGCGGTGCAGCGTTTCGGAATCGTCGAAGTTGGCCACGTAGCGCTTGGGTGCCTTGCCGCCGAAGCGCGTGAACCAATCGCTCCAGCGCCCGCCGGGTGCGCCGAGCAGCGGGAAGTCGCCGAGCGTTTCCAGCGTGGGCCGGCCCAGGCGTTCGATCAGCGCGGGGCTCGCGATCGGCGTGAGCCAGTCGTCGAACAGGTGCACGGCTTCCAGTCCGGGCCAATGCCCGGGGCCGTAGCGCAGGCCCGCGTCCACGTCGGTGTCGCGTTCGAAGTCGACGACGTTGATCGTCGACTGCAGGTGGATCTCCAACTGCGGATGCGCGGCGAGGAAGGTCGGCAATCGCGGCACGAGCCAGCTCGTCGCGAACGAGGGCATCAGCGTCACCGTCAGCACGTCGTCGCGACGCATGCCGAAGGGACGCAGCGCGTGTTCGATCGCATCGAGGTGATCGGCGACGCGGTCGAACAGGCGCTGCCCGTCGGCGGTGAGTTCCACCCCGCGCGGCTGCCGCACGAACAGGCGTTGGCCGAGGCGTTCCTCGAGCCCTTTGATCTGGTGGCTGAGCGCGCTGATGGTCAGGTGCATCGACTCGGCCGCCCGCGACAGGTTGCCGAGGCGCGCGGTGGCGACGAACCCTTGCAGGGCATGCAGCGGCGGACGGTTCATTGGAGGCGAGCCTTGAATGGAATCGAAAGGTCCCTTGCCGAACTTGCGATTTTCAGGGCGAAAGGATGCGCCTATCTTCGATCCCACTCAAGCAATGTCCCCCAGGGAGACCGCCATGAACGTGCAGACGCAACGCCTCTTCAAGGACCTGTTGTTCCTCCATGGCCACGTCGCCGACCCCCGGCTCGGCGCCACGCTGGCGGACGACACGGAGCAAGCCGCCACGGACCAGGCCGCGACAACGCCGGGCATCCCCGAGGAGTCCCACATGAACCTGTTCAAGAGCTTCTGGCTGCTCGGCGGCCTGGCGTCCATCGATCCTCGCGTCGAGGACGAAGAGACCGGCTTCAACCCGAGCTACGGCAACCGCATCGCGTCCGAACGCACCTTCGGCAAGCCGCGCATCGAACCCAAGCGCGAAGCCGCCGTGCGCAAGCCGGTCGTGTCGAACGACCAGCGGGTCGCGCATTGCTGAAAGCAGGGACCGGGGACCGGGGACCAGGGACCAGGGAAGAGCGCACTTGCTCTCTGGTCCCCGGTCCCTGGTCCCCGGTCCCGAGTTGTTACTTCCCGAGCGAAGCCAACGCAGCGTTCAACGTCGCACTCGGCCGCATCGCCGTCGCCAGCTTCTGCATGTCCGGCCGGTAATACCCGCCGATGTCGACCGGCGAGCCCTGCACCGCCGCCAGCTCGCCGACGATCTTCTGTTCGTTCTCCGCCAGCGTCTTCGCCAGCGGCGCGAACAGCGCCTTCAGGCCCGCATCGTCGTCCTGTGCCGCCAACGCCTGCGCCCAGTACATCGCGAGGTAGAAGTGGCTGCCGCGATTGTCGAGGCCGCCGATCTTGCGCGACGGCGAACGATCGCTTTCCAGGAACTGCGCATTGGCCGCATCCAGCGCATCGGCCAGCACCTGCGCGCGCTTGTCGCCGTACTTCTCGGCGAGGTGTTCCAGCGACGCGGCCAGCGCGAGGAATTCGCCGAGCGAATCCCAGCGCAGGTAATTCTCCGCCGTGAACTGCTGCACGTGCTTCGGCGCCGAACCGCCCGCGCCGGTTTCGAACAAGCCACCGCCTGCCATCAGCGGCACGACCGACAGCATCTTCGCGCTGGTGCCCAGTTCCATGATCGGGAACAGGTCGGTGAGGTAATCGCGCAACACGTTGCCGGTGACGGAGATCGTGTCTTCGCCCTTCCGGATGCGCGCGAGCGAGAACAGCATCGCCTCCACCGGCGGCAGGATGCGCAGATCCAGGCCATTGGTGTCGTGGTCCCTCAGGTACGCGTTGACCTTCGCGATCACCTGCGCGTCGTGCGCGCGCTTTTCGTCCAGCCAGAACACCGCCGGCGTGTGGCTCAGGCGCGCGCGCGAAACGGCGAGCTTCACCCAGTCGCGGATCGGCGCGTCCTTGGTCTGGCACATGCGCCAGATGTCGCCGGCTTCCACCGCGTGTTCGAACACCACCTTGCCCGCGTCGTCGACCACGCGCACGGTGCCGTCGGCGTCGAGGTGGAACGTCTTGTCGTGCGAACCGTATTCCTCGGCCTTCTGCGCCATCAGCCCGACGTTGGGCACGCTGCCCATCGTCGCGGGATCGAACGCGCCGTGCGCCTTGCAGTCGTCGATCACCGCCTGGTAGATGCCGGCATAGCAGCGATCGGGGATGACGGCCTTGGTGTCCTGCAGCTCGCCCTTCGCGTTCCACATGCGGCCGGAGTCGCGGATCATCGCGGGCATCGAGGCATCGACGATCACGTCGCTCGGCACGTGCAGGTTGGTGATGCCCTTGTCGGAATTCACCATCGCCAGGCCCGGGCGCTGCGCGTATTCGGCGGCGATGTCGGCTTCGATGGCCTTGCGCAGGTCTTCCGGCAACGAGGGCAGGCGCGCGTACAGATCGCCGATGCCGTTGTTGGGATCGAAACCCGCCTGCACCAGCGCATCTTCGTGGCGCGCCAGCACGTCGCGGTAGAACCGCTCGACGACCACGCCGAACATGATCGGGTCGGAGACCTTCATCATCGTGGCCTTCAGGTGCAGCGAGAACAGCACGCCCTGCGCCTTCGCGTCCTCGATCTGCGCATCGACGAAGCGCGCGAGCGCCTTGGCGCGCATCACCGCGCCGTCGACGATCTCGCCGGCCTGCACCTTCACCTTGTCCTTGAGCACCTTCGTGCTGCCGTCGGCGCCGACGAATTCGATGCGCAGGGCGCCGGCGTTGGCGATCGTGGCCGACCGCTCGCTGCCGTAGAAATCGCCTTCGTCCATGTGCGCGACGTGCGACTTGGAATCGCTGGCCCACTTGCCCATGCGATGCGGATGCTTGCGCGCGTACTGCTTGACCGACAGCGGTGCGCGGCGATCGGAGTTGCCTTCGCGCAGCACGGGGTTCACCGCGCTGCCCTTGGTGCGGTCGTAGCGCGCCTTGATGTCGGCCTGCGCGTCGTCCTTCGGTTCTTCCGGATAGTCCGGCAGCTTGAAGCCCTGCTGCTGCAACTCGCGGATCGCGGCCTTGAGCTGCGGCACCGAGGCGCTGATGTTCGGCAGCTTGATGATGTTGGCTTCCGGCGTGGTGGCGAGCGTGCCGAGTTCGGCGAGGTCGTCGTTCACGCGCTGCGAGGCGTCGAGCACTTCGGGGAAGAGCGCGAGGATGCGCGCGGCGAGCGAGATGTCGCGCGTTTCCACGGCGATGCCGGCGGTGCCGGCGAACGCAGCGACGATGGGCAGCAGCGACTGCGTCGCCAGGAACGGCGCCTCGTCGGTGAGCGTGTAGAGGATCTTCGGGGACTTCGACATGGGGTCGCTCGCTGCTGGGGGCGCTGGGCCGACCATTTTCAGGGTTTGTCGCGCATGAAAAAAGGCGCGGCCGCAAAGCCGCGCCTTTCCGGGGCCCAGGGGGCGGCCGCTTACTTCACTTCGAACTCGCGGGCCTGGACCATGTTGCCGTCGAGCATGATCTCGACCTTGTACTTGCCGGCCGGCCAGGGCTGCTTGTTCTCGATCTGGAAGTCGTAGACCTGCGCGCCGTGGAACTGGATGTCGCGCGACTCTTCGTTGACCACCTGGTTGCTGTCCTGGTGGCTCCACTTCGCCGCGAGCTTGCCCGGGACGGTGGCCATGGCATCGGTGGTGGACGTGCTGACGGCCGCGATGATCTTGTCCTTCGTCGAGAAGGTGGCGGTGGGCGCCGTGATCTTCATGTCCGGACCGGCGGCATTGCCGAGCTCCACGCCGGACACGCCGACGGCCGAGGTGGTCGGCACCGGCGAGGCCACGGTGGCCGGCATCGCCGGCGGCGGGGTGGCGATGGTGGTCGACGCCGGCGGCGTCATCGTCTCGGCTTCCTTCTTCTTGCAGCCCGCCAGGGCGAGCGTGCCGAGCAGGGCGACGAGCACGGCCTGCGCGAGCGGGGATCGGATGGATTGCATGGGGAGATTCCTTTGGAGTGGGAAGCGGGAGGACGTCAGGCGGCGCGCGTCGGGTCGATGTCGCCATCGCCGTCGGCGTCGATCGCCGGGATCTTCAGGACCTGGCCGGGCTGGATGCGGTCGGGATCGTCGAGGACATCGCGGTTGGCGTCGAAGATCGCGTGCCACTTGCTCGCGCGACCGTAGTGCGCCTTGGCGATGTGCGAGAGCGTGTCGCCCTTGACGACGGTGTAGCTGGTGGCTTCGGGCGTGAGTCCTTCACCGCTGACGGTGCCTTTGACCTGGCTGAAGTCCGGTTTTTCCGGGACTTCGCCCGACGTGCTCCGCACCGTTCCCTTGACCTGGGAAAAGTCGGGTTTGTCGTTGCTCATGGGATTGCTCCGGCCCGGCGGGGGCCGGGCGCAGCGCAGGGGACCACGCGCCCCGTTAAATCCGCATCGTCGCCGGCTGTGCCGTGCGTTATTGCCGCAGTGCGCGGACGGCCGGTGGCGGCGACAGGCCCGGCGTGCCGCGCCACGGGTTGATGTCCAGCCCGCCGCGCCGCGTGTAGCGCGCTTCCACCGACACGCGCTCGGCACGACAGCGCGCGAGCACGTCGATGAAGATGCGCTCCACGCACTGTTCGTGGAATTCGGCGTGGTCGCGGAAACTGACGAGGTAGCGCAGCAGCCCCGCCGGATCGATGCGCGGGCCCAGCGTGTCGATGCGCACTTCGGCCCAG